>CALWSN010000106.1 GCA_944384215.1 uncultured Clostridia bacterium | reverse complement strand
TTTTTTAATACTAACTTTTAACTTTTATTATTTCAATAAAGTAAACTTTTTATTTTTTTTTGAAATTTTTGTATCTACTTTATTGACAATAGTCAAATCATATTTTCTTATTGTATTTAACTTATAGTGTATTAAACTAAAATAAACCCTATTAACAAAAATTAATAAGGTTTATTCTTATATTAACAAACTTTTTTAAGTATCAACAATTTTTGCCCTGGATATATTAAATCAGGATTTTCTATATCATTAAGACTAACAATATCATCTATTGTTGTATTAAATTTTTTAGCTAACTTCCACAGAGTATCGTTATGTTGCACAACATAAGATTTTATACTCATAACATTTTCAAATAAACCTTTTACTGTTTTTAATCTTATTTTATATTTATGTTTTTCTGAGAGCTTAACTATGTTTCCTTCTATAGACCTTGGTGGAGCAATAATAATTTCTTTTTCAGATAATATATCAACTAATTTACTATAAAAATATTTTATTTCATAATTGTATTCTAAAGTTATTTCTATTGGGGTAGATGGTTTTAAATGTAAAATACTTTCTCCAATTTCTTCTTTTTTTCTTTTAAATATCCCCATAAATCTCCTTTCTAAAAAATAATAAATTAAATAAACCCTACTTTTTTCTTAACTTTTCTTAAAGTTTTATTTGCAATATAATCGGCTTTTTTAGCACCATCTTTAATAACATTTTCTAAAAATGCCTTATCCGATAATATTGTATTAAATTTTTCTTGTATAGGTCTTATTTCTTCTACAACAACTTCTGAAACAGCTTCTTTAAAAGCTCCATATCCAAAACCATTAAAGTCTTTTTCTGCCTGCTCAGTACTTTTGTTAGTTATTGCACAATATATATTTAATAAATTTTTTATACCTGGCTTATCATCACTATATATAATTTGATTATCAGAATCTGTAACGCTTCTTTTTATCTTATTTGCAATTACTTTTAAATCATCTAATAAATAAATAACATTATTTTCATTATCTGCATCAGATTTACTCATTTTCTTAGTAGGGTTTTGTAAGCCCATTATTTTAGCACCTACTTTAGGTATATACATTTCTGGTATAGTAAATACATCTCCATATATATTATTAAATCTTATTGCTATATCTCTAGCAAGTTCTAAATGTTGTCTTTGGTCTTCACCAACTGGTACAACAGATGTTTGATATAATAAAATATCAGCAGCTTGTAAAACAGGATAGTTAAAAAGACCAGTAGGTATATTTTGTCCTTGTTTTTGAGATTTGTCTTTAAATTGTGTCATTCTTGATAGCTCACCCATATACGAATAACAATTTAATATCCAAGCAAGTTCTGCGTGAGCAGAAACATTAGATTGTATATATATAGTATTTTTTTCATTATCAAGGCCAGCAGCAAGATAAAGAGCTAACAACTCTTTAGTATATTTTCTAAGCATACTTGGGTCTTGTCTAACAGTTATAGCGTGTAAATCTGCTATACAATATATACAGTCATATTCTTCTTGTAGGCTGTTCCAGTTTTTAAAAGCTCCTAAATAATTACCTAATGTAGGTCTACCTGATGGTTGCATACCGCTAAACAAAACTTTTTTATTTTCTAGCATACTAAGTCCTCCTTTAAATTTTATCTTATAGTTAATCCATTGTCATAATAAAGAGATTTGTCTTTTAAATTAACTTTTATAAATTGTTTTTCTTCATCTATTTGTAATTCTTCAAATTCGCCTTTAATAAATTGTCTTTCTATATATTCTATACCATCTAAAGTAGCTTTAAATTGATATAAATTATTGTTATCATTGTTAGATGTTAATACATATATCATATCTTTATTTATAATAATATTTTCTCCCATACCTAGATATACACCACTGTATAAAGGCTCATCTATCTCATATAAATTAATATAAGAGATTAATGTATATTGGCTGTCATTCATATCTGGAAAGTAAAATATTTTATCTAAACTAAAGTTTTGTTCTCTTATATCTATCATAACATCATTATCATACACATATTCTGCAAAATAAGGTAATTTATGTTTATCTTCATAAACATTTATTTTTGATACCATATATAAATTATTATCATCTATAATATTTTTATAAAAGTTACCATTATTTTCTATAATCTCCATAGTTTTAATATTTTCTCTATCTGATATATCGTATATAACTGTCTTAGTATTGTTATCTACATAAGATACAATAAATCTATCATTTGTTATTTGTATATCTTTTATATTATTATTTAATTTTTCCACCTTAAAGCTAAATATTTCTTTTTTATCCTGTGTAACAAAATAAACTTCTATAAATCCTTTTGTTGCATAAATATTATAATTATTAGTCTTTTTTATAATTACAGGTTTATCTTGTTGTAGCATAGTATCTAAATTTTGTATATTTAATAAATCTGTTTTTGATTCTTTATGTTTTTCTTGGTTTTTTAATATATATTTTAAATTTTCATTATTACCTACAATAGGCAATTGTTTAACCTGCTTTTCAAGCTCTTTTAAAGTATCTAGTTCTTCTATTGGGTCAAATAAATTTGGTATACTGCTTATAATGATTAAATCATTGTTATAAAATACCTCTTTATCAAATATATCTGCAAAGCTTCTAAGTGGTATATAAAATCTATCATTTATTATTTTAGCTTCTTGGTCAATATCTATTGTTTCTTCACTTGTATTATCTATTATTTCTATACTTGTCCCATTATTAGAAAAAACAATAGCTTTATTATCTAGCCTTATAATAGTTTCTTTAGTTTGTTTATAAAATGTAATATCTGCCCCAAAGGCAGTTTCTAAAAGCTTAGCTGGTATATAAACTTTACCATCTTCTATTGTAGGTACTAATGTAGAATCTTTTTCATCAATTAAAAATTGTTTTTCATTTATAATAACCACAGGGCTATCTATTGCTAAAACAACAGAATTTTTAAGTTTATCTTCAGCTGTTATTTCACTAGGTAATGGCTCAATAGCATTAGTTTTTTTAGACGATAACTGTATTAATAAAACTAAACTTAGTATTAAAAAATAAACAATTAATATGTTTAAAATGATTTTACTTTTCATAAAATTCCTCCATAAAGGTTTTATAACCATTGCTATATATTTTATCATATTTTTGTTTAATTTTCAAATACTTTTAAGATAAAATTAACTATATAAATAACCCTTTAAACTATTTTTATATATAATAAAATAATATAAACATAATAAAATTAAAAATTATACAAATAAAAAGATGTTTTAAATAGTTTTTTATATCAATTTTTGATTTTTTCATTTTATTTTTATAATAGTTTATAGATTTATAAGATATAAAAAATATCAAAATAATAGTAACAATATTTTCTAAAATATAACTATTAAACATACTATTTATACCGCTAAAATTATACTTACTAAAAAAAATAGCACTTGTAAAACTAACAAAAAACCCTTTACAAAAAATTATTAAATATATAAAAATTTCTCCAAATGGTATAAAGGCTAAAAACCATATAAAAATTAAATATTTAACATCTTTAAAGAATATTTCTATTAAATTTATAATATCAATATTTTTATTTTCTTCTAATTGTTGTATAAAACTATCTATAAACATATCTAACTTTTGTACACTATTATCAGATATAAAACAAAAAAATATTGCCCCTAATATACTGCCTAAAAGTATACAAATCATAATGTATTTTAAAATATTTTCTTTTGTATTATTTTTATAATAGTTTCTTTTTATGTATCTCATATAGTTCTCCTTATTTTTAAGAAAAAATAACATCATTTATAAGGTCTGCCAAAATCTCCATAGCATTATACATTTCTTGTTTAGTATTAGTTTGAGCTCCAGCTTCAACAAGCATAGTTTTAGGTTTTAAATGCAAACTATATCTATAAGGTTTTATATATATTTTTCTAGTAAAACCAGGATATTTTTCCATAGCAGCCTTTTGCATATTAAAACTAAGAGCAAGATTGATAGGTATGTAAGGGTTAGGTAAATTAGATATATTATTTAGTTTACCATTTTCCATTATTCTTGATATACCATTAAAAAACATTAATTTTGCAGTAGGCTTTCCATTTATATTTTCTACAAGATGGGTGTTTTCACTTACTCCATCTCTATGTAAATCTATAACTAGCTCTATTGAAGGGTTTTCTTCTAAAACTTTTTGTATAACAGGTTCCATTCTTTCATAAGCCCCATTTCTTTGCAAGCTTCCATTTAACATATCAAAAGATGAATCTGTTATATGTAATGTTTTTATACCATAATCTTCTTCTAAAATATTAGCAAGCCTTGCACCAACACCAACTATACCCTCATTTATATCATTTACATTACTGTCTTTAAACATTTCGTGTGGGTGAGTGTGAAAAATTAAAACTTTAGGTTCATCTTCGCTTTTTTCTATTTTTAAATCAGTATTTATAAATTTGTTAACATCAAAATAATCTTTAGACATACCTGTTGTAGCATCTATTATATAAAATTCTTGTCTTAAATAATCTAAATTTTCAAGTTTTTTAATATCTATATTGTTACTATTTATTTGTGTACTTTTTTTAACCTCTTCATCTGTTTTTTCATGTTCATAAGATATATCATCAAGACCTATTATCTCTATATCTCCTATTTCTTCTATATTACTGTCTTCTATATTAGATACCATTATATATTCATCTTTTTTAAATATATCTTTTACATCTTCATTTATCTTATAGTTAGGCAAAGTATCATATAGTATTATTTCACCAAAAGCAACTTCATTTATATTAAAAAATAAGATAACTATTAATATTATACTTATAGCTATACCAAGCCCTACTTTTTCACAAAATTTTTCTATCTTCTTGTCCATAATTTTTCTCCTTATAAATATAGTAAAATATAGATTATAAAAAATATATTCTCAAAAATAAAAAAATATCACAATTATAAAATAATTGTGATATTTTTTATTTTAAAATTATTTAATAGCCAGAAAAGACGCTTTTTTAGCGTGTATATAAGTTGTATCAAAAACAGGTATATTTAAATCATTATTATCTACCAACAATCCTATTTCTGTACAACCTAATATTACTCCTTGTGCACCTTTTTTACATAGATTGTCTATAATATTTATATATATCTCTTTAGACTTTTTATTTATTATACCTAAACATAATTCATTATATATAATATTATTTACTACTTCTATATCATCATTATCTGGTATTATAACGTCTATACCAGCTTTTATAAGCTTTTCTTTATAAAAATCTTGTGTCATAGTATACTTAGTACCTAATAACGCTACTTTTTTAATATTATTTTTAATAAGCTCCTCTGCTGTTGCTGTTGCAATATGTATAATTGGTATATTTATTTTTTGTTGTATATTATCTGCAACTTTATGCATAGTATTTGTACATATAACTATAAAATCTGCTCCTGCTTTTTCTAATTTTATTGCGATATTTCCTAAAATTTCTGCACTTTTTTCCCAGTTTCCTTCTGCTTGACACTTTTCTATTTCATAAAAATCTACGCTATACAATAATATTTTAGCAGAGTGTAAACCACCAAGAATTTCTTTTATAGTTTCATTTATTATTTTATAATAACTAGCTGTACTTTCCCAACTCATACCGCCTATAAGACCTATTGTTTTCAAAATAATCTCTCCTTTTATTTTATTATAAATATATTATATAAAAAATATCACCTAAATAAATAGATGATATTTTAATCTATTAGTCTCTATCTTTCTAAAATACTTATAAGCTTTCTACCCATAGGCAATAAACTTAAATCTTCTCGTTTAAAACCACCTATAACCGCAAGGCTTACTAAATAAACTATCATAGATATAAATATACTAATTAATGTAGATATGGTATTATTTTTACTAATATAAAATATCCCTTTGTAAGAAAAATAACAAGAAACCCCCATAACAATAGATGCTATTGTAGGCTTAAATAATATACTATTATAGTCCGGTCTTATTTTAGTAGCTCTTTTTAACGCTCTAAAATTAAGTATTGAAGCTATTATATAGCATACAGTTGTACTAATTATAGCTCCTATAATATTTATACTAGGTATAGCTATTAAAAAATAATTTATAGGTATTTTTATAATAGAGCCTATTAAAGCATTTTTAGCAGGAGTTGTCATCTTACCTATACCTTGTAAAATACCTGTTATTATTTGACAAAGAGCTAAAAATATAATACTTAAAGCTCCCCATTTTAAAAGACTACCACCCTCAGAATATTTAGGGAATAATAAAAGTAGTATTTCATCTGCCAACACACCCATACCAATAGCAGCAGGTATTGATATTATCATAGTAAGCCTTAAACTAACATCTATTTTTCTTCTTACAGTTTTTATATCTCTTTGCACCATACTGCTAGCTATGCTAGGTAAAACAGCTGTTGCAAGAGCTGTTGATATAGAAACAGGTAAGGTAGTAAGGGTTACATATTTACCTGTAAGCTGACCATATAAAGAAGTTACTTCACTGTCTGTAAAGGCTTGTGATGCTAAAAGCCTACTATTTACCATTTGCATATCTATAAGATTAGTCATACTAAAAATAGCAGTACCTGCAATAATAGGAGCAGCAGTTTTTACTACTTTTATAGCTATTTCTCTATTTGTTTCTATTCTGTATTTATGAGTTTTTTTAGATAGTTTTCTATTTATATATCTTTTTTTATTTAAAAATACTATCAAAATATAAATAAGACCTGCAAGTGCTCCTATACCAGTGCCCATAGTACCACCAGCAGCACCTAAAGGTAAGCTTATACCAACTAATAAATAAGCTAAATAGATGCTAAAAATTGCATTAAATATTTGCTCTATAACTTGTGATAAGGCAGTAGGAACAGTTGTTCCAAGCCCTTGAAAATAACCTCTAAAAACAGACATAACAGATACTATAAAAACTGTTGGAGAAAGCGTAAGTATAGTATAATAACTATCTGGGCTACCTATTATGTTACAAAAAAACCTAGCTGATGTAAACATAATAATAGCAAATATAAGCCCTACTGTTGATGCTAAAATAAGAGATATTTTAAATGTTTTTTTTACATTTCTATATTCTTCTAGAGCAACTTTTTCTGAAACTATTTTAGATATAGCAGCAGGTAACCCTGCTGAGCTCATAACTAGAAAAAAATTGTATAAATAAAATCCAGCACTATATATACCATTACCTTCATCTCCTAGCATATTAGTTAAGGGTAGCCTATATAAAAACCCTAATAACCTAACTAAAAGACTAGCTACTGCAAGTATGGCGGCGTGTTTTATAAATTTTGTTTTGCTCAACAAGATACCTCCTTAATAAATTTTTAAAATATAATTATTTTAAAAGGCTTTCGTCTATAACTTCTGCATCTGCCCAAATTCTTTCCATATTATAAAATTCTCTGTCTTCTTCATTAAATAAATGTACAACTATATCATTAAAATCTAATAAAATCCAGCTTTTTGTTTGAAGTCCTTCACTATGTGTTTTTTGTATATTACATTGTTTGTGAAGCTCTTCTTCTACTGCATCTGCCATAGCTCTTAACTGGCTAGAGTTGCTAGCACTAGCTATAATAAAGTAATCTGCAATAGGAGATAAAGCACCTATATCAATTACTTTTATATCTATACCCATTTTATCATCTAATGCTTTGTAAGCTACTTTTACAGCTTCAAAAACTTGTTCTTTGTTCATTTTATCCCTCCTAATTTTTGTAATATTCATATGCTTGTAGGCTTAAAGGGTGTATTATTCTACCCTTTTTAGTGTTAAATTGTATTGTACTTTTTAATATATATTCCATAGCTTTGTCTAAATCTTTATAAGCAAGCTCTCTAGCTGTATATATGCCTTCAAAATAAACTCTTGTAGGCTCTATATAATCTGCTATATAAATTATTTTTTCAAGGCTAGACATATTAGCTCTACCAGTAGTATGATATTTTATACTATTTAATATATTTTCATCTTTTATATTGTAAATATCTTTTGCCACGTAATAACCTAAAAAACTATGTGCTAAATCTGGCTGTTTTTCTAAAACTTCGTCTAATTTAAAATTGTATTTTTCACAAGCTTCATATATTTTAGGTAGTGAAAAACATTTACAACAATCGTGTATAAGCCCTGCTAAAAAAGCTTGTTCTTTATCTATATTGTGTTCTATTGCAAGTTTTTTAGCTTCTTTTGCTACTTGCATAGAGTGATTAAATCTTTTTTCTGTAAGATTTTCTTTTAAAATATTTATTTCTTTTTCATATTTTTTAAAGAAATCTGTTTTATATAGATTATTTTTATAAATATATTCTTCTACATTTTTAGGTAACAAATAAGTAACTGTTTTTTCTTGTTCTATTCTTTTTCTTATACTTGTAGAAGATATTTCAAGCATTGGAGTTTCACAAATATATATTTTATCTTTATGTTTTTTTAATAAGTTTTCTGTATTTTCATCTAAAATATAGTTAGGCCTTGTTGTAACAATAAATTTAGTTAGCTCAAATATAGCATCAGGTTCTTTCCAGCTATACACTTGGTTTATTGTGTCTGTGCCTGTTATAAAATAAAGCTCTGTATCTTCATCACATATAGATTTTATCTGTCTTAAAGTATCTATTGTATATGTTGTTTTATGTCTTTCTATTTCTATATTAGATATAAAGAAATTAGGGTTATCTTCTGTTGCAAGGCTTGTCATATTGTATCTATCTTCTGCACTAGCTATATTTATATCTCTTTTATGAGGCGGTTCTCCTGTTGGTATAAAAACTATTTTATCAAGATTATATTTTTCTAAAACATAATTACTTGTAAATAAATGTGCATAATGTATAGGATTAAATGTTCCACCCATAATGCCTAATTTTTTTATATTTTTAAAATTTTCCATTTAAAAATTCACTCCAAGCTATATATAAAATCTCCATAAAAAGTCTTTTGCTTCTTCTGCATAGTCTATATTTATTCTTTTACCTGTTTTTACAAGGCTTGTATCAAAATCTTTATTATCTAGTATGTATATATAATTAGATAAAATACTTTTTTCGTTAAAAGATTTATCTATATTAAGCCCTTTGCAAAGCTTACCAGGACCATTTAAAAAGTTTTTCTTTTGATATACTGTAAGCTCTTTATAAGGCTTATTATATCTTAATAAACTTAATTTTTCTATATTTTCTACTGGCTCTGCACCTCTTATTAAAACAGCAGAAGGCTTATTGGTAGTATCTGTAATAATATTAAAACAATAGTACATACCATATATTAGATATACATAAATAGTAGACCCATTCATATAAAAAGTTTTTGTTCTATCTGTTATTTTGCCACCATAAGCGTGGCAAGCTTTATCTATATCACCTAAATAACTTTCTGTTTCTGTTATTTTAACTATTATTTTTTCATTATCTATTTCTCTAACAAGGTATTTACCAATAAGCTCTCTACCAACTGTTAAAGCATCTCTTGTAAAAAAATCTTCTGTTAATTTTTTCATAGCTTTAACTAAGAAAGTTTTTCTATACCTTTTTTAATTCTTGCTAAAGTTTCTTCTTTACCAAAAATTTCTGCCATTTCACTAGCACCACAAGGAGAAGATGGTTTACCAGATAAAGCTGTTCTAACAGGCCATAAAACTATACCATTTTTAACTTCCATTTTTGCTATTAAGTCCATCATAGCACTATAAATAGTGTCATTATCCCAGTTTTCTAAGGCTTCAAAAATAGGTAAAATATTTTTAAGCACTTCTAAAGATATAGCCTCATCTGTTTTCATTTTTTTGTGTATATAAAGCTCTGTGCTATAATCTGGTAATGTTTCTATAAAGTCTACCATATCTGTTATTTCATTTATAGTACCTATTCTAGTTTTAATATGCTCTGCTATTTTTTTAAGATTATAAGGTTTTGTTATAGCATTTTTTAAAACAGGCTCTGCCATTTCAAAAAATTTATCAAAATCCATCTTTTTAATGTATTCTCCATTTAACCAAGTAAGTTTTACTATATCAAATATAGCAGGAGATTTGCTAAGCCCTTTTATATCAAATTTTTGTATAAGTTCATCTAAAGTAAATATTTCTTGGTTATCAGAAGGTGACCAACCTAAAAGAGCAATATAGTTTACTATTGCCTCTGGTAAATAGCCTTTTTCAATTAAATCTTGAAAAGATGCATCACCATTTCTTTTAGATAATTTTTCGCTTTGGTTTTTCATAACAGGTGGTAAATGAATATAAGTAGGTATGTCCCAACCAAAAGCATCATATAAAAGGTTATATTTAGGTGTAGAAGATAAATATTCGCTACCTCTAACAACGTGAGTTATATCCATTAAATGGTCGTCTATAACATTAGCAAAATTGTATGTAGGTAACCCATCAGATTTTATTAATATTTGGTCTTCCATTTCTTCATTTTCTACTGTTATCTCACCATACACTTCATCTACAAAAGTTGTTTTACCTTCTTTTATTTTTTGTCTAATAACAAAAGGCACATTATCTTTTAATTTTTGTTCTATTTCTTCTTTAGATAAAGATAAACAATGTCTATCATATTTAGCTATACCCTCATTACCTTTTAAACTATCTAATCTATCTTTATCACAAAAACAATAGTATGCTTCACCTTTTTCTACTAATTGTTTAGCATATTCTAAATAATCATTTTTTCTTTGGCTTTGTATATATGGGCCATATTCTCCACCAATATCTGGGCCTTCATCATGGCTAATTCCTGCCATTTTAAGAGTTTTATAAATAATATCTGTTGCTCCTTCTACTAATCTGCCTTGGTCTGTATCTTCTATACGAAGTATAAATTTACCGTTATTGGCTTTTGCTATTAAATATTCATAAAGAGCCGTTCTAAGATTTCCTATATGCATATACCCAGTAGGACTAGGTGCAAATCTTGTTCTAATCATAGTATCCTCCATTTTATATTAAATCATTTTATTCAATATATCATACCATTTTTATAAAAAAAATGCAATATATGTATAATCAATTTTTAATGCAATATATCTATCATAAAATAATCTTATTGTTCAATGAAAGGTTGTAGACTTTCTCTACAACCTTATATAACTTTCAAATCTATTTCTATTACCTTTAGTATTATCTTTCTATCATTATACCATGAGCAATACCTGCTATACTTTCGCCTTGTTGTATACTTGTAGTGCTCATTAAAGCCCCTGTTGGTATAAATAAAATTCTATTAAGCTCACCCTTTTTAAGCTTATCATAAATCATACCTGCAAAGGTAGTACCAGCACAAGCACAACCACTACCACCACTATGTGTATCTTGAGTATTTTTATCGAATATTTCTATGCCACAATCTGTATAATTTTTAGATATGTCGTATCCTGCTTTTTGAACAAGCTCTATTGTAAGCTGTTTACCTATATACCCTAAATCTCCTGTAAAAATCATATCATAATAATCTGGCTGTATGTTAAAGTCTTTAAAATTATTTATAATAACATCTGCTGCTGCAGGTGCCATAGCACTACCCATATTATTAGCATCTTTTATGCCTAAATCTACTATTTTACCAGTTGTTATACCTTTTATTTTTATACTTTTACCTGTATCTGATAAAATAAGTGCTGCCGCACCTGTTACTGTCCAAGTAGAAGTTAAAGGGCGTTGTGTGCCAAGGCTTAAAGGAAATCTAAATTGTTTTTCTGCTGCACAAAAATGACTAGATGCTCCTACAAGCACCTTTCTACCCACGCCACTTTCTATATTAATAGCTCCAAGAGCCATACCTTCTCCTATGGTAGAACAAGCTCCAAAAATACCAAAAAATGGTACGCCTAAATCTCTTATAGCATAATTTGAACCACTACTTTGATTTAATAAATCACCTGCATATATATAATCTATATCGCTAAATTGTAACTTTTCTTTTTTTACAAGTAATTTCATATTTTCATTTACCATTTTGCTCTCTGCTTTTTCCCAGCTATCTTCACCACATAAACTATCTTCTAATATTACATCAAAATAATCTTTTAAAGGTCCTTCTCCTTCTTTTTTACCAACAGTAGATGCCGTATTTATTATAAAAATATCTTTATCAAAAATAGCCGATTGTTTGCCTATATGTTTGCCCATATATACCTCCTTAATATTTTACAAAATAATATACAAGCCCAACTAAAACAGATGCAAGTGTACCATATAATATAACAGGCCCTGCTACAATAAATATTTTTGCCCCAAGCCCCAATATAAACCCTTCTTTTTTAAACTCTAAAGCAGGTGATGTAACCGAGTTAGAAAAACCTGTAATAGGTACTATTGAGCCTGCTCCTGCAAAATGCCCTATTTTTTGATAAATACCAAGTCCAGTTAATAAAGATGCTAAAAATATAAGCACCATAGAGGTATACATACCTGTTTCGTTTCTTGATAAACCATATTTAGCCAACATATTTGTTATAGCTTGTCCTAATGTACAAATAATACCACCTACTAAAAAAGCTCTTAAACAATCTCTAACTATATGACTATTAGGTGAAAGCTCTTTTACTCTTTGTTGATATTCTTGCTCCAATTGTTGTTGTTTTTTAGTTTTTTCCATACTATCCTCCTACATATAATAAAAGCTAGGTATTCTAGAATATATTATAGAACCTATAAGTTTACCTAAAGCTACTGCTAATATAAAATATTTAAGACCTGTTTGTATCCTACCACGCCTTGTAAGTATTGGTAAAACATTTAATATTTCTGCTAAAGACACTGCCAAACACCCAAAAAATATACCAATGCAACCAGCATAAATAGCAGCAAAAAATTTTCCTATTGGTATATAAAAATCGTATATCATAGATGCTGTACCTATAATACCACCCCATATAATAGCCTCTTCATAAAATCTTATTTTGTCTTCTGTTCTTGTTTTTTGAGCAAGCCTTGGTACAACACCTATTATGGCTATAAAGGCAAAAACTGCCCCAGATATTATTATGCCTGATGCAAAAGCTATTATTATTGCTAAAATTCCTTTAAGAGCTTCCATCTTTACTATTACCACCTTTTGTTTTTTCTACATTTAAGGTATCTATAATATTATCTGTAACATTGGCCTCATAGGTAGACATTTCTACCTCTATTGGTGTTGGGTCTGTTGTTATCTTTTTACCTATAAAATGATTAAAAAATACTATTATACCAACTGCTAAGCCAATAGAATAAGGTATATCTAAAAGCATAGGATTTTCTACCCTTTCATTAAAAAATATATAATAATAATTTTCAAAAACTTTAGACATTTGTGCATCAGAATGAAAGCTCATAATAGCAGTAGAAGAACCTGCTAAAAGTATTATAGTAACTGCTATTACTTTTAAACTTTTTATAAAAGATTTATCCTTTTCTTTTACTGGTGAATATTCTAAAACAGTGTCCATTTCACCTACATTATTTATAGTATGTCCTGGCATAGATTTATCAATAGCATTTATTATATCTATAATAGATATTAAATAATTTTTTTGTTCTTCTTCTTTTATCTCCATTACTTTTACATTTTTTACTTGCTTTAAAATATCTTTGGGTGCATAAACTTCTGCTATATCTTTTAAATAAACTTTTTTAACTTCAGATAAAGACACTTTTTTAAAAGGCTTTACATATATATCCAATATTATCACCTACTTTAACAAATGTTCCGTTATAATCTTCTTTTTTATCAATATTAATAAGAAATATTAAGCATATGATACTTATAATAAGTATTAATATTGTAATACGTTTATGCTTATAAAATATACTAATCACTCCCTTTTAATATATTTAATATTAGTATTTTTTACAAAAAACATAAATTTATTCACATTAAAAAAATCAATTTTTTGAATACAAAGTACTCAAAAAATTGATTTTTTTTAATGTTCAAAACAACTTCCACCTATAAATTCTCTAATAATAGAATTTGGTGGTATTGCCTCTAAACAGTTAATAGGTAAAAAGCTATCTAAAAATTTAATAAGCCTTGTAGCCTCGCTATATTCTTCTTCATCTTTTGTAACTTTATATAATAATGGGTCTGCAAAAGGTTTAAGTACGGCTAGCTCATATATTAATGCAGAGTTAAAAATAACATCTGCCTCTTCTTGAAACGGAAATATATTTTTAACCTCACCTTTCATTACATCAGACCAAATTTGTATAGTTTTATTAACACCAAAACCTCTAAAATAATGGTCTCTTACAAGTCTTCTAAAAATTCTAGCATCTGTTGTAGATATTCTGTTATGACTATCTATATTAAGCTGTGTTAAAGCACTTATAAATATTTTAAATTTATCTTTTTTATCAATATTTTTGCTTATTTTTTCATTAAGCCCGTGTATACCTTCTATAATTATTACTTCATTTTCTTTTAAAGTTATAGTTTTACCTTTTTCTCTTTTACCTGTTATAAAATTAAATTTAGGTATTTCTGTTGGCTCTCCTTTTATAAGACTTTCCATATCTTTATTAATTCTTTCAACATCTAAAGATTCTAAACATTCAAAGTCTGGCTTACCATCTTCGTCTAAAGGCACATTTTCTCTATTTAAATAATAATTATCTAAAGATATAACATAAGGTGTTATACCATTTACTTTTAATTGTATACATATTCTATTAGCAAAAGTTGTTTTACCAGAAGATGATGGACCTGCTATTAATATAACTTTTTTATTATCTTTAGTTATCATATCAGCAATGTTTGCTATTTTCTTTTCTTGCAATGCTTCAGATATTAAAATAATATCTTGTATACGTTCTTCACATATAGCATTATTTAAAGCCCCTGCATAATCTACACCTATTATTTTAGAGCATCTAGCAGATTCTTCAAAAACATCTATTAATTTTTTTATACTTTTATATTGATTAAGCTCTGTAGGATTATCTCTATCTAAGAAATTTAACGTAAAGCTATTGTTTTCATTTTTTATAAGTTTAAAACCAGATAAGTCTTTTGTATCTACTGCCATAGGGCCATATAAATAATCATATGTATCTTCTAATTTATATAAATTTATAGAAGATTTTCTTACAAAGCTAAGCCCATTTGCTCTGTCATACATTTTATATTTATTTAAAAGTTTAATACATTCATTAGTAGGTACGTTCATTTTTTTAATAGGTTTATTTTCTATTGTAACTTTCAACATATAATTTGATATTTGGTTAAGCAAATCTTCTGTTATTTCTACATTTTCTATTTCGCAAAACCAATTTTGATTAATAGAATATTTTATAAATATTCTTGTATCTTCACCTAAAATTTTTCTTATAGCATTAATCATTAATAAAGCTATACTTCTTTTATATACTAAATATCCGTGTTTATTAGTTATATCTAAAAACTCTATTTCACAATCTTCATTTATTTCTTTAAAAAGCTCTATATTTTCATTATTAATTTTTGCTAAAAATATAGGATAATTAAACTTATCTTTAAGTTGTTCTTTTATACTGTATAAAGTTGTACCTTCTTTAAAGCTTGACTGTAAAATTTCATTATTATTATATTTTACTTTTATATTTATATCTTTCATAAAATCACTCCTTATACAATATTTAATGTTTGGCCATTAACATCAGATGCTATACATTCTATGTTCATATTAAGCCTTCTTGCACATCTGTTTATATAATCACATATAACAGGCACAATAATTGCTTCGCTTGCATAATGTGTTGCATCTATAAGACATAAGCCTAAATCGTTAGCTACTTGTGAATTATGATATTTTATATCTCCTGTTATATAAACATCACAACCTTTAGATATAGCTTGTAACATAAAATCTACTTCTCCACCAGCACCTGTACATATACCTACCTTTTTAACAGGTGTATCTAAGCTACCAGATACTACTAAGTTATTTAAATTTAAAGCTTTTTTAACATTTTCTATTAATTTACTAAAAGGTATAGTTTGTTCAAGCTCTCCTACTCTACCAAGACCTACGCTGCTGTTCTCTTTTTCAAATAAATTACCTATTTTCTCAAGATTTAAAAGTTTAGCAAGGGTGTCGTTAGTACCATTTATAGCTATATCTAAATTTGTATGTGCAGAAAAAACACAAATGTTATTTTTTATAAGTTTTATAATTCTTGAACCTAATGTGTCTGATGCTTTTATAGATTTTATACCTTTAAATATAAAAGGATGGTGAGTTATAATCATATCACAGTTTTTTTCTATCGCCTCATCTATTATTTTATCATCTACATCTAAAGCTACTAATATTTTACTTATATTTCTATTTTCATCTCCCACCATAAGACCTACATTGTCCCAATCTTCTGCTAGGTTAGGATTTGCATATTCTTCCATAATATTTATAATATCACTACATTTTACAGACATTTTAAAACCTCCTTATACATTTTTATATTATCTTCTATTTCTAAAATACGACTTTGTACGTTAGTTTCTTTTATATTTTTTAAAACTATTTCCATTTTATACAGTTGGTCTTCTATATATTCCTTTAAAATTTTACATTTACTATCTATTTCAAATCTACCAAATATATATTCTTCTGTTTTATATAATTTATCTTCATTGCCTTTTATAGCTTTTATTATAGTGTAATATTTACCATCATCTTTTAACATTTCATCATCTATTATTTTAAATTTATTTTTGTGTAAATATTCTCTTACTTTATCAATGTCTTTTTGAGGTTGCAATATTAGCTCTTTTACACTATTTACTATTATTTTACCTTTTTCTAATATATCAATCATAAGCATACCGCCCATACCTGCAATAATAATAGTGTCCACATTATCTTCTAATGTTATTTTTTCAAGCCCATTGCCTAGCCTTGTTTGTATGTTGTTTTGTAAATTGTATTTATTAATATTATCAACTGCTTTTTGCAGTGAACCTTTAGATATATCACAAGCTATTGCACTTTTTATTTTATCATTTTTATATAAAAAAATAGGTATATATGCGTGGTCTGTGCCTATATCTGCTATAATACCATTTATTGTAACTTTTTCTGCTATTTTATTTAATCTATAAGATAATTCCATTTTTTCACCTTTATTAACTATTATTTTTTTAATATTATCACAAATTAATTAAAAAAACAACAAAAATAGTATTTTATAACTTATTTTTGTTGTTTTTTACTAAACTATTTTATAGCACTTTGAAAAGCTTTCATCATAGCATCATCATCAGATAAGCCTTCTTCTTTTGCAAGCTTTATTTGTTCTATAACTTCTTTATAAGCTTTAGGTATAACTTTTATAAATTTATTAATTTCTATATCAAAATTATCTAACATATTTTTAGCTTTTTGGCTATTTGTATATTTATAATGATTTTGTAACATTTGTTTTAAATCTTCTTTATCTTCATTATTTAATTCTTCTAAAATAATAAGCTCCATATTGCATTTGTTTTCAAAGTTGCCATCTTCATTATAAACATAAGCCATACCACCACTCATACCAGCACCAAAGTTTCTACCTGTTTTACCAATAATTAAAACTTTGCCACCTGTCATATATTCAAGTCCGTGTTCACCTATGCCTTCAACAACGGCAGTAGCACCACTATTTCTTACGCAGAAACGTTCCCCTGCTATACCATTAATATAGGCCTCACCTTTTATAGCACCAAATAAGGCAACATTACCTATAATAACATTTTCTTCTGGTACAAGGTTACTTTTTTCACTAGGTGTAACTATAATTTTACCACCACTTAAACCTTTACCTACATAGTCATTACAATCTCCTAAAACTTTCATTGTAACACCACTTGATAAAAATGCACCAAAACTTTGCCCAGCAGAACCTTCAAAAGTAAGATTAATAGTATCATCTTTTAAGCCTTTATCACCTTTTACTTTTGCTATATCACTAGATAGCAATGTACCGCAAACACGGTTTACATTTGTTATACTAAATTTAGCATTAACTACTTTATCTTCATATATAGCAGGTTCACATAATTTTAATAATGTATTATAATCAAAAGATTTTTCTATATTATGATTTTGTGGCGTATTGAAAAATCTTTCTTCATCAGATACACTACCTTTAGGTTGATATAAAATACTAGATAAATCTACTGTTTTAGCTTTATAGTTATCTACTTTTCTAGGTACTAATTTTTCTACACGTCCTACCATTTCTTCTATTGTTCTAAAGCCTAATCTAGCCATTTGCTCTCTTAAGTCCATAGCAACAAACTTCATAAAGTTTTCCACGTGTTCTGGTTTACCTTTAAATCTTTTTCTAAGCTCTGGGTTTTGTGTAGCAACACCTACTGAGCAAGTATCCATATGGCAAACTCTAAGCATAGCACAACCTATTGCAATTAACGGAGCAGTAGAAAAACCAAATTCTTCTGCACCAAGTAAACAAGATACTAAAACATCTCTACCTGTAAGCATTTTACCATCTGCCTCTAAAACAACTCTATTTCTAAGGTTGTTTAATAATAAAGCTTGATGAGTTTCGCTAAGCCCAAGCTCCCAAGGAAGACCTGCGTGTCTTATACTTGTTCTAGGAGCAGCACCTGTTCCACCATCATAACCACTTATTAATATAACATCTGCAAGACTTTTTGCAACCCCAACAGCAATAGTACCAACACCTGCTTCACTAACCAATTTTACACTTATTCTAGCATTTCTATTAGCATTTTTTAAGTCGTGTATAAGTTGAGCTAAGTCTTCAATAGAATAAATATCGTGATGAGGTGGTGGAGATATTAAAGAAACACCTGGTGTAGAATTTCTAGCTTTAGCTATCCAAGGGTAAACTTTTTTACCTGGTAAATGTCCACCTTCTCCTGGTTTTGCACCTTGAGCCATTTTTATTTGTATCTCAACTGCATTTTGTAAATAGTTTATAGATACACCAAAACGTCCTGATGCTACTTGTTTAATAGCAGAACACTTACTATCTCCATTTTCCATAGGTATAAATCTCTCAGGCACTTCGCCACCTTCACCACTATTAGATTTACCACCTAATCTGTTCATAGCTATTGCTAAGCATTCGTGTGCTTCTTGGCTTAATGAACCATAACTCATAGCACCTGTTTTAAATCTTTTAACAATACTTTCAACACTTTCTACTTCATCTATGTTGATAGGCTTATCATTAAAACGTATATCTAACATACTTCTAATAGTACATAAACCTTCGTTATGACCATCCATAAGCTTTGCATATTCTTTATATATGCTATAATCTCCCTCTCTAACTGCCTTTTGTAAAAGTGTTACAGTTTGAGGGTTAAACATATGATATTCGCCACCTTTACGCCATTTGTAGTCACCACCATATGTTAAGTCTTCATCATTTAAAAAGGCTTCATTGTGTCTTAACTGTGCCTCTTTTTCAATATGTTCTAAATCTATACCACCTATTCTAGTAGTTGTATTAGTAAAGAATTTATCCACAACTTTTTCACATATACCAAGTGCCTCAAATATTTGTGCACCTTGATAACTTTGTAATGTAGATATACCCATTTTAGACATTACTTTTATAATACCTTTTGTAACAGCATTCACATAAGTTTTAATAGCTTTTTTACTATCTTCAAAGTTGTCTTCTATTGTTTCAAAAGTTAAATAAGGGTTTATAGCATTAGCACCATAACCAGTTAAAAGTGCAAAATGGTGTACCTCTCTAGGCTCTGCCGATTGTAAAACAATGCTTGTTTTCGTTCTATTACCTGTTTTTATTAAATGATGATGAACACCTGATGATATTAAAAGTAAAGGTATTGGCATATTATCTTTATCTACGCCCTTATCTGATAAAATTAATATATTAGCACCATTTTCTACTTGTTCATCTACTTGACTAAATACATTATTAATAGCTTCTTCCATAGTTTTTTCATCTTTATTATAAACTATTGATATGTTAGCTACTTTAAAATCTTTATTATTAAGATTTTTTATTTTAGCAAAATCTTCATTTGTAAGTATAGGTGTATCTAATTTTATTCTTTTACAATTTTTACTATTAGGCTTTAATAAATTGCCTTCACCACCTAAATAAGTTATTGTACTTGTAACAATTTGCTCTCTTATAGCATCAATAGGTGGGTTTGTTACTTGTGCAAAAAGCTGTTTAAAATAGTTGTATAAAAGTTGTGTTCTTTCAGAAAATACTGCCAAAGGAGCATCATTACCCATAGCACCTATTGGGTCTTCACCTTTTTCTACTATATCTTTTATAGTAAGCTCAATGTCTTCTTTTACATATCCAAAGGCTTTTTGTCTTGTAAGTAAGTTTAAAGTTTCATTTTCTTCTACTTGTTTACTTTCTAAGCTATCTAAACATACTAAATTTTCATTAAGCCAATCTCCATAAGGGTTTTCGTTAGCTATTTTTTCTTTTATCTCACTATCTTCAATAATTTTACCCTGTTTAGTGTCTATAAGTAACATTTTACCTGGTGTAAGTCTATCTTTTTTAATAACATTTTCTTCTTGTATAGGTAAAACCCCAACTTCTGATGATAAAATTACATAATCATCGTTTGTTACATAATATCTAGCAGGTCTTAAACCATTTCTATCAAGGGTAGCACCTATTACATCACCATCTGTAAAGCCAACTGCTGCTGGCCCGTCCCAAGCCTCACCCATTAAACTATTATAAGCATAAAAATCTCTCTTAGCCTTGTTCATATTTTCATCATTTTCCCAAGGCTCAGGTATAGCCATCATAATAGCTTTAGGTAAGCTATATCCACAAAGTGTAAGCATTTGTATGTAGTTATCAAGCATAGCAGAGTCGCTACCATCTTCATTTATAACAGGTAATATTTTAGATAAATCTTCTTTAGAAAAAACATCTGTTTCAAACATTTTTTCACGAGCTTTTATCCAATTAACGTTACCTCTTATAGTGTTTATTTCTCCATTATGTATAAGGTATCTATTAGGGTGTGCTCTTTCCCAACTAGGGAATGTATTAGTGCTAAAACGAGAATGTACTAAAGCTAAAGCACTTTCAAAATCTAAATCTAATAAATCTATATAAAATCTGTCAACTTGTTCTGGTGTAAGCATACCTTTATAAACAATAGTTTTGCAAGATAAAGAAGTAAAATAAAAATACGGGTCATTGTCTAGGCAATATCTAATTTCTTTTTCTGCCCTTTTAGATATTATAAAAAGCTTTCTTTCAAAATCTTCTTCAGTTTTTAAGCTATCCTCTTTTTTTATAAAAACTTGCATAATATAAGGCATAGAATCTTTAGAAGATTTTCCAATACATTTGCTATATGTAGGAACTGTTCTAAAGCCTAAAATTTGTTGGTTTTCTTCTTCTATTATATTTTTAAGCTTTTGTATAGTATTGTTTCTTATTTGCTCATTATGAGAGCAAAAAAACATACCTATACCATATTCTTTTTCTTTTGGTAAATCTATACCTTCATTTTTACAAACTTTTTCCATAAATTTGTGAGGTATTTGTGTTAAAATACCAGCTCCGTCACCAGTATCTTCTTCACTACCTACCCCACCTCTATGTGTAAGGTTTTTAAGAATTTGTATAGCATCTGTTATAATATTATGGCTTTTTTTACCCTTTATATTTGCAATAAATCCTATACCACAGTTATCGTGTTCAAATTGTGGGTCATAAAGCCCTTGTTTTTTTGGTAAGCTATAATGCATAAACTTCACCCTTTCTATTATTTAATATATATCTAAAATTATTTTATAAGCTATGTTGTAAAAACTATTTTAATATATTTTTATTAAAAAATCAATTAGTTTATACAATTTTGATTTTTTATTTTTAATTTAATTCATTTTAATATATTTTAAAATAAAATTCAATATATTTTTGAAATTTTAATACAAATAAATTTCAATTTTCAGAAAATTTATTTTGCCACATCTCTACTATTTTAAATTTTACTTTTAAAGGTATATCTTTTTCACTTTTAGCTTTTGTTACTATATCATATTCTGTATCTGTTAAAACGCTTTTTAATTTGTTTTTTTCTTCTTGTGGTACTTCTTTAACGCTAGCATCTACAAAACATAACGGTGGAAACATTACACACCACCAGTTTTGCCCTTTAGCTTCTCCTATTTCTACTTTTAAAGCTTCATATTCTCCAGCAGGCAACACAACATCTCCATATTGTTTTGTAGGAAAATGTGTAAATGTTATTTTTGCATTAACTTCATAGTCATAACCATTTTCTTCTATTATTTCTTTAGCTTTTTCTTCTATTCTATCTAAATTTTGCAATAAAACAATTCTTGTTTCATCTTTAGACATACTATTATGTAATTCATTTTCTAACATTTTAACTATGCCGTCTTTTACTTTTATTTTAAGCTGTTGGTCATAATCTTCATCACTATTTGCTAAAACGTGTAATCTAATAACTTCATCTGCAATACCTTTTTGTATGTTATAAGAATAACTTTTTGTAGCTAACATAAAAATTACAGTAATAAATGTACCTATAAATATTGATAATAATAATATATTTTTTTCTTTTTTTAATATGTTCATAATATTTTCTCCTTAATAATTAATGTTATATTTATTATTACCATAATTTTCTAGTATATACATAAAAAACACCTTTTTTTAAAAAAGGTGTTTTTTATGTATATACTATTTATTTTTTCTTATATTATCAATCATATCTTTTTTAAGATTATAAAGCTTTAAAGATAAATCTACTGGTAAAATATGTGGATTTATAAGTCGTTTATGCTCATTCCATAAACTATCTTTTTCTTTTTCACAATATTCTTTTATTTCCATAGTTTCTCTTTTTTCAAAAACACATTCACCATTTACAAAAACAGGTTGTAAAAGCTCTTTTATATAATATTCATTAGCTTTTAAAGTCATTGTTTTCCAAGTATTTATAGGGTGAAATATTGTTAAATCTTCATTTTCGTTTAAGGTTTCATCTTCTAAACAAATTAAATCTGCTTTAATTTTGTTAGTAGCTTTATCGTATAGCCTAAATATTTTTTTAATACCAGGGTTTGTAACTTTGTCAGGGTTTTCTGAAAGTTTAATTTTTGGTATCATTTCTCCATTAACTTCTTCTGCACAAAGTTTATAAACACCACCAAAAGCAGGGCAATCACTAGATGTTATAAGGTTTGTACCAACACCCCAAACATTTATTTTAGTACCTTGTTGTTTTAAAGATGAAATAATACTCTCGTCTAAATCACTAGATGCTGCTATGCTTGCATCTTTAAACCCTGCATTATCAAGCATAGTTCTAGCTTTATCTGATATATAAGCTAAATCTCCACTATCTAAACGTATACCATAGTTTTTAAGCTCTATACCTTGCTCTTTCATTTCTTTAAAAACTTTTATAGCATTAGGTACACCACTTTTTAAAGTATCATAAGTATCTACTAATAAAACACATCTATCAGGAAAAATATTTGCATAAGTTCTAAAGGCAGTTAGCTCATCTTTAAAGCTCATTATCCAACTATGTGCGTGTGTGCCTGATATAGGTATATTAAACATTTTTCCTGCAAGAACGTTACTTGTAGAATTACAACCACCTATTACAGCTGCTCTAGCACCATATACCCCTGCATCTGGTCCTTGTGCTCTTCTTAGCCCAAACTCCATAACTATATCTCCTTCTGCTGCCCATTTAACTCTTGCGGCTTTTGTAGCTATAAGGCTTTGATGATTTATTATATTAAGTATAGTTGTTTCTATAAATTGAGCCTCCATTATGTTAGATTTAACTCTTATTAAAGGTTCGTTAGGAAATACTATTGTACCTTCTGGTATTGCATAAATATCTCCTGTAAACTTAAAATCTTTTAAATATTCTAAAAAATTTTGTTTAAATATATTAAGGCTTTTTAAATAAGCTATTGTATCTTCGTCAAATTTTATATTTTTTATATAATCTACTACTTGTTCTAGCCCACAAGCTATTGCATAACCATTATTGCTAGGGTTTTTTCTATAAAACATATCAAAAACAGCTTTTTTATTATGCATATTAGCTTCAAAATACCCTTGCATCATTGTTAACTGATAAAGGTCTGTCATAAGTGTTAAATTATTATTCATACTTCCTCCATAATATAGTTAAACCCACCTAAAAGGTGGGACTAACTAAAATATTATTTATTTACACGAACTCTAAATGTTTGGTCATATTTTTTTCCATTTTGGTCTTCTGCATATATAGTATATCTTACACTGCTTCCAACTTCTTCTGCAGCAAATTTAAGCCCCCAAGTGTATTCATCACCGCTTACACTATCGTATGCTGTGCTTAAAGCTACTCTAACACCATTGTCATCTTCTACCCAAACTTTAGATATAGCTTTATTAGTATAAACATCTATTCTTATATATTCATTTTTATAAACTTCTGATGTTTTTAAATTATAATCATATATTTTACCGCTAGCTTGTACATCTAAATAAACATTTAACTTTGAAGATGTTTGATTTTCTTTTCTATCATAAGCTACAACTTTTAAGCTATCTTTATTAGATGATGTAACTTTTACTCTTGCTTCCCATTCTCTAATAGAGCCGTCATTAGAATAATCTGTAACTTTTGTTACTTCTGAGCTACCATCAAACACTTTAATATATTCAGCCTGACTTGTTGTTCTTATACTAAACTTAACAGTATCTCCAGATATAGCACCCATATCTCTTTGTTCCATATTAACTATTACTAAATCACTGCTACTATATGTAGAAGCACTAAAGCTTACGCTTTCTCTTGTTTTATCTTTATCTTTATTATAAGCTACAATATAAAATCTATTTCTACCGCTATCTTTAATAGGTATATCCATTTCCCAAGTATATACATCATTATTTTTTATAGATGGAAATCTTGTTTCATCAACTATTTTATCATTTTCATCTAAAATTTCAACTTTATCAATATCTGTTGATGTTTTTATAACAAGGTTTACAGTTTCACCTACATATATTTCATCTGTTAAAATAAATTGGTCTTTTATTTTAAGCTTTTCATCTGAGCTACTACTACCTGTTCCACCAACAGTAATTTTTAATGTTTCATAGCTAGATTCATAACCATTAGAAGAGTTGCCAGCATAAGCTCTAAGCTCTATATCTCCTCTTTCATCCATAGTCATTTCTGTTTCAAAAATTCTACGGTTAGGGTTATTGTCTTCTGCAAGTTTATAGTAAGTTAATTCTATTAATTTACTATCTTTTTCAGTACCAATTTTTATTCTATCTGTATTGCCATTAGCCTCAATAGTTAATTTTATTTTGTCACCTCTACCTACATCTCTTTTATCAGATGTAAAAGATGTAATTTTAGGTTTAGTATCAGCATTTACACTAATAGCACAAACTTTATAAGCACTATCTGCCTCATTATAAGTAGTTAAATTACCAGGAACAGCCTTTAAAGTTTTAAATGTACTTTTAGCAACATTTGGTGTCCAAGGTACTGAAAATAATCTTGTACCGTCTGCATTAGTACTATATGTATTAGCCTCTGCAACAACACTACCATTTTCTGTTACATCTATAATTTTTATTCTATCTGTTGTAGAGCTTGTTGTAACAGCAATATTAATTTTTTCACCACTATTAACAGTTGTTTTTTCTGGTATAATACTTACAACAGTAGGCTCATCTGCTACAATATTTACCGTTCTCGTAGCATTGTCCCAAGTTACTGGGTTGCCTAGAGCTTCGCTAAGCATTCTAACTGGCATCATTGTTCTATCTTTTATAACAGCTGAAGGTGTATCAAAAGTAGAAGCTTTGCCATTAACTGTTACAATGTTTGTACGCATAGTATGTACTACTACTCTATCACCTTTTCTTAAAGTAGCCGTTTCTGTTTGTTTGTTCCATTCAACAGTAGCTCCAAGAGTTTCTGCTGTTTTTCTAAAAGGCACCATAGCTCTTT
>CALWSN010000105.1 GCA_944384215.1 uncultured Clostridia bacterium | reverse complement strand
GCTAATAGGTTCGTGAGCAACATTAACATCTGTAAATATATGTAGTTTATTAGATACTATGCTAGCAGTAACTATTGAATTTTCTAATATACCATCTTCTGTAAAAACATAAGGTGGAAGATTTTTTTGTAGAATCTCTCCTAAAATACCACCAACTAATCTTGTGTTTGAATTTATAGAATTGAATGAGTCTACAAATTCACTTATGTCTGGGTAATAATCACTACATAGAATGTGCATAAGAGGTACATTTAAATTTTTTATAGTATCATTAA
Source organism: uncultured Clostridia bacterium (assembly GCA_944384215.1). Lineage (GTDB taxonomy): Bacteria > Bacillota > Clostridia > Lachnospirales > CAG-274 > Tyzzerella. Next base: position 4,466 of record CALWSN010000105.1, on the reverse strand, counting down.
TCTCTTTTGCAACATATATAGCTGGTCTATTTTTAAACGAATGTTTACTAATTTTTATGTCTGCATTAACAAACTGTTCAATAATAATTAAAGTTTCAGTATCGAACTGTTCCCCATTAAAAATAACACCACTACAACTACCACCTATAAGGCTTGAGTTAGGGATAATCTCTTTAACACTATTAACAATTGTCATTATTTCATTAGGTGCACAAATAGCAGTATACACTCTAATAAGACAATGTTTATTAAAATTAAAACTTTTACTTTTTAAAAAGTCTTTAAAATTTTGTTTATCCTTGTAAAGTGTGCTTAATGTTATCATTATATACCTCTTTTATAATAATATTAAAATATGCTAAAAATATTATATATTATTGTAAAAAAAATGTCAATATATATATATAAATATAAAAAGATATAATAAAGTTTATTTGCATAATTACAATAACATATATATTATTACAGTCATAATACCAGCAAGACCAATAGCTATACCACTTAAAGCACCTTCTATTTCTCCTATTTCTATTGCTTTTGATGTACCTACACCATGGCTTGATGTACCTATTGCAAGACCAGTAGCAACAGAGTTATTTATTTTAAATATTTTTATTAAAAATGGTGAAAAAACTGCCCCAAAAATACCAGATATACATACACAAGTTATTGTTATAGATGTAACACCACCTGTTTTTTGAGATAAGTCAAGAGCTATTGGCATAGTAACAGATTTTGGCAACATACCTTTTACAACATTATCATCTAAGCCAAATAATTTAGATAATAATATTATACTTATTATAGAAGTTAAAGAACCTATAAATGTACCTATTATAATAGGAAAAAAATTATGTTTTATTATTTTAATTTTATGATACATTGATATAGCAAGTGCAGATGTTGCTGGAGTAAGCAGCATATTTATTATATTTCCACCTTTTTGGTAACTACTAGATGGTATATTAAATATTAATAAAAAGCTAATTATAAATATTATAGATAAAATAAAAGGGGAGCAAAAAGGAGATTTAATTTTTTTATAAATAATTACACCTATTTCAAAAGCTATTAAAGTAATGCTAATTCCAAAAAGAGGGCTATTTAATATTTGTTCCATTTTTTTGTATCCTTTCTTGTATTTTTATTACTAATTTTACACTATAAGCTGTTGCTAAAAATGTTAATATGAAGCTTACAAAACTAATAAATAAAATTGGAAATAATTTATCTTTTATAGTATCAAATTCATCTATTAATGAAATTGCTGGAGGTATAAAAAATATAGCTATATGATTTTGTAAAAATTCTCCAACATTTTGAATATATTTTATGTTTAATAGCTTTGTAGATAATAGTATAAATAAAATAATCATAGCCATTAAACTAGCAGGAAACGTAAAAGGTAAAAAGTTAGATATTATTTCACTTAAAAAGCTAATAAAAAATAAAATTGTTAATTGTCTTATAATCATAACTAAGATTCCTTTCTAAAAATTTACTTTATTCATATTTTACAATAAAAATAGATTTATAATCAATATAATTAATATTAAAAATATACTATTAAATTAGTAAAAATATATGTAATAATAACAAACATTAAATATTTTAAAAAAAATTGTTGACAAAAGCCTTCTGTAATGATAAAATTTTAAAAGCAAATTAAGAGTTTAGAAGATTTTAAGGAGGGATAGATATGAATAATTTATTAAAGATAAAAAATGTCTTTATTATTATTTCTATTCTTTTATTTAATCTTTGTTATATTTTATAAGCAATAGTTGAGTATTTTTATTTTCTCAGTTTATTGCTTTTTTTTTGGACAATTACATTGTTTTAGGAGGCTTTCTATGTTAAAAAGAAAAGATTTATTAGAGATAAAATCTTTATCACAAGACGAAATTTTATCTATATTACATACTGCTAAAGATATGAAGAAAAAAATAGATAATGCTACTCTTAGAAGTGAAGAGTTAAAAAATAAAAGTGTTGTAACATTATTTTATGAAAACAGCACAAGAACAAAAATGTCTTTTATGTTAGCAGCCGATTATTTAGGGGCAAAGCCAGAAGATTTAGGCATAGCTACAAGTAGTGTTAATAAAGGTGAAAGCCTTATAGATACAGGTGTTACATTAGACCAAATGGGGATAAATGCTATGATAATTAGACACTCTTTAACAGGAGCTAGTCATTTACTTGCTAAAAATGTTGATGCTTGTGTTATAAATGCAGGAGATGGGAGCAATGAGCACCCAACTCAAGCTCTTTTAGATATGTATAGTATATTAGAAGAAAAAGGTAAAATTGAAGGCCTTAATGTTGCTATAATAGGCGATATAGCTAATAGTCGTGTGGCTAGAAGTAATGTTTTTGGACTTACAAAACTTGGCGCGAATGTTACACTTGCAGGGCCTTCTACATTAGTATCTAAAAATATGGAAACTTTAGCTAAAAATGTTAAAGTTGTTAATAGTATAGAAGAAGGAATTAAAAATGCTGATGTTATAATGGGTCTTAGGGTGCAGTTTGAAAGACAAAAGAAAATGCCATTTCCTAATACTAGAGAATATCATCAATTTTTTGGACTTAAACAAGATATGCTAAACCTTGCTAAAGAAGATGTTACTATTATGCACCCAGGCCCTGTAAATAGAGGTGTAGAGCTTAGCACAGAAGTTATAGATGGTAAAAGTTCTATAATAAATGAACAAGTTAAAAATGGCGTTGCAGTTAGAATGGCTATTTTAAAATTATTATTAGAAAACAGATAATATATTTAAGACAAGGAGAATAATATATGAAAATATTAATAAAAAATGGTAGACTTATTGACCCATTTAATAATATTGATGAAAAAATGGACGTGTTAGTAAGTAATGGTGTTGTTGCTAAAATAACACAAAATATAACAGATGATGCAGACAAAATAATAGATGCTAGTAATATGTGGGTTGCTCCTGGTCTTATAGATTTACACGTTCACCTTAGAGAACCAGGTTACGAACATAAAGAAACAATAGCTACTGGTACAAGAAGTGCTGTTATGGGTGGTTTTACTACTATTTGTTGTATGCCAAACACAAAGCCTGTTACAGATAATGAAATTTTAGTAGAATATATAAAAATGAAAGCAGAACGAGAAGGAGTTTGTAAAGTTTTACCTGTTGGAGCTATAACAGTAGGACAAAAAGGTGAAAGCCTTGCCGATATAGGTAAAATGGCAAACGCAGGGGCTTGTGCTATATCTGAGGACGGTTTTACAGTTGAAAATGCTTCACTTATGAAAACTGCTATAAAATATGCAGAAATGTTTAACATACCTGTATTTTCTCATTGTGAAGATGTAACTTTAGCTGGTGGTTGTATGAATGCTGGAGATACTGCTACAAAGCTTGGTTTAAAAGGTATATCTAACGATAGTGAGGATGTAATAGTATCAAGAGATATTATATTAGCAGATAGCTTAAAAGCACCTATACATCTTTGTCATATAAGTACAAAAGGTGCGGTAGATTTAATAAAAGAAGCTAAAGCTAGAGGCTCTAAAGTTACAGCAGAGGCTACTCCTCATCATTTTACACTTGTAGATGAAGATATTACAGATTATGACGGAAACTTTAAAATGAACCCACCTTTAAGAAGTATTCAAGATAGAGCAGCTATTATAGAAGCTTTAAAAAATGATACAATAGAGGTTATAGCAACAGACCACGCACCACATCATATAGATGAAAAAAATTGTGAGTTTGAGCGTGCATTAAATGGTATTGTTGGGCTTGAAACAGCTCTTAGTCTTAGCATATCAGAACTTGTAGAAAAAGGTGTTTTAACACCTTCTAAAATGATAGAAAAGTTTACTAAAAACCCTGCAAAAGTTTTAAGAAGAAAAGATTTAGGACATTTATCAGTAGGAGCTAATGCAGATATTATTATAATAGACCCTAATGTTAAATATAAAGTAAATGTAGAAAGCTTTGCATCTAAAGGTAAAAATAGTCCTTTTAACAATAGAGAAGTAACAGGAAAAGTTTTATATACTTTAGTAAATGGTAAAGTTATAGTTGAAAATGGACAACTTAGAGAGGAGTTTAAATAGTGGTTATTGATAAACTTATAGACAAAATAAAAGAAACAGGCAACCCTACTGTTGTAGGGTTAGACCCAAGGTTAGACTATATACCTAGCTTTATTATAGAAGAAAAATATGAAAAATATGGACATAGTTTAAAAGCAGCATCAGAGGCTATGTATGATTTTAATAAATATATAATAGATGAAATTTACGACCTTATACCAGCTGTTAAACCACAAATAGCAATGTATGAAAGATATGGTATAGAAGGTATGGAGGCATATTTAAAAACTATTGAATATGCTAAAGAAAAAGGTCTAATTATTATAGGAGATATTAAAAGAAGTGATATAGCTTCAACAGCAGAAGCTTATTCAGATGGTCATAT
>CALWSN010000104.1 GCA_944384215.1 uncultured Clostridia bacterium | reverse complement strand
AATATAAATAAATGTATATTTAACCTATTATTTATTTTGCCTAATTTATATTCTTTTATTAATTGTATAAAATAATATAACGGAACTATATTTAATAGCAAATATTTATAATTATCAACCTCTTTTATAAGGTAAATACTTACTATTAAAAATATAATATTAAAAACTTTTATAAATTTATTTAATTTAACATATAAATCTTTTATGTTAATTAAAATTATGTTAAATAATATTATAACTATGAAATATAATAAAAATATATTTTCTATTGCGTATATATAGTCTTTTAAGTATACACCTATAAACATAATATTAAATGAAATAAATATGGTAAGTATATACTTTATATTTTCAATTAATTTATTATATCTTAATAAATAAATACCAATAAATAAAATTGTTATTATTATATTAACATAAAAGTTTTTAGGGTTATTAAAATAATTTAAAATATACCATAAGTTATAAAAAATTGTAAAGCCTATCATACTCAATGAATACTCATTATATAATATGTTTTTCATTTTTTTAGGCAGTATATTTATTAATAAATAAACCATTATACAGATTATTATTTGTACAATATAAGTATATTCATTATTAAATACAATAATAGGAGTAAAACTTCCTAAAAATACAGAAAGAATAAAGCTTATACTATAAATATTATCTTGCTTATTGAATATATCTTTTTTTAGTTTTTTATATAAAATAACTAATATTAATAAGCTAATTAAAAAAGCTAATATAATTATATTATAATTTATTGTATTATTAAAATCTAATAAATATAATAAATAATGTATTATAATGTATATTTCCCCTAAAATACAATATGTAATATTTATTGGACATTTTATAATATTATATATTTTTTTACCATTATTAAAGCTTTCAAAAATAATAAGCATTATAATTATAAAAATTAAGTATAATATAAAATCTATATTAAATTTACTATATAAATTAAGTATAAATATAATTGATGTTAAAGAAAATAATGAACTAAAAACGTAATTTATTTTATAGGTATTATATTTTAATATGCTATTAAGTATAAATATAATTGATGTAAATAATAAACATATAATACTATAATCATACATATTTATTATATAATAAAATACACCTAATAAGAATAAATATATTGGAAAAACAGAAATTGATATATAATTTCTTAATATATACTTATTATTTTTCTTAAATGTTATATGTATAAAATATACTAAAAACACAATAAATGCATTAAAAAATACTAAATAAATATTATTATTTTTTAATAATATTTGTAAATATCTATTAATTTGTATGATAAGTAAAAATACTAAAAATGGATTTATATAAAAATTTATTTTAGTATCTATTTTACTTATACTTAAATTAAATGATACTATTAAAACAATAATAGAAATTATATCATATATACTTGGTGTTAAAATAAAAATGTTAATATTACTTAAAATGAATATAGCCAATGTTATAAAAAGTATTATATTACTAACTATTTTTATATGCTTTTTAGAAAATAAGTCTAGCATATTTAATATTGATAAAATTAATGGTGCTGAAGATAAGTAAATTATAATAGAAATATTACTATCTTGGCTTATTTTTAATAAAGTAGCAAATAATAATACTGTAAATGATATAAGGCTATAAAAATCATCTAAATTATACATTTTTAAAGTAAATATACTTATAGCAATAATAATTGCCGTTATAATGCTAAGTATAGTAGAATTTGTTAATACTATAAATATTAATATAATAAAAATTATATTTACTTTAGAAAATTTTATAAAATTATTTGTTTTCTTATGTATAAACTCATCTTTTTCTAAATCTTTTTTATCAATATTTTTACTAGTTAGCATTAAAATTAAACCATATATAGATAAAGCTAATATAGCTATATTATTATCATTTATAATTGTTTTTATTATAAAAAATAATGCTAAATCTGAAAATAGTAAATACCCCCATTGAAATACTAGATATTTATATATTTTTAGCCCTATAAACTGAAATACTAACAAACAAATAAAAAATATAGATAAAATTAAATACCAACTTTTTAAATTAACATTATAATCTAACTTAAAATACCCAAATGATAAAACAGTTAATGATAGAATGGTAGTACCTAATATATAAAATGCTAAACTAATATTTTTTATTTTAAGCTTTTTATAATAAAAGATACTTATTAAAACTTGTAAAATACCTGAAATAAAAAGTGTAAGTATTTTTACATTACTAGACATTATTTTCCAATTAGTAGTAGCAAATAGGATAGATGATGTTAATATAAATATAGTACCTAAAACTAACAATATTTTAGCAAAATCTATTTCTTTTTTATTTAAATCTTTATTATTTTTTATATTAGACTCTTTTATATATGATAATTCCGGTTGAATACTTTCTTTTATATATGTATTTTGTGGTTCAATATAAACTCTTTTCTCTTCTTTTGTATCTATATTTTCACCAGACTTATTATCTACATTTATATTTTTACTAATTTCATTTTCTTCAATTATTTTTTTATCTTGATTTTCTATATTTAATTTTATTTCTTCTTTATTTTTATCATTATTTATAAATGGATTATTTAAAATAATTTTTTCTATATTATAAAATAAATAGTTTGAGGTATATTTAGAATATTTTATTAAAATATCCATTATTTTAAAATGTTTAAAATCTATATATTTTTTTTGAAATAAATCATTTAGCCCTCTTTCTATATTCTTAAGTTTATTTTGCTCTTTAATAATACATATACTTAAAATAATAATTACTATAATATATATTAAATCCATTTTTTACTCCTTATATAAAACTAATAATTTTCATAATAAACCTATTGTTTTATATTAAATTATACAAGATTAGATAAAATTAAACAACTATTTTGTATAAAAATACAACTAAAATGCTATAATTAACAATTTAGTTGTATTTTTATAGTTTATTATTTAAAATATTATATATATATTATCTTCTTTTTTTATATTAAATCTTGTTTTACATAAAACCCCATCTATAAATTTATTTATAAGATTATAGTAAATATTAATATCAACACCTATATTATCCCAGTATTTTTGATGTACACAAATATTCTTTTCAAAGCTAACTTTATCATAATCTTTATTAATAACTATTTTAGCTCTATCACAAGGCATACCATCTAAAAGATTATCTTCAATAGCTTTAAATATTATTGTAGCATCATTTATATCACCTTCAATATTAATATTTTTACCAAACTCAAAAAATATATTTTCTATTTTTTGTAGATTATTATTATCTTTTTCTAATGAATATTTTACTGTGTATGCTAATCTATTTTCTACTACATCAACTTTTTCTTGTAACCAACCGTGTATATTTTCTGTATTAATCATATCTTCTAAAGGCTTATTTTCTAAATATCCAAATTTTTCATCTAATATAGATGATATTTCTTTAATATTTAAAACTTCTATAATATTATTTACTATTTTATTTTGTAAATCTATTTTATTGTATAACCAATAATGTATTGGCCCTAAAAATAAACTCATATTTTACCTCCTATATATTTATAAAAATCTTTTGCAAGCTAAAAGTCCTATTATAGTTTTAGCATCTATTATTTTTCCACTATATATCATATTAATAGCTTCTTCTAAAGGTAGTTTTTTTACTTCTATAAATTCATCATCATCAAAATTAAAGCTGCCTTGTGATAAATTTTTAGCTAAATATATGTGTAATTTTTCTGTACAAAAACCAACTGTAGGATACATAGTAGTAATATGAATTAAATCTTTAGCTATAAGAGATGTTTCTTCTTCTAGCTCTCTAATAGCACAAATTTTAGGGTCTTCTCCTTCTTCTAACATACCTGCGGGTATTTCTAACACCATATCTCCTGCTGGGTGTCTATATTGTTCTACTAGAATAACATTTCCATTTTCATCTATAGGTACAACAGCTGTTGCATCACCTCTTATAACAACTTCTCTTTTAGCAACATTACCATCTGGCAGAGATATAGTATCTACATTAACATTTATTATTTTGCCATTAAAAACATTTTTACTTTCTATTGTTTCATAAGGCTTTTTCATAGTTTAACCTCCTTATATAAAATTAACCTTAATTAAAAATTAAGGTTAATTTTATAATTATTAAATATTAAAATTCTGCATTTTTAGCAGTTCTAGGGAATGGTATAACATCTCTAATATTAGACATACCTGTAAGATACATAACGCATCTTTCAAAACCAAGACCAAAACCTGCGTGTCTTGTTCCACCAAATTTTCTAAGCTCTAAATACCACCAATAATCTTCTTCATTAAGTCCTAACTCTTGCATTCTTTTTGTAAGAACATCTAAGCGTTCTTCTCTTTGGCTACCACCTATAAGCTCTCCTACACCAGGTACTAATAAGTCCATAGCAGAAACTGTCTTGTTGTCATCATTTAATCTCATATAAAAGGCTTTAATATCTTTAGGATAGTCTGTAACAAAAACAGGCTTTTTAAACACTTTATCTGTTAAATATCTTTCGTGCTCTGTTTGTAAATCTATACCCCATTCTACTGGATATTCAAAGTCTACATCAGCTTTTTTAAGTATTTCAATAGCTTCTGTATAAGTTATTTTACCAAATTCGTTTTCAACAATATTTTGTAATCTTTCAATAAGCCCTTTATCTACAAAATCATTAAAGAATTTAATTTCTTCTGGGGCATTTTCTAAAACATAGTTTATAATATATTTAAGTAAGTCTTCTGCAAGCTCCATATCATCATTTAAGTCTGCAAAAGCAATTTCTGGTTCTACCATCCAAAACTCTGCTGCGTGTCTTGGTGTATTAGAGTTTTCTGCTCTAAATGTTGGACCAAATGTATAAACATTTTTAAATGCCATAGCATATGCCTCTGCTGATAATTGACCACTAACTGTAAGATTAGCTTCTTTACCAAAAAAGTCTTTGCTATAATCTACATTACCTTCTTCTGTTGTAGGTACATTTAACATATCAAAGTTAGTAACTCTAAACATTTCGCCAGCACCTTCACAATCACTACCTGTTATAAGTGGTGTGTGAACATAAACAAAGTTTCTTTCATTAAAAAACTTATGTATAGAATAAGCTATTAAAGAACGTACTCTAAATACAGCAGAAAAAGTATTTGTTCTAGGTCTTAAGTGTGCTATTGTTCTAAGATATTCAAAAGTGTGTCTTTTCTTTTGTAAAGGATAGTCTGTAGGAGCTTCTCCTTCTATATCAATAGCTGTTGCTTTTATCTCAAATGGTTGTTTATTTTCTGGTGTTTCGATAAGATTACCTTTTACAATAAGGCTTGCTCCAACACCTAATTTTTCTATTTTTTGAAAATTTTCTAAATTATCATCAAAAACTACTTGAACTCCTTTAAAAAAGCTACCATCATTAAGCTCTATAAACCCAAAAGTTTTTGAGCTTCTAATAGTTTTTACCCAACCACAAACTGTTATTTCATCTTGAGTATATTTTTTTGTTTCTTTAAAAAGTTGTCTAATTTCTGTATACAAAAAATCATCTCCTTTATATTATTTATTATAATAAACTGTCTATCATACATTATACCCTATTTTTTAAGTTTTTGCATTAACTTTTTTAATTTTTTATAAAAATTTCCTTTTTAAAATATAAATTTTGTGTTATAATTTTATTAGTAAATAAATTTTATTTATTTAGGAGGTAATTAATATGGCTAAAAAACATTATAGAGCTTTTAAAAAGCAATTAGAACTAACTTCTCCAAAAGGAACTTTTGTTACTAATGACCAAAAATCTAAATTAATGATTTTAAGTGTTGTTTTTCTTGCATTAATTTTTGTAAAAGGATTATTTCTTGGTTATATTTTAGGTAAAAGAGATTAATATTAAAAGACTGAAGATTTTTATCTTCAGTCTTTTAATATTAATAATAGTTATTTTAAAATTTAATTTTAAAGTTTACAAAATAAGTAAGTTTTTATATAATAAATATATTAATATATTTAGAAAGGAAGATAATATGAAAATTGGTTCTCACGTATCTATGTCTGGTGGCCTTATAAATGCTGCTAAAGAGGCATATAGCTATGGTGCTAATACATTTATGATATATACAGGTGCTCCACAAAATACTAAACGCTCTCCTATTGAAAAATTAAAAATAGAAGAAGGTAAAGAATTTATGATTAAGCATAATATAAGCGATATAGTTGTACACGCCCCTTATATTATAAATTTAGCATCATATAAAGATGATACTTATTCTTTAGCAATAGATTTTTTAAAACAAGAAATAGAAAGAACAACGGCTATTGGCTCTAATTACATTGTTCTACACCCTGGTTCTTTTACAGATAAAACAGCCGAATATGGAATAGAAAGAATATCAAATGGGCTTAATCAAGTTTTAACAGAAAATACTAAACCTTTTATATGCTTAGAAACTATGGCAGGTAAAGGCTCAGAAGTTGGTAGAAATTTTGAAGAGTTAAAGGCTATTATAGATAAAGTAGATAGAAAAGAAAAAATAGGTATATGCCTTGATACTTGTCATTTACACGATAGTGGCTATGACATTGTAAATGATTTTGATAATGTTATGAAACATTTTGATAATATAATAGGGCTTGACAAGGTAAAAGTAATTCATATAAATGGTTCTTTAAATAAATGTGGAGCTAAAAAAGATAGACATGCAAATTTAGGTGCAGATGAAACAAATCCAAAAGGTAAAGATTTTATAGGGTTTGATGCTATCTATAATATAGTACATTCAAGCTATTTAAAAGATAAAATTTTTATATTAGAAACACCTTGGTTAGATGCTAAAACTAATCTATATAAAGAAGAAATAGCAAGGCTAAGGGGGTAATTTTTTGTCTAAAGTAGTATTTGTTACTGGCTCATCAAGAGGTATAGGCAAAGAAATAGCAAAAATTTTTGCTAAAAATAATTTTAAAGTTGTTATAAATTGTGTTAATAGAAAAGATGATTTAGAAAATACTTATAACGAATTAAAAAAATTAAACCCTAATATACTAGCTTTGCAAGGAGATATATCTAATTATAATATAGCACTAGATATATTTTCAAAAATAGAAAATACTTTTGGTAAGGTAGATATACTAATTAATAATGCAGGAATATCCCATATAGGCTTATTTAATATGGCTACACCAGATATTTGGCAAAACCTTATAAAAACTAATATAGAAGGCGTTTTTAATTGTTCTCATATATCTTGTCAAAATATGATAAACAAAAAATCTGGTATAATTATAAATATATCTTCTATTTGGGGTAATGTTGGGGCTTCTTGTGAAGTTATATATTCTGCTACCAAAGGTGCTATTAATTCATTTACAAAAGCATTAGCAAAAGAGCTTGCTCCTAGCAATATTCGTGTTAATGCTATATCTTGTGGAGCTATCGAAACAGAAATGAATAATTTTTTATCTTATGAAGAAAAACAAGCTTTTATAGATGAAATACCTTCTATGCGTTTTGGTAAACCTGAAGAAGTAGCAAATTTAGCTTACTATTTAGCATCAGATAATTCTTCTTATTTAACAGGACAAGTAATAACATTAGATGGTGGGTTATTATAAAATAAAAAGGCTGAACAAATCAGCCTTTTTTATTTTATACAATTAAATCCTTTGTATTCAAAAAATAGATTTTATATAGATTATTTTTCTATTTCAAATTCAATTTGTCCCATAGAACCTGGAGCAATTTCATATTTAGCAAAAACTATTACAGGGTTACCATTTTCATTTATATAAAAGTTTGTTTCATCTGTTATTGTTGTAAAACCTTCTATACCGTTATCTTCGCCATATCCAAAAAATATTGCATTTTCATCTTTAGCCATTCTTTCTTCTATTTGGTTTTTAATGCTTTCATTAGCAATATTAATATAATCATTACCTAAAATATCTTTTAAAGTTATATTTTCACCAGTGTTTAAATTTATATTATAAAAATAAGATACATTGTAAGCATTAACCCAATTTTCATTAGCATTTAAAACTAATGATAAATGCTCTTTACTTTCAGATTTTACATCATAAGAAACATCAACTACTATATCTTTTTGCTCAAATTCTTCTTCTGTTCCACCTGTTGCTATAAATGCTTCTTTATATTCTGCTATATGTTGTTCTGCTTCTTTTGTATAACTGTCTACAATATTTTGTATTTCTTGATTAAGTTTATCTGTTGTGTCTTTTGCATTTTCATCATCTGAAGATATTTTTGGTACTTCTGTATTTACTATTTTATCATTATCTATTTTTTTGCCATATATAGAAACAATAGAAACAATTTCACCTATTATAGGTATTTTTGAAAAACTTGTAGCAAATGTTTGGCTAACATTTAACCCTATAATAATAACTAATATAAAGCTTGCCGCAGCAGTATAAAAATATTTAATTTTATTTTTTGGTTTGTTTTGTTTTACTAACATATTTGTCATCTTCTTTAATTCTTGAGGTATTTTAATATTATCATATTTATTTTTGGCATTTTCTATTTTTTTCATTTTTATTCCTCCTTAAACTCTACCCTTAGTTTTTTTAACCCAGAATATAATTTAGATTTTACGGTGTTTATATTTATATTAGTTATCTTTGATATTTCTAATAATGTTAAATCTTCAAAATAATGTAAAATAATTATAGTTTGAGTATCTGTTGGTAAAAATTTAAGTTTTTCATAAATATCAATATTATCATTATAATTTTCAAAATATATAGCATCTAAATCTTTATCTTCTGTACATATTTCTTTTTTCTTTTTTCTTAAAAATAATAAGTTTTCATTTACCAAAATTCTATAAAACCAAGTATTTATAGCGTCTATATTTTTTATATCTTTATATTTTTCTAAAGCTTTTACCATTGCATTTTGAACAATATCTAAAGCATCATTTTCATTTCTAACATAAGTATAAGATAATCTATAAAATTTTTCTTGGTTTTTTATTAAATGATTTGCTAATTTATTGTATACAATATTCATAAGATTCCCTCCTTTGTATTATATAGATTATTTGTCATAATAAAAAGTTTTAATATTATAAAAATTTTTTATTTAAAAAAGAGTACATAAAAATGTACTCTTTAATTAGTTTTATTATTTTTTTCTTCTAATGTTTTGTTTAACATTTGTATACTATAACTTAATGTATCTATACATCTAATTAATTTATATATAAAATAAATTATTACAAACGGTATACAAATATTAAAAATTAAAACAATAAATGTTAATATATCTAGCAAGATTAACACCTTCTTTATAATATAATAGTTTCTATATTGTCAATAGCTTTATCTATTAGTATATCTAAATCAGGAATATTTTTTTCTATATTTTCTATAATAGTTTTTTTAGGCTTAGTTTCTGGGTGTTTAGCTACAAATATAGTACAACAATCTTCATAAGGTCTAATTGATATATCAAATGTTCCAAGCTTCCTAGCTACATCTATTATTTCTTGTTTATCCATACTACAAAGAGGTCTAAATACTGGTAAATCTTTTACAGCAGAGTTTATAGCCTCTATGGCTTGCATTGTTTGGCTAGCAACTTGGCCTATACTATCACCTGTAACAAGCCCTTGAGAATTATTTTTAATAGCAATTTTTTCAGCAATTTTAAACATTGCTCTTTTTAAAAGTATAGTCATTTTTTCTGGTGGAACACTTTCGTATATTTTTAATTGAGTTTCTGTAAAAGGCACTATATGTAGCTTTATTTCACCAGTAAATGTAGATAATTGTTCTGCTAGGTCAATAACTTTTTGTTTTGCTCTATCTGATGTATAAGGTGGGCTATGAAAATATACAGCTTCAATAGAAACACCTCTTTTAGCCATCATAAAAGCTGCCACAGGACTATCTATCCCACCAGATAATAAAACAGTAGCTTTACCTGATGTACCAATAGGCAATCCTCCAAAGCCCTTTATAAGTTTACTATAAACATACACATAGTTTCTTATTTCAACCATTAATGTTATATCTGGGTTTCTAACATCAACTGTTATATTATCCATATTGTTAAAAATATAACCACCTATATCTGTTGATATTTCTCTAGAGTCCATAGGATATTGTTTATCTGAACGCTTAGTTTCAACTTTAAAAGAATAGTTTTTATCAGTCCAATGTTCTTTCATATGAAGTAGTGCTTTTTCTCTTATATTTTCTATACTACTATCATTAAGCTTTATAGCAGGGCAAACAGCAGTTATACCTAAAATATTAACAACTAAAGGTATTACTTTATCATAATCAAAAATTTCATCTTTGCTTTCTATTAACACCCTTCCCTGCTCTTTAGACACAGAATAGTTGCCAATTTTTTCTAAGTTTTTAGATATAGTTTTTAAAAGAGCATTTTCTATTAAATGCCTATTTTTACCTCTTAAGGCAATTTCACCATATTTAGCTAATAAAACATTTTGCATAATTATCTCCTATTATCTTTTTACATACATTCTAAGCATAGGTACAATTTCTAAAATAGCATTATTAAACTTTTCTGCTTCTTCTAATGTGTTGTCAAATGAAAAACTTACTCTTATAGTTGAACCTATATTGTTTTCATTTACATAATGTATAGTAGATAAATCCTTTTTACCTTTTGAGCCACAAGCAGAACCAGTTGAAACAAAAATACCTTTATCTTCTAAAGAATGTAATAAAACTTCACCTTTAACATCTTTAAAACTAAGGCTTAATATATAAGGTATACCATTTTCTTCATCACCATTTATATACATATTTTCTATTTTATCTTTTAAAGATATTATTTTTTTTCTTATTTTAGATATTTTTTCAAAGTTTTCATCTATATTTTTATAGGCAACTTCACTAGCTTTACAAAGACCTACTATACCTTCATTATTTATAGTTCCAGAGCGTAACCCCTTTTGTTGCCCTGCTCCAAATATTATATTGTTAAGCCTTGTACCACTTTTTACATATAAAAATCCTATGCCTTTTTGTGCGTGAATTTTATGACCACTAACACTCATTAAATCTATATATTTTACATTTATTTTAAGCTTACCAAAAGCTTGTACTGCATCTGTATGAAAAATAGTATTTCTATTTTTTTCTTTTATTCTTTTTCCTATTTCATCAATATTTTGTATAGTTCCTATTTCATTATTAACATACATAATGCTTACAAATATTGTATTATCATCTATTTCATCAATAAGATTATCTATATTAATATAACCTTTATTATCTACATCTAAATAACAAACTTCAAAACCACGATTTTCAAGCTCATTAAAACATTTTAAAACAGATGGATGCTCTATTTTTGTAGTTATAATTTTATTTCCATATTTTTTATATGCATCACAAACTCCAAAAATAGCTATATTATTAGATTCTGTACCACCAGATGTAAAGTATATTTCTTCTTCTTTTCCACCTATAATATTGGCTATTGCCTTTTTAGAATTTATTATTTTTTGCTCTGCTTCATATCCTAGCCTATGTAAAGATGAAGCATTTGCAAAATTATTATTCATAGTATCTATAATCTCTTCTAAAACTTCGTTATTCACTTTAGTTGTTGCAGAATTATCGAAATAAATCATATTATGCCTCCAATTCATAAAGTAAAATAGCTGTTGTTATAAAACCAGCCGTTTCTGTTCTTAAAATTCTTTTACCTAAAGTTATAGGTTTGATATTATTTTGGATAGCAAGCTCTATCTCTTTTTCACTAAATCCACCTTCAGGACCTATAAAAATACCTATACTTTGTCCTTTAAAATCTTTTATTATATTTTTTATACCATTATGTTTTTCTTTTTCATAAGGTATAATGTTTAAATTATTTTTACTAGATTGCTTAATAGCCTCACTAAAATTAATAACAGGTTTTACAGTAGGTATTTTGCCACGCCTAGATTGTTTAGCAGCGGACTCTGATATTTTGTTCCATCTAGCTATTTTTTTATCTTCTTTACCTACTAGTTTAACTATTGCTCTATCAGTGTTTACAGGCACAATTTCATCTATACCAAGCTCAACACATTTTTGTATAATAAGCTCCATTTTTTCAGATTTAGGTAACCCTTGATAAAGAGTTATTTTAACATTAGGCTCACTTTCATTTACAAAACAATCAATTATTTTAGCTTTAACGCTATTTTTTGATATTTCTTCTATTTTACAAATATAATCATACCCATCACCAGATGATATTTCTATTTCTTCTCCTATTTTACAACGAAGAGAATTTATAAGATGATTAGCATTTTCTCCATCTATAAAAACTTTATCCTCTTTTATTAAATCACTAGAAATAAAAAATTTAGCCATATATTCACTCTTTCTTTATTATTTTTTTACTTTTGATATAACACAAACCCATTCATCTTTTGTAATAGTATCTACAACTTCAAGTCCATTTTCATTTAAAGCATTATAAACATCTTCTAATCTGTCTTTTATAATACCACTAGCTATAAATACCCCATCATCTTTTAATTGATTAGTAACAACTGTGGATATAAAGCATATAACATCAGCTATAATATTAGCTAAAACTATATCATATTTTTTATATCCTATTTCATCTTTTAAATTTTCATCTGTAACAACATTGCCAGCTGTAACATAATATTGATTTTTACCTATGCCATTTAGTTCTGCATTTTCATAAGCAACTTTTACAGCATTTTCATCTATATCGACGGCAAAAGCACTTTTAGCACCTAATAAGATAGATATAATAGATAATATCCCACTACCACAACCAAGATCTAAAACAACACTATCATTATTTACATATTTTTCAAGATTTGTTATACAAAGTTGTGTTGTTTGGTGTAGCCCTGTTCCAAAAACGTGTCCTGGATTAATATTAAATACAACTCTGTTGTCTTTATTTTCTACTTGTTCCCAAACAGGTTTTATAAGCACTTTTTCTCCAAGTGTAAAAGGCTTATAAAATTCTTTCCATTTATTAAGCCATTCTTCATCATTTAAGTTAGAAGTAGTTTCTATATCTAATCTTCCTAAATTTAAACCAACTTCATTTTCAATCGTTTTAAGCCTTTTTATAGCTTCTTTTACATTTAATAAAATTTCATTACCATAAGGGTTATCACTAACATATATTTTTAGCTTTGTCTCTTCTTTTTCTTTGTTTAAAAGCTCTTCATCTACATAGTCCCAATACATAGAGCTTTCTTCAAGATATTCTTTAAGCTCATCATCATCTTCTACTTGTATACCTGTTATACCTGTTTCTAATAAAACTGCACTTACTGGCTCTATCCCTTCTCTAGTAGTATATATTTTAGCTTCTATCCATTCCATTTATGTATCCTCCAATTTTACTTTATTATATTATATCATATTTTAATATTTAAAACAATTAATTGTTAAAAACTGTACAAAGTTTTGCATAATTTATAAAGTAAGCATCTTTTTGAATAGTAATATTATTATTACATATTTACTCTAATATATCTTTAGCTTTTGTATGAACATTGCTATATAGTTCTATAATATCTACACCTAAACTTTTTAATATTTTGCAAATTTCTTTTGTTATTATAAATGTAAGGTCACATTCAAAAATTCAGTAGATTTTTTAATAAATTATACATATTAGTACCTTAATAATACTTTTTGTAATATAAAACCTCTTAATAGAAACAATTTAGTTCTACTAAGAGGTTTTGTTGTTTTTAAAATTAAATAGTATAATCTACTGTTGTTCCACTAGGTGGTGGAGTAAGTGTAGGCATAGACATAAGTTTCATTATATTTTCTTCGCTTTGTTGCATTATATCCTTTAATAAAGATATACCTATATCTTGCTTTGCATTAGCCATACTAATAGCCGTAGATGTTGTTGCAACACTATTAATTATATCCATAAAAATTGCCTCCTTTAATTAGCTGGAGCTACTTCTCCATCTTCTGGATATTTTTCACCAAGATATGTAACAGAATTTATAATATAATTTTTAGGGTCATAGCTAATTGTTGTATCTTTTAAAATAGCTTCTGCATCACCTTGTAATAAGTTTGCAGCTTTTATAGCATTTTTTAAATCTGCTTCTGTTGCAAGTGTAGAATTTTTCATAGCTGCGTCTGCTGCAACTTGCATACTAGCTATATAAACAGCTCTTGCAGTTGCTTTATTAGAAGTTGTTCTAGCAGAGTTAATATAACCAATAGTATTAGGGCCTACTATTGCTATAAGTGTTACTATAATAGTCATAACAACTATAACTTCAACTAAGGTAAAACCTTTTTTATCTTTGATTTTACTTTTAAATTTATTAATCATATTATTCCTCCAAAAAATTCTATTTTTCTTCATATATATATTATAAATTCTTTTTTTTAAATGTCAAGTGTCATTAATTATCTAAAAATGCTCTTTTCTCAAATTCTGATAACGTTATAGGTTTACAAAAATAATATCCTTGTATATTATTACAGTCTATTTCTCTTAAATAATCTACTTCTTCTTTTGTTTCTACCCCTTCTGCAACTACTCCTAAATTTAATTCTTTAGCTAGCATAACAATAGATTTTATAATAGCTGCACCTTTTTTTGATTTTTCAAAATCTTTAAAAAATCCACAATCAATTTTTAAAACATCAACAGGTAAACTTTGTAGCATACTTAATGATGAATATCCTGTGCCAAAGTCATCCATAGATATGGTTACATTTTCTTTTTTAAAGTCTTGAATAACTTCTATTATTTCATCAGGCTCTTCTGCTATTAAACTTTCTGTTATTTCAAGCTCTATAAGTTTTGGGTTTACTTTGTATTTATTTATTATTTCCATTACATGTTCTTTTAAATCTTTTCTTCTAAAGTTTAATTTAGATATATTCACAGATATAGGTATATTTCTTCTCCCTTTTTGTTCATTATATTTTATAAATTTACAAACTTGCTCTAATATGTACATATCTAGTTTCATAATAAAACCATTTTTTTCAAACACAGAGATAAATTTACCAGGAAGCATTAATCCTTTTGTAGGGTGTTCCCATCTAACTAATGCTTCAGCTCCATTTATTTTATTAGTATGTATATTATATTTAGGTTGCAAGTATAATTTAAAGTTGTTATTCGCAAGAGCATCATCCATATCATTTTCTATTTGTTTTTCATTTAACATATTAAGTTTTAATGTATCATCATAAAATGTTATATTTTTAGTTGTATCTCTTTTAGATATTTTATGTGCATAACTAACTCTTTCAATAATTTCATCAATAACAATATTTTTATCATATATTCTATATATACCATAAGATAAAACTATTTTAATATTTAATATAGTCTCATTTATTTCATTATTTATATCGTATAATATTTTTAGTATATCTTGGTCATTTTCAGCTTCACAACAAAAATAATATACATCTGAATAAGAATGACAGCAAATACCTCTACCAAATATAAATTTATTTATTATATGGTTTATTTTTAAAAGTATCTTATTACCTTCTTCAAAACCATACATTTCATTTATAACTTTAAAACCATTAATATCTAGCATAACCATTACAAAATTTTTGTCATTATTATTATTTATTAATTGGTTTACTTTAAATTTAAATATATCTTGCTTAGACTGAAAAGAAAATTTATTAGTGCTAAAATCAAGCTCTGTATCATGCCCTAGTGTAATTTTTATTTTATTATCTTCATATTCAGATTCTGTTGCCATAGCAGAATATATTTCTATGTGATTGTTCTCAACATAATCATAATAAGACCTTTTTGCTTGATACATATATTCATCAGCTTTATGTGTTAATTCATTAATATCTAGGTTTTTATCTCTCCATAAATATCCAATAGATACACTATATTCCATTAAATCTAAAAAATACCTATTTATAGAATTAATTTTTTGAAAAAAAGTTTCTTTTGTTATATTTTCAGATATTATAACAAATTCGTCGCCACCAACCCTAAAGCTATCTTCTCTTCTAAAGTGTCTTTTTAAAGCCTTACTAACTTCTTTTATAGCTCTATCACCAAATTCGTGGCCTTGAGTATCATTAATTTTCTTTAAGCCATTAATATCTATAAATGCAACACCAATAGATCTTATTTTACCATATTTTATATTATCTATATAATTTATATATTTATTTCTATTATTAAGACCTGTTGCTGCATCATGAAAGCTCATAAAAGTAAGTTTTTTAGATATTTGTCTTCTTTTAAATTCATTTAATATAAAATAGATTAAAGATTTTAATAATAATATATCTTTTTTGTGTTCTTCTATATTTTCAATACATATAAAGCCTACTGGATTTTCTAAAAATTTCATTATAGCGATAACTACATTACTTGTATTCTTTTCTTTTAACTCTTTATATTTATCTGGCCATTTTTCTTTTAATGAAGAAATATCATCTATAAATAATATTTCTTCATTTTTACATATGTCAGACCATTTAAATATCTCAGAATCACTAAATATCTCATCACATATATTTTCTTCAGACTTAACTCTACTCCATTCATAAGAATATACTATTGTTTCATTATTAGTTAATCTTTCATTAATATAACATCTATCTGCATTATAGTATAAACCTATCATTTCTAATATTTCATACATAACTTTAGATAAATCATCATCTTTTGATAAAATAGAGACACTATTTATTAATATATCTTTCATATCCATATATTTTTTTTCTTTATTACATTCAGCATCTTTAACTTCATTACAAACACATAAAACAACACTTTTATCATTATATATAGCTGCTGTTTTATTTATGCTATAATTACATCCTTCAAAGCTAATAAATTTTGTTTCTTCACCTATATCTTCATTTAAAGTTTCAGAGTTATTAAAAAAGGGATTATTTAATATATCTTTTGTTAAAGGTATATTATTATTTATTTTAAGTATGCTTTTAGCTTTATTATTCAAAAATAAAACATCTAAAGTTTTGTAATCATATATATATATTAATTCATCTAAAATATTAAATAAGCTTATATGAAATTTATCTATTATCATTTTTATCTCCCCTCAAATTTTTGATAATATAAATTACTCAAAATTTAATATAAATGCTGGTGGATTAGACTCTAATTTTAACATTTGAGATAAAGCTGTTTTAAAGTTATCAACTTCATATACATTTAACTTCCCATTAATATCTGAATGTAAAAGTATTTTTAAATTTGATTTAAATTCTAAACATATAAAGTTACCAGCTCCACAAGAATAAACTACTTCTTCATTATCAGCTATACTTCCATTCTCTTTTAATAATTCTATAATATATTCTTGTTCAGATGATATATTAGTATAATCAGATAGTTCATATAAAGGTAATAAACCTAAATCAAAATCTGTATATTTATAATTTATGAATACTTTACTATCAAGACTTTCTAACTGCTCAACTATTATATCATATGAACCATTATTATTTTTTTGTAAAGCATATTGTTTTATATAAGCAGGTTCATCTTTACTAGATATTACTATTATAGCATATTTATCATCACATGCAATATGTTTTACATTTCCATTTTCTAATAATTTATCGGCTTTTTCTACAGCTTTTAAAATTTCTTTATAGTCTTTATCATCTTTAGATGGCGTTCTAATATCACCATGAACCCAAGAATGCTCCATAACAAATTGTTTATAATCTTCTTCTGGTATAAAACCACCTTCATCAAATTTAGAAGATACATACATACCTCCATTTACTGGTAAAGCACTATATACAGTCAATATGTCTGGGTCTTCATCTAATATTTTATCACCTAAATAAGGTTTTAAAGCCTTTGGTGCTACAAAATGTATACTTACATCTTTTAAATCTTCAGGTACTTGATATTCTAAGCTTTGTTCTATATCATCTATTATAACTTCTGTTCCATCATTTTTAACTAAATAACTATAAGATGATAAAAATTTATTTTCATCCCAAGTTTGTATATAATAATCATCAAGCTTTTGATTAAAAACTTTTAAATTTTCTAAAGTTTCAGGGCTTATATTAACCTGTGCAGATACATTTTGGTTAATATTACCTTTATTCATAATATAAGATAAACCTATAAAACTTATGATAACAATAATTAAAGCTATAATAGAAACAATTATGTTTTTAATAATTATTTTTTTATTTTTCATTTTTATATTCTCCTTCTTTATCTTTTATAATAGTATATACCTCTTCTAATTCTTGGTAATGTATTTTCAAAATTTTATTTACTATATCTACCAAATCAGAATTATTATCTATATATGGTATAGTTATTTCCCAAGTTGGATTATATTCTTCCTCACATTCATTTATACTGTATCCTAGCTGTTCAAATATACTTAAATCATAGTAATCATAAATAGCATTATATTCCCAATCTAACACATCTTTTTGAGTTGTCAATTTTATTTTTAAAAAAATTTCACTATTATCTTCTTCTAAAGCATATATGTTTAAAATATATTGCTCATATTTAGAAATATTAAGAGTTTGCAATTCTTTTTCAAATAAACCTGTTTTTTTATTTTTCTGCATAATGACTAGAACTGTATCCATATTACTCTCCTTTGTAATTATAAATAATCTTGACTATAATATTATAATACTAAATTGAAAAAAAGTATATAGTATTTCATCACTTTTAATAAAATGTTTTTATTTTCTTAACAATTTATCTTTAATATTATACATTTTTCTGATATAATATATTTATAATTATTTTACACCAAATATATTTAATTATACAATATTGATAAGAGGTTAATATGAATTTTATTATTTTTAAAATAGGTTTTTCTAATAATTATAATGGTATAGAAAATGAATCATTAAATATTTATGATAAATTTTATCAAGAAAAAAAATCTAATAATCCTGAAATATATAATTTTCAAGATTATAATAATTTTTGCTATGGTTATGCATCTTTAAAATCTGGTGTTGTTAATCTTTCAAATATAAATTTTACAGATGATAAGTCAAAACTTTTAACAAATGCTTTAGTAGTTTGGGTTTATGAAGATAACAATAAATATTATATTGTTGGTTGGTATAAAAATGCCCATGTATATAATTTTTTACAAAGAAAATTAAGCTATCCATCTGTTGGTAGAGATTTATATTTTAATGTTAAAGCCCAATCAAAAGATTGTTATTTATTACCTAAAAAAAACAGAACATTTTGTATAGATGTAAATTTTAAAGATGATAATAACTTTTATATAGGAGATGAAAAAGACTTTATATATAATGATATAATTAATTTTATAGATTCATATAATAAAGAGTTTATCAATATTATTATATCAAAAAAGATAGATGTTACTTTAGAAGGTGCTCCTGAAAATCCATATTTATTATATAAAAGAGGTAGTATTTATTTATATAATGAATCTAATTTTTTAGAAGCTCTTAAATATTTTAACACTTGCCTGTTGTTTAAAGATATTATATCTAAAAATGAACTAACTGATATATATTATTCAAAAGCTATGTGTTTGCAATTTTTAAATAGTTTTGATAATGCTTTATTATATTTTGAAAAAGTTTTAGATAATATAGATTATGATTTAAATATTATAAAAAATATTATATACTTATCTATTTATATAAAAGATTATAATAAGGCTATAAAATATTGTGATATAATATTAAAAAATGAAAATAAGACTTTAGAAAATAGTTTACTCTTAGATGAAATTTCTTGTTTAAAAGCAGAATGCTATTTATATTTAAAACAATATAATTTTGCAAAAGAGCTTTTATCTTCTATAAAATGTAATACAACATCAAAAGAAATTTCTAATCATTGTGAAAATGTATTAAATAAAATAAAAGCTTAGAGATTAATCTCTAAGCTTTTATTTTATTATTTAAAGTTTACAGAAACTATTTCTGAACCTAAGCCGTCAGGTTTTTCTGCAGCTGTTTCATCTTTTAACTCAATTTCTTTATTTGATACTTTTTTGTATATAGCATCATATTGTTCTTGATTAAAAGTTTCAAATTTAGAAGTTTCCATAGGTAATAAAATATCATCTGTAGCAGCACCTAAACTAACTGTTTTGCCACCAGCAAAAGTGCCATCATAAATAGAAGCTAAAGTTTTATAAACTGCATTTTGTAAGTTTTTCATAGCAGATGTAATAACTGTTTCAGATTCAACTGATTGGTCAACGTCTACACCAATAACTTTTTTATCAGCAGTTTCAGCAGCTTTCATAACAGAGTTACCAACGCCACCACCACAAGCAAAAATAATTTCTACACCTTCATTATACCAAGCAGCAGCTTTAGCTGTATGGTCTGGAGATGCATCAAAATCACCAACATAAGTATAATTCATAGTAATTTCACCAGGAGCAAGACCTAGTTCTTTACCAGCATATTCTGCACCTTGAACAAAACCATAGCCATAACGGATAACAGCAGGAACTGCTATACCACCCATAAAGCCTAAGTTTCTATAACCATCAATAACAGCACCATAACCAGCTAAAAAACCAGCTTGTTCTTCTGCAAAGTAGATAGCTTCAGAGTTTTGACCTACTTCATATGTACCATTACCATCTTGAGGTGTACCATCTATAATAATAAATTTAACATCTGGATATTTTTGTTGCATATTATATACTGGAACTTCAAATAAGAAACCAGGACAAACAACTGTTTTAGCTCCACCTTTAATAGCTAATTCAATAGCAGTAGTGATAGCTTCATTAGATTTTTCTGCTGGTTGATAATATTTGTGAGAAATACCGTTTTCTTCAGCAAATTTTACAACCCCTTCCCAAGAACCTTGGTTAAAAGATTTATCATCAATAGTACCAACATCTGTAACAAGAGCTATTTCTGCTCCAGAGCTAGAGCTAGTATCATCTTTTGCTTCTTCTTGTGTTGAAGCTTCTGAAGATGTAGGCTCTGAAGGATTTTCAGCTTTGTTACCACAAGCAACCATACTAAATGCCATAGTTACTGCTAATATTAAACTAACTAATTTTTTCATAGTTTTTCCTCCTTAGTAAAAATAAATAAAATAATATTTATTTTTTAACTATTAATTGAATAATATATTTCTATTTTTTTAAAATTTTATATAATTAAATATAAATTATTCGCTAACTTCTTCTGAGCTACCTTCATCTGTTGAAGCATCATCTGTTGAAACGTCTTGTGAGCTTTCAGAAGATGGTTCTTCAGTAGAGCTACTGCTACCACAAGCAACCATACTAAACGCCATCATACCTGCTATCATTAAAGTAACTAATTTTTTCATTTTTTTGCCTCCTTAAAAATAAGTAAACTATAAATTTTCTAAATATTATTTAATTATTCACTAACTTCTTCTGAGCTATCTTCATCTGTTGAAGCGTCATCTGTTGAAACATCTTGTGAGCTTTCAGAAGATGTTTCTTCAGTAGAGCTATTGCTACCACAAGCAACCATACTAAATGCCATCATACCTGCTATTATTAAAGTAACTAATTTTTTCATTTTTTCCTCCCAAAAATTAGAATATATTATTCAATTCATATTTTACACTTAAATATTAATTTAGTCAAATATTTTTTATATATATTTTTTATATATTAAAACTTTTCAATATTATTTTTTTCTACTCTTGCAAAAATTAAAGGTAATTTTTTAGGCATATCTTTTGTAATAGATATTGAAGATTTAACTTTATTTTTAGCATTTTCAAGTCTTTTTTCATCATTAGTGTATAAAGTGCATAAAACATCACCTGTTTTAACTTTATCGCCAACTTTTTTATTTAAAATAATACCTGCCGAAAAATCTATATCATCATCTTTGGTTTCTCGGCCAGCACCTAACATTGTAGAGGCTATACCAAGACCTTCTGTATTCATAGAGCCAATATATCCATCTATATTATCTTCTAATATTATATCTAAGCTATATTTAGATTTTTCAAATTTATCTGGATTTTTTATATAATCTATATCTCCACCTTGGGCTTCTACCATTTCTATAAGCTTATTAATAGCATATCCATTTTCAATAGCATCTTTAGCCATTTTTTCACAGTCTTCTATGCTACCTTTATTAGCTAAGTAAAGCATATTTCCTGCAAGTTTTATACATATTTCAGTTAAATCTTTAGGTCCTTTACCATTAAGAGTATCTACAACTTCTTTTATCTCTAAAGAATTTCCTATATTATTGCCAAGAGGTATATCCATATCTGTAATAAGAGCAACTGTTTTTTTACCACAATTTTCACCTATTGCTACCATTTTTTCAGCAAGACTTATAGAATCATCTAAGGTTTTCATAAAAGCACCACTACCTGTTTTTACATCTAATAAAATACAATCACTGCCTGCTGCAAGTTTTTTACTCATAATAGATGCTGCAATAAGAGGTATACTTTCGACTGTTGCTGTTACATCTCTTAAAGCATAAAGCTTTTTATCAGCAGGAGCAAGGTTTCCAGATTGTCCTATTACACTAATGCCTGTTTTATTAACTATATCAAAAAATTCTTCTTGTGAAAAATTAGTTTTAAGTCCAGGTATAGCTTCCATTTTATCAACAGTTCCACCAGTATGACCAAGACCTCTACCAGACATTTTAGCAACTTTAACACCATAATATGCAACAATAGGTGCTATTATTAATGTTGTTTTATCTCCAACACCACCTGTTGAGTGTTTGTCAACTTTTATACCATCAATAGAAGATAAGTCTACCATATCACCAGACTGAGCCATAACATTTGTCATAGTAGATATTTCTCTATCGTTCATACCATTAAAATATATTGCCATAAGCATAGCTGACATTTGATAATCAGGTATTTCTCCAGATACATAATGATTTATCATATATTCTATTTCTTCATTTGTAAGTTCTTCATTATTTCTTTTTTTATGAATAATGTCATACATTCTCATATTATTACCTCCCTATCTTGAGCCTTTATCATAAGGTATACCAGCAGCTCTAGGAGCTTGAGAGCTTTTAGATAAAAATGTTAAAGCAATTAAAGTTATAAGATATGGTAACATTTTATAAATTTCATTTGTTATAGGTAAATCTTTAATAAATGGTATAGTAGAATGTGCACTAGATAAAGTTTTCATAATACCAAAGAAAAATGCAGCAATAAATATTCTAGGTACACGCCATTGCCCAAATATTAAAACAGCCAATGCTAAGAAACCATAACCTGCAACAGTTGCATTAAAGTTTGTAGATGTAGGTACAACAAATACAACCCCACCAATACCAGCTAATATACCAGATATTATAACGCCAGCATATCTTATTTTATAAACATTAATACCAACAGAATCTGCTGCTTGAGGGTGTTCTCCACAAGCTCTTAGCCTAAGCCCAAATCTTGTTTTATTTATTACAATGTAAGCAATAATAAATATTAAAATACCTAAATATGTTGTAATATATACATTTTTAAAGAATAAATCACCTATAATTGGTATAGAGCTTAAAATAGGTACTTCTTTAATAAAAAATGTATTTGTAAAAGCTATTTGTTGTGTTGTTTGAATCATTCTAGCCGAAAATATAGCAAAGGCTGGTGCAAAAAGATTAAGTGCTGTACCACTTATTGTTTGGTCTGCTTTAAGATTAATAGCTGCAAAAGCGTGTAATAGAGAGAATAATGCACCTGTAACACCTGCTACCAATAAAGCTAAAAGTAGTAACCCTTGCCCAGACATAGTGTCTTGAAACTGATTTATAAATAATATACCAGCAAATGCTCCCATTATCATTATACCTTCTAAAGCGATATTTACAACACCACTTCGTTCAGAAAACATACCACCTATGGCTACTATTAAAAGAGGAATAGCAAAAGACATAGTCTGTTGTGTTATAAAATAAATTGTATCCATTATTTTTTATCCCCTTTCTTAGATTTTTTTATAATTTTAGATATAATATTTTTAAATAATAATGCAAAAGCACCAAAATATATAATAGATGCTATAATCATATCTATAATTTCTGGAGCATAACCGTGTAACTGAAGGTTAGTTCCACCAACACGAATATGTGCTATAAATAAACCTGCTAAAAATACCCCAAACGGATTTGATTGTCCAAATAAAGCAACAGATATACCACTAAAACCTTCTGGTGCAATAATATCTAATACTTGTATATATTTACCAGCACCATAAAGATACATAAGTCCACCACCTATACCAGACAATAAACCTGCTATAACCATTGATAGAACAATATTTTTCTTTTCATTAATCCCCGCGTATTTACTAGCTAGTTTGTTTTGTCCGCAAGCTTTTAACTCATATCCTATTGTTGTTTTTTCTAATAATATGTATATAATTATTACAAATATTAATGCTATAATAATAGCATAGTTTATATTAGTATCTGCTAT
Source organism: uncultured Clostridia bacterium (assembly GCA_944384215.1). Classification (GTDB taxonomy): domain Bacteria; phylum Bacillota; class Clostridia; order Lachnospirales; family CAG-274; genus Tyzzerella. The sequence continues at coordinate 10,190 of CALWSN010000104.1, read as the reverse complement.
GCCAAGCTTTGGTATAACAGCGCTTTTAGCCACATCTAAAGATTGATTTCTAAGTTGGTCAAAAACATTTTTTACAACTAGCATATTTACTAAATACATACCTATATAATTAGTCATAATAGATGCTATAACTTCGTTAACGTTTGCAAATGCTTTTAATATACCAGGTATAGCCCCCCATAAGGCCCCTGCAATACCTGCACCTATTAATGCAACTACCCAGTGTATACTAGGTGGTAAAAACGTCCATTTAACACCTATATGTACAGCAACATAAGCACCTACAATAAACTGTCCAGAAGCACCTATATTAAAAAGTCCTGTTTTAAAGGCAAATGCAACAGAAAGACCTGTCATAATAATAGGTGTAGCAAAATATATAAGCCTAGATACACCAGTTAAACCATCTGTAAAACCACCTTGTAATATAGTTATAAAACCATTTACAGCCTCTGTTGGGTTGCTTATAAAAAGTACTATAAAAGCAAAAATAAATCCTGCTAATATGGCAAATAAAGATGATGAAAAACTTATAAGCCCTTTATAATTTCGTTGTTTTTTTTCTTTTTTATCCATTTTTCACACTCCTTTTTGTACCAGCCATATATAAGCCTAATTCTTGTATAGTAACTTCTTTAGGGTTAACATCTGCTACTATTTCACCTTCGTACATAACTAATATTCTATCACTAAGATTCATAACTTCATCAAGCTCTAAAGAAACTAATAAAATAGCTTTACCTTTATCACGTTGTTCTACTATTTGTCTATGTATATACTCTATTGCACCAACATCAAGCCCTCTAACTGGCTGTACTGCTATTATAAGCTCAGGGTTTCTATCAAGTTCTCTAGCTATAATAGCTTTTTGTTGATTACCACCAGACATACCCCTTGCAATAGAATTTTCACCTTGTCCACTTCTTATATCAAATTTATCTATAAGATACTTTGCATAAGATTTTATTTCACCAAATTTTAAAAAACCAAACTTTTGAAATCTTTTAGTAAAATAACTTTGTAAAACTAAATTTTCTTGTAATGTATAGTCTAAAACAAGACCATATTTGTGTCTGTCTTCTGGTATATGAGCAAAACCATCTATACATTTTTTTCTAATACTCTCTTTTGTAACATCTTTATCTTTTAGCTTAACTTTACCACTTTCTATTGGCATAAGACCTGTTATACCATATACAAGTTCGGATTGACCATTGCCATCAATACCTGCTATACAAACAATCTCACCACTTTTAACTTCAAAAGAAACATTTTTTACTATTTGTTTGTTAGTATCTTTTGATTTTACACATAAATTTTCTACTTTTAAAACTGTATCGCCTAATTTTGCTGGTTGTTTTTCAATATTAAGATTAATTTTTCTACCAACCATCATTTCAGACATTTCTTCTTTTGATGTAGTGGCAACATCTACTGTGCCTATATATTTTCCTTTTCTAATAACACTACATCTGTTGGCAACAGCTTTTATTTCATTCAATTTATGTGTAATAAATATAATAGATTTACCTTCTGCAACAAGATTTTTCATAGTTACCATAAGTTCATCTATTTCTTGTGGAGTTAAAACAGCTGTTGGTTCGTCAAATATTAGTATATCATTATCACAATATAACATTTTTAAAATTTCAACTCTTTGTTGCATACCTACTGTTATATCAGATATATAAGAATCTAAACTTATTTGAAACTTGTATTTTTCGATAAGCTGTTCAACTTTTTTTCTAGCATCTTTCATTTTTAAAAAGCCACCAGATGTTGTTTCTCTACCTAAGACTATACTTTCTAAAACAGTAAAATTATGAACAAGCTTAAAATGTTGGTGAACCATACCTATACCTAAATTATTTGCATCATTTGGGTTATTTATTTTAACTTCTTTACCATTTATTTTTATGTTACCTTTTTCTGGTTGATAAAGACCAAATAAAACACTCATTAAAGTAGATTTACCAGCACCATTTTCACCTAAAAGAGCGTGTATTTCTCCCTTTTCTACTTTTAAAGTAATATCATCATTAGCTTTAAAATTTCCAAACTCTTTTGTAATGTTATTCATTTCTATTACATAAGACAAATAAACCACCTCCTAAACGCTTTTTTATAAATCATCTTTTGTAAAAGCAAGAGGTAATATTTCTTCTAATGTATACACTTTATAATCATCTTCACTTTTACCTAAAATAACTTTGAAATTTTTAATGCTACAAAATTCTGCCATAACTTGCCTACATACACCACAAGGTGCACAATATTCTCTTTCATCTTCTTTAGCACCATTTGGGCTGCCAACAATAGCAATAGCTTCAAATTGTAGCTCGCCTTCAGACACTGCCTTAAAAAATGCTGTTCTTTCTGCACAATTTGTAGGTGAATACGCAGCATTTTCTATATTACATCCAGTATATATTTTACCAGATTTAGTAAGAAGGGCTGCTCCTACTTGAAAATTAGAATATGGTGAATAAGAAAATTTTTGTGCCTCTAAAGCTTTTTTTACTAGTTCTTTCATAGTTTATAACCTTTCTATTTTAATACATCATTTAAGAAACTTGTTCCATCTATATCTCCATTTATATCAAATACATCTAATATAGTTTTAGCTATATCTGCAAATGTATGTCTTGTACCTAAAGATACATTTTCTTTTATATTTTTACCATAAACTAATAAAGGTACATTTTCTCTTGAATGGTCTGTCCCTTTAAACCCTGGGTCACAACCGTGGTCTGCTGTTATAATAAGCATATCATCATCTTTCATATTGTTAATAAATGTACCAAGCTGATTATCAAAAGTAGTAGCTGCTTTTGCATAACCTTCTATGTCATTTCTATGACCATAAACCATATCAAAATCTACTAAGTTAATAAAAGCAAGCCCTGTAAAATCTTTTTCTTGTAAGGCAATTGTTTTTTCCATACCATCAATATTATTTACTATACTTGTTGTTTCTTTAATACCTTTACCTGCAAATATATCATATATTTTACCTATACCAATAGTATCTAAATTAGCTTTTTCTAAATAGTCAAGCATTGTATCTTTTGGTGGTAATAAAGAATAATCGTGTCTTCTAGGTGTTCTTTTAAAAGGATATTCACCTTCAAAAGGTCTGGCTATAACTCTACCTACACCATCTTTTCCTTTTAAAATATCTCTAGCTATATGACAATATTCATATAATGTTTCAATGGGTACAACATCTTCGTGTGCTGCTATTTGAAAAACACTATCTGCTGATGTATAAACTATTAAAGCACCTGTTTCTATATGTTCTTTTCCATAATCTTTTATAACTTCTGTTCCTGAGTATGGCTTATTACATATAACATCTCTACCTGTTTTTTCTTTAAACTCATTAAGTATATAATCAGGAAAACCATTTGGATAAGTAGGAAGAGGGTTATCTGATATAATACCTGCTATCTCCCAATGACCTATTGTTGTATCTTTACCCATAGATGCTTCTTCTAACCTTCCATAAGCACCAATAGGTTTTTCTACCCCTTCTTTATAATCTATTTTATCAATATTGAAAAGACCTATTTTAGCCATATTAGGTGTATTATATTCTTTTGAAGATGTAATAGTTTTTAATGTATTGCTACCTTCATCACCAAAAGCTTTTGCATCTTTAGCTTCACCTATTCCATAACTATCTAAAACAATTAAAAATACTCTTTTTGCTTTCATTTTAAAACCTCCTTATATATTTTTTATTATTAATTAAATTTTATCACATTTTTATATTTTATGCAATTTTTTATAATAAAAAATATACTTTTATTATATTTTGTATATTTTTTATAGGTATTATAAGTATAATTTTGTACAATTAATTGATAAAGCCTGTATTACATATTAAACAAAATATATAATACAGGCTTTTAAATTATCTTTTATTAATACCCTGTAACTTGTTGATTTTTTAAAACTTGGCAAATTGAGCTTGTACCAAGTCTTGTTGCACCTTCTTTAATAAAATTTTCTGCATCTTCTATTGTTTTAACACCACCAGCAGCTTTTATAGCTACATTTTGTGCTACATTTTCTTTCATAAGCTTAATATCTTCTAAAGTTGCACCATTTGTGCCAAACCCTGTTGAAGTTTTTATAAAATCTGCTTTTGCATTGCTAACAGCTTTACAAAGAGCTATTTTTTCATCTTGTGTTAGGTAACAAGTTTCTATTATAACTTTTAAAATATGGTTACCTATTGCATTTTTTATTTGTCTAATTTCATCTTCTATTTTGTCAAATAAACCAGCCTTAGCATCACCAATATTTATAACCATATCTATTTCTTTAGCACCATTTTCTATGGCATCTTTTGCCTCTTCTATTTTTATTTTAGTAGTATTGTATCCTAAAGGAAACCCTATTACTGTACAAACTGGTATTTCATCTTTTAAATACTCACTTGCTTGTTTTACAAAAGATGGTGGTATACAAACAGATGCTACTTTCATTTCTTTAGCTTCATCACAAATTTTTTTAATATCTTCCCAAGTTGATACTGGTTTTAATAAAGTATGGTCTACTTTTTCTAATATGTGTTTCATTATATATCCTCCTAAAAATTAAAATTCTTTTACTATGTTAGATACCCAAGTACAAAAATTTTCAGATGCTTTTTTAGCTGTTTCTACAACTCTATCGTGAGAATGTTTAAATTTTTGTATACCTGTTGCCATATTAGTGATACAAGATATACCTAAAACTTTTAACCCTAAATAATTAGCAACAATAGTTTCTGGTACAGTAGACATACCAACTGCATCTGCACCTAAAGTTTTAAAAGCTCTTATCTCAGCTGCTGTTTCATAATTAGGGCCAGTGCAAGCCATATAAATACCTTCTCTATAAGCTATATTTAAACTATCTGCAACCTTTTTAGCTTTATCAATAAGCTCTAAAGAGTAAACCTCAGACATATCTGGGAACCTAACACCAAATCTTTCATCATTTTTACCTATTAATGGATTAGTACCCATAAAGTTTATAAAATCATTTATAATCATTAATGTGCCTGGCTCAAATGTTTCGTTTACCCCACCACTAGCATTTGTTACTATAAGCTTTTCTATACCAAGCTGTTTCATAACATATATTGGATATGTAACCTCTTTCATAGAATAACCTTCATAAAAGTGAAATCTACCTTGCATTAACAAAACTTCAACATTATTTATTTTACCAAAAACAAGCTTGCCAGCGTGGCCTGCTACTGTTGATACTGGAAAATATGGTATATCTTCATAATTTATTTCTTCTTTTTCTTCTACAAAGTTTACTAAATCTCCAAGTCCAGAACCTAATATTATAGCAACCTTTGGATTATATTTTGTATTATTTTTTATATATTCAGTTGTTTTTACTATATTTTCAAACATATAATAACTCCTTATTTAATAAATTTAATATCATTTTATATAAATCAAAACTTATAAACATTAATTATCTAATATTTTCACAACTATAAAAACGATAACTAATAATAAAGTCTATTTAATAATTAGAATATCATACATATAAGGTTATGTAAAGTAACTTTATACAAAATATTTTATACATTTACAAAAAAGCTGTATAATATATTCAACTTTAGTCACTTTTAAACTTAAATTAAATAATTTATACAGCTTTTACAAAATTAAAATATTTTATTTATTTCAATTAATATGTACCTCTATTTTTTATAACCACATTTTGGACAAACACCATTTTCATTTAATGCAATTCCACATAAAGGACAATGGTCTATTTTATTTTTAGTTTCATATTCTTCAGATGCCATATTTACACCACTTGTAAAAGTTATTTTAGCAATGTTTAGCTTATCTTTTAATAAATCGTAAACAATTTTAATCATACCTTCAACAGTTAATGTTTCCTTTGTCACAACTAAACGGCAATCTGGATATGCTGTTGCAAGCTCTGTTTTAAAAGCAGGCCCTTTCATCTTATTATTTGAAGCACCATCTTTAATACCTTGTTTTTCATAAACATCTAGTATAGCTGGAAGTAAAGGGTCATCTTCTCTTAATATAAGTGCGTGGTCAAAGTTTTTTTAAACTTCCCAAGCAGTTTTTTGAATTTCATTACAAGGGAAAACCATATTTACTCCAGGTTCGATAGAATCTTCTACCTCAATTGTTAAAACGCCTGTATGTCCGTGTAAATATTGTGCCTCTCCTTTAAAATTTAAAAATCTGTGTGCATACTGTAAATCTAAAGTTGTAATACTTCTCATATTTAAAACCTCCTTTAAAATTTAATATATAAACAACAAAAATATATATTTATTAATATTTATTAATATTCATTAATATTTATTATTATTTACATATTATTATTATTTGATTATTATTTTACCATTTAAAATAAAAAAGTCAAGCTTAAAAATTACCAAATAATTTATAATTAATAACTATTAAATTGATATTTAATACTACATATTATTTTTTATGTATTTTGTATATTTTGTATATGTTCCTATTTACAAAATAAAAAAATATTTATATAATAAATCTAAAGTAAAATGATACTAAAAAAGAAGGTGATATTATATCTGGTTCTATATATGGAAATATTTTTAAAGTTTCTACTTGGGGTGAATCTCATAATAAAGCAATAGGTGTTGTTATTGATGGTTGCCCAGCAGGTGTTTATATATGTGAAGAAGATATTCAAAAAGAACTTGATAAACGTAAACCTAATAATAGTAAATATGCTACTAAAAGAGATGAAGATGATAAAGTTATAATAATGTCTGGTGTATTTAATGGTAAAACCACAGGTACACCTATATCTTTAATTGTACATAATAAAGATTATATATCTAAAGATTATGATAATATAAAGGATATATATAGACCTTCTCACGCAGACTTTACTTATGATAAAAAATATGGTTTTAGAGATTATCGTGGGGGTGGTAGAGCATCTGCTCGTGAAACAGTAGCTCGTGTTTGTGCTGGTGCTATTGCAAAAAAAATATTAACTGATTTTGGTATAAATATTTTGGCCTATACATCATCTGTTGGTAACATAAAAGTTAAAAATATAGATTTATCTTATATTAATGAAAATCCTTTAAAAATACCTTGTAAAGATACATTTAAAAAAGCTACCGCTCTTTTAGATAATCTTATTAAAGAAAATAACTCTATTGGAGGTACTGCCTATTGTGAAATAACAGGCTTAAAAGCTGGCATAGGCGAGCCTGTTTTTGAAAAACTAGATGCTATGTTATCTATGGCTATTATGTCTATTGGTGCTACAAAAGGTATAGAGTTTGGTCTAGGTTTTTTAGCTAGTGAAAAAAAAGGTAGTGAATATAATGATAATTTTTACTCAAAAAATGGAAAAGTATTAAAAAAAACCAACAATTCTGGTGGTATTTTAGGAGGTATATCTGATGGTTCTAAAATCACTATAAATATAGCATTTAAGCCTACCCCTTCTATATCTTTACCACAACATACTATAAACACTAGCTTAGAAAATAAAGAAATTATGATAAAAGGTAGACACGACCCTTTTATTGTACCTAGAGCAATACCTATTATTGAATCTATGGTAGCTATAACTTTAATAGACTATATTTTAGTAAATATTACTAAAAAAATAGACTGTGTTAAAAAAGCATACTTAAATTTTTAACCTATTTTTACTTATATATTATAATTGATAAAGGAGAACTATTATGCAAAAACTAATATCAAAAGTAACTGACAATGTAAATTTTTATATGGGGCATTCACCTATTGATTTAATAGAAAAATATGGTAGCCCTTTATATGTATATAATGAAAAAATACTACGTGAAAAAATGAGAAATATGAAAAATCTTGTTTCTTATGAAAACTTTGCTGTAAATTATTCTGCTAAGGCAAATAGTAGCCTTGCTATATTAGAAATAGCTAATGAAGAAGGCTTAAACATTGATGCAATGTCTCCTGGTGAAATGTATGCAGAGCTTAAAGCAGGCTTTTCATCTGATAAAATATTTTATATAAGCAATAATGTTTCTAAAGAAGAAATGCAGTATGCAATAGACAATAACATTATATTAAGTGTAGATTCTATATCTCAATTAGAACAATTTGGTCAATTAAACCCTAACGGAAAAGTTGCTGCTCGCTTTAATGGTGGTGTTGGGGCTGGTCATCACGAAAAAGTTATCACTGCTGGTAAAAATACTAAATTTGGTATAGACCCTGATGAAATGGATTTATTTAAAGAAACTTTAAAAAAATACAATTTAACATTAGTAGGTATAAATCAACACATAGGTTCTTTATTTATGGAACCAGATAAATATATACAAGGTGTATATGCTATTTTATCCATTGCTAAACAATTTGATAATTTAGAATTTATTGATTTAGGTGGTGGCTTTGGCATACCTTACAATAAATTAGAAGATACTTATAATACATTAGATATTAAATCTCTTGGTAAAAAATTAGATGAAATATTTGAAGAATTTACTAAAGAATATGGCAAAAGACTTAAGTTTAAAGTAGAGCCAGGTAGGTATATTGCAGCAGAATGTGGTATTTTACTTGGTACAGTTCACGCTATAAAAAATAATGGCACTGATAAATATGCTGGTACTGATATAGGGTTTAATGTTTTAGCAAGACCTGTTATGTATGATTCTCATCACGATATAGAGGTTTATAGAAAATCCGATGAAAAATCTGAAGATATGGAACCTATTACAGTTGTTGGTAATATTTGTGAAACAGGTGATATTATTGCTAAAAATAGAATGTTACCTACTTTAAAAGAAGGTGATATTTTAGGTATTTTAGATGCTGGAGCTTATGGCCACGTTATGAGCTCAAATTATAACAACAGATTACGCCCTGCTGAAATTTTAATTAGAGAAAACGGTGAAGCTGTTCTTATTAGAAAAAGAGATACATTAGAAGATATAGTTAAAAACTTTATTTCTTTAAAATAGTATATTAGTTATTAAGGGGGCTTTTATATGACACCAAAAGAAATGTATAATGAAATTAATGCAAGAAAAATCATTGAAAATTTAGAAAAGAGAAATATGCAAGGCTTTTTTGTTAAAACTAAAGAAGATGCATTACAAAAGGCTTTAGAGCTTATACCTAATAAATCCACTATTTGTTGGGGTGGCTCTCAAAGCATAATGCAAATTGGCTTAATAGATGCCTTATATAGCGGAGATTATCAACTTTTTGATAGAGCTAAGGCAACTAATCAAGATGAAATTGACAAAATTTATACAAAGGCTTTTACAAGCGATTTTTATCTTGCTAGTGCTAATGCTATAACTTTAGATGGTAAAATAGTAAATATTGATGGCACTGGTAACAGAGTTGCTGCTATGATTTATGGTCCTAAAAATGTTATATTAGTTGTGGGTGTTAACAAAATAGCAAAAGATGAAACCTCTGCCATTGATAGAGTTAAAAATTATGCTTCACCTATAAATGCTATGCGTCTAGATAGAAAAACACCTTGTGCAATAAAAGGTAACTGTTACGATTGTTTATCTGGTGATACTATATGCTGTGTTACTACTGTTCATCGTTATAGTAGATATAAAGATAGAATTAAAGTTATTTTAGTCGGTGAAGAATTAGGTTACTAATTTTGTATAATTTGTATATTTTAAATCTATTATTGATTTTTAATTTATATTATTTGTCAATTTAATTTTTTATCATTTAAATATATAATTAATAAGGTTAAATTTATTTTTTGGAGGAAATTATAATGAATATTTGGCACGATATTAGTTCTGATAGAATAAAAACTGATGAATTTGTATGCGTTATAGAAATATCTAAAGGCAGCAAAAAAAAATATGAACTAGATAAAGAAACTGGTCTTATTATGTTAGATAGAATTTTACATTCTGCTGTGCATTACCCTGCTAATTATGGTTTTATACCTAAAACTTATGGTGATGACAAAGACCCTCTTGATGTTCTTCTATTATGTTCTGAAACTATTGAACCTTTAACACTTGTTGAAGCTTATCCTATTGGTGTTATGCATATGGTTGATGGTGGCGAAAATGATGAAAAAATTATAGCAATAGCTAAAAATGACCCTATTTATAATTCATATAAAGACATATCTGAGCTTCCTAAGCATATTTTTGAAGAAATGAAACA
>CALWSN010000103.1 GCA_944384215.1 uncultured Clostridia bacterium | reverse complement strand
ATTTTATATGGTAGTAAAACTAAATCAACAAAATATGTAGACGAAACAGGGTTTGAGAATGGTGTAATTTTATATGGTAGTAAAACATATTCTTAACTTTAACTTGTAAAAATGTAGTTTGAGAATGGTGTAATTTTATATGGTAGTAAAACTGCTTTGGTTTTATGCCATACGGCAAAAGGGTTTGAGAATGGTGTAATTTTATATGGTAGTAAAACTATCCATTATTAACTAAACTTTCTATTATAGTTTGAGAATGGTGTAATTTTATATGGTAGTAAAACGTTGATACAACAGAATTATTTAATCAATATGTTTGAGAATGGTGTAAATTTATATGGTAGTAAAGATACTTCCTTTTCTTAGTTTTATCTAATATATTTAAAAATAATGAAATTAAATTTAAATATATATCAAAATTCTATGATATTATATATAAAGTATCATATTATAATTTAAATACTAAATGGAAATTGTAACGTTACAATATCTTAATTTCCATATATTTCAAATTTTATTTCTTGTTTGTTTAATATAGTTTTTGGTCTAATATTATATAAATAACCAAGAAATATATATTTTTCTTAGTTCTTATATTTCTAGTTTTTTATTGTACATTTTATTTATTTTTAATATAAGACAATATATTTTCTGACTATTTTTTCATTACATAATCTCAAACTTCAGCTTGTTTAAATATAGTTTAATAAAATTTTTAAAAAATCATAAATTTGATAATAAATATGTAAAATGATATAATATGTAGAAAGTAACTATGTTAAGATAATTTATAATATTGGATGGAAGTGAAAATAAATGAAAAAAATGCTAAAAACAGGTATTGTACTTGTAGATGCAGAAAATGTAGATTCTAGACTAATATTAAAAGCACAACCAGCAATGGCGTACAAAAATAAAATTTTTGTATTATTTTGTACAAATGCTAGTATGAACTCGGCACAAGTTCAAGCTAGATATATTTTAGAAAATTATAATGAAATAAAAGTGTATATAGTATGTGCCGACACAGTTTATAAAAATAATGCAGATATTGCATTATTAAATTTTTATAAAAATATGCTATCTATGGCTAGATTAAAAGATTATATTTTAACAGGCATAACTGTTTTAACAAATGATTTTAAATTAAAATTAAATTTAGGCTTTATATCTAGAATATATAATGCTAGTGTTGCAATATTAGAAGGAAACACAATTAAAACATATCAAAACTATGCAAATGATTTAATTGGTTGCCAAGTTCCTCAAACAATAGCTAGTAAAGCTAGAATTTCTGTTGGTAGTGTAAGTCAAATTTCAAAGCCAACAATAGATATAATAAACGATTTGGTTTCTCTTTGTTTAAATCCTAACGGTGGTATAACTATACCTGATGGAAATGTAGGTAAATATTTTGAAAGTAATAATCAAATAGAAAGAAAATTAACAAAAATAGATAATTTAAGTGAGCTAGCTACTATAAGATTTAATATAGACCATTTAATTGATGTTGAAGAATTTGGCGGCAACAATGAAATATGTGACAATACTATATTAAATTTAGATGACGAAGATTTGGTAAATCTTATTATAATAATTAATCCTACATTTAATGATGAAGAAATATTAAAATTTACACCTAGAAGACAAGAGGCAGAAATAGAGCTTGCCAAAATAAATTTCTTTCAAAATAATGAATATAACGAACAATTTTCATCAAATAGAATAGATATTTCAAATATTAATATATGTGAAGAAGAAACAGAAGTTATAAAAGATGGAAATAGTTTATTAAATAGATGTAAAGAAGATTTAAGTTTATTTTATGAAAATGATATGGTTAAAATATATAAACACCATATATCACAAGATTTGTTTATAGTTAATGAAAAGGTTTTATATAGATGTAATGAAGATGATTTTTTATGTATACAACAAGATGAAGTAAATATAGATAAAGTAGGTAACGATATGCTAAATTATATAAAAGATAGCATAAAAATTAAACCTATTTATAATGAATTGTTTGAAATAAAACTAAATGAGGTATCTACTGTTGTTGTAATTAATAAATTTCAAGATATAATAAACCCTTTAAATAAAAACTCGGTGCTTTATGAAATTGTAAAAATAATAGATAAAAAATTTGATAATGCAATATATAATATAATAACTAACCAAAAATTTAATGATGCTCCAAAAGCTTTTGAGCTTATACCAGATATTATACAAAATCCAGATAAAGAACGAGATTTGTACATAAAATTAAATGTAATACCCTCTAAAGAGTTAAAAGAAAAATTTAAACTTTCTGTTGTAGACAATCAAGATATGTTGATATATGAAATATCAGATGATTATACATTTATGGCTACTATAAAGGACAGTAAATTTAAACTTATAGACTATAACAATATAGTTAGAATGCTTGTAGAAGTTAAAAAATAAATATTAGTAATATAAAAATTTTAGTGATTAATTAAAATTTGAAAAAACAATAATTTAAGAAGCCTGAAAAGATGATGTAGTTAAATAGATTAATATAAAAATTAAGCTCCAAGAAAAGGAACAGTTTCTATAGTGTTTGTGCTAAAATGTAAAAAAAAATAATATCTGAAAAAATTAAACCAGATATATGAAAAATATTAAGGAATATATGTGAATAAAAGGTATATAAATAATATAATCTTAAAGATTGTAAATATCATGTATATATGTTAGTAAGCATACTACCATAAGTAAGTATTTCAATTTTTGAGGTAAATTTAAAGAAAAAAATTAGTTTAGTACATAGGGAATGGCGTCACATAGGCACAGTTTGTAGAAATAATACTAGGAGTAAATCGTATTATTAAAAAGCAGTATGGGGTTGTAAATAAAACTTTCGTCAAGATGCTTGAAGCTCTTGAGTACGATATTTAACTGTCCTATTTAAAAATAAATTAAGTGTAGGAATAGAAATAAATTATTATATGGCATATTAGAAGAAAAGTATTTGAATAATAATTGATGACGTTAACATATAAGAGGGTATCTTATTACAATGCATAGAAAATATTTATAGATATACTTGCAAATTACAAGATTTATAAATTACATTATGCTTGGATATACTATATGTACTTTTTATCAACATGAAATCTAATTTCAAAGATGTTGTATAAACACTAAACGAAACTAATGATTATACCATAATCATTTATTATAACAAATCTGAGCCATACTATTACAGGTAGCTATAATAAAAATAGTCTGCAAAAAGTCTTTTTATTATTTGAGGAATTAGTATTTGGATAAAAATGGATATGATAATAATATAACGAATACAAGATTTCATCACTAAATTCATATGTATAATGTAAAAAAGATTGCTCTAAAAAATGAAAAACTGTCATAAGATATCTAATAAAGAAGTGTAAGTAGATATGTTTACACAAACGATTTAATGAGATAAATGGCATATACAACGAAGTGGTAAATAAAGAAAATCTAAAGTATTATGAAGCAAAGTATTGATGTTGTGATTAGTAATGAAAAGTATGTATGAAATGTTTAACTGTTGAAATTTTGCAAAAAGATTAATTATTTATCGTATGGCAAATAAATGTTGATATGGAAAAAAGCTTAAAATAAAATTAAAAAATATTAAAAATTTATAAAATAAAAATATCTATTGAATGTTATATTTGATAGATATTTTTTATATTATTGAAATTTTTAATAGAAATTTTAAAGATGAGTTACCTGAAGAAGAACTTATATCTAGAATTGAGTGCTAAAAACAAATTATCAATGAAAATTAAAAAAACATGAATTTTATATTAAGGAGTATCTTGAAAGGTTCTATATTTTTATAGATGAAAATCATCTAAAACAATTTACAGCACATAAAAGTATTTTATCTAGGTAGGAATGTTGAAATATTTAATTTTACTTTAAATGTCTTGAAATCAAAGCTTG
>CALWSN010000102.1 GCA_944384215.1 uncultured Clostridia bacterium | reverse complement strand
CTTTCTTTATCGGTATCAAGTCTATAAGTTAAGCTAGGGTCTTTTACTATCTCTATATTAGTAGTGATTATATTATTAGTTGGTAACATTTTATCACTCACTTTCTAGGGTAAATAAATATTTACCTGTTCCAGTTTCTCTAATAGTTATTAGGTTTTTGCCTATATTTTCTATATCTTCTGTTGTTCTTAAATATGCTAATTCTTTACTAAATACCATTAAATCTTGTCTTTCTAAAATTTTGCTATTAGATAATTTAATTTTTAAAGGGTTAACGTTAGTAACAGTAGATATGGTATTACCTAATGTTGTATCTTCTAAAAAATCAAATATAAGATATTGTTGGCCACCTAATTTTTTCATAGCTAATATTTTATTACCTAACTCTAATTCATTATCTGTGTTTTTTAGATAAATTGTTTTAGGTATATATGTTAAAAATTCTTTAGGTAATATTTTATCATTTGACAGTTTTATAGATAATGGTTGTATACTTTCAATTGTAGCTATTTCAATATCTGTTATACCTGTCAATTGTAAATGCTCACCTATTATACTTTTAATAATCTCAACTGTGTTCATTATGCATATACCCCCATAGCCTGAGTATTTTGATAATCATTTAAAAATACTTTTCTAATAGCATCTTCAGTAGATTTCCCTATTGCTTTTTGACCTTCTTCGTCTACTCCATAAGCTACTATTTCAATATTACCGTTAAATTGATTAGCAACGTTATTATGATATGTAGCCTCATTTATTTCCATTATAGCTTTATTAAGGTCATTAAGATTGTTTATGCTTTTAGATATGTCAGACACATCTCTTGCTATACTGTTTAAAGGTTTATAACCACTAATATCAATAGGTGAACCTAAATCTTTATCCTTAAAGTTATTATTTAGCCAATACGGTTTTTCTGGGTACATCTTTTTATTATTAATAGAAGATGTGTTTCCTGATTTAAGATATGTATAGAATGTTGTAGGGTCATAAATATTACTATAAGCTCCAGAACCAAGATATTGCTTAGTTTTATCATCTAATATATCTTTTAATATATTTTTAGAACCATAATAGTCATCCCCTGCTACATTATCAAATGTAAATGTCCATTGTCCTATCTTTGATACACTTTGTGTAAGATTATCAACCACTTTTCCTGTTGTTTGACTTAAATTAAACATATCCCCAGTTATATCATCAACAAACTCGGCTATACGATGTCGAACCGTTGCTATTAATAATTCAAAACCTGTTATTAATAAACCAAAAACTCCTATACAAAATTTACCAGCATAAATAAAATAATTAATACCTCTTTGAAAACTACTTTCTATATATTCAAAGAAAATAGAAAAGCTAACTTTCATAGCATCTGTTTTTGTAAACACTACTCCCGTATAAGAAGATAAGCTTCTTGCCAATTTATCATACATACCATTATTATTTTTAATCGTTTTTCGTGTAAAAATACTTTGTTGCTTATCCATTGAGTTTAAAGTAGATGCAAACCCATAAGATATACTATCCCAAATATCTAAAGTACTATCTGCTATAATCTGCGGTAAACTTTGCATATCTTCTCTAACCATTAACATATTATTATCCCATATGTTTTTATATTGAACACTAAGTTCTTCAAAGGTCATAGGTAATTTTTCAAAGTTTTCATCTATCTCATCAGTAGCATCAAGTATTGCATTTTTAACAATGTCGGCTGTAATTTTCCCTTCACTAGCTAAATCTCTAATTTGTCCAATAGGTACACCCATATAATCTGCTATATTTTGAATTAATAATGGTGCATTTTCAAATATAGAGTTAAGTTCTTCACCTCTTAATACGCCACTTGCCATAGCTTGGGTAAGTTGTAACATAGCAGAATTAATTCCTTGTGTGCTTGTACCTGCTATTTTAAAACTTTTTGTTAAATTTTCCGAAAACTTTATAAGTTCTCTATTATCTTTAAACACACCTTTAGTTGTAAGACCTATTCTAGAAACAATATCAGCAGTATCTAACATACTTCCTCTAGTTTGCCTGGAGCTATCATATATGGCTTTCCAAAGTTGGTCTGTACTCTCTAATCCGTTATTTATCAAATTAAGTCTTGCGTCAGACATTAGTAAGGTATCAGAATAACTAGTTATAATACCAACTGCACTAGAAATACCATTCAATATTTCTTTAGCTCCATATAAGGCTATACTAACTTGATTAAAAGCACCTAATAAGCTTTTACCACTTCCAACAAGGCTAGCAAAAGCACTTTCTGTTTGTGGCATATCTTTAGGTTTAATAGATGTGTTATTTATGCCGTCTACTGTATCACTTAATTTTTCAGCTTCATCATTTACCCCAGCTAAAACTTTACTAGCATTATCAATTAATTTTATATCTGTTTCTACTGACATTTATCTTATGCACCACCTTTTATATTTTTTAAATCTTCGCTATGCTCACATATTAAAGCTATTATTAAAGCTTTTTCTTTTTCATCAAGATGCATAAATTCACTAGGTAACATTTTTAACTCTATTAAACAAAATTTAAGCAAAGAAGCCATAGCAGGCTCCTTTTTTAATGCTTTTTTGCGTATTCTATTAAATCATCAAAAGGAGTTCCATATCCACTTAATCTTAATACCTCAACGGATAACGTATTAACTTCGCCTACTAATAAAACTTTTTTAACTAAATCACTAGCACTTGTTACCCCATAATGATTTTGCAATTCTACACTTTTAAAATTAGGCTCAACACAACAATTAGCTACTACGTGTATATCTGCTAAAGATTTATTATCACCAACAAGTCTGTTTATATCGTCTATTTCATCAGCAGTTATATTTCTAATTTTAAAAGGTAAAAACTTTCCATCTTCATCTTTAAATCTGTCAGATATAATTATATCTTTCTCTAAAACATTTCCTACATTGTTATTAATTAAAAAATCACTTATTTTCATAAAAATTCCTCCTTAAAATAAAAAATAGTATAAAAAAAGACAAGTAAAAACTTGCCTTTAAAATTCATAGTGAGACCATAAACTAATTATTTTTATGGTTCTTTCTTCTTCATAAACTTGATAAACTAATCTATGTTTTATATTTATACGCCTTGAGTAAAGTCCTTTTAAATATCCAACTAATTTCTCATAACTAGGTGGGGTTTGATATGGATTTTCTTTAATTGTATTAATTAAATTTTTTGTTACATTATCTAGCTTAGCACCCTTTATTTTTTCTATATCCTTTATAGATTTTTTAGTATAAACTATTTTATACATTACCAAATAACCTCATCTTCTGTAATGCATTCATCTAAAGGGGTGTTAATTCCATCTAAAAGTTTATCTTTCATTAATTTATTAGACATTAATTCAAGTGTAGCAATCATACCATTATATTCTTCTTCACTAATCAATATAGCATTACCTTCTTTTGTATTTATAGATAAAGGTTCATTAAATTTTATTGTATTTTCAGTCATTTTGTAAATATCTTTTCTAAAATTAGTTATATTTGTTGTTAACATTTTTACATCACCTTCCTCTATAAATTTTAACATACTTTTTAACGTACGTCAATAAAAGCTATTCACCTTTATAGTCTTTAAATTTTTCTAATATATCGCAACCGTGGAATGTAAAGTTTATTTGTTCATCTGATTCCGAGTTGTTTATGTCAATTTTAGCAAGGACAGCATCATCAAAATTTACACCAGTTAGTGTAACAGTTTGCCTACCAATATCACTGCTAGGGTCTTCGTTAGTAATAACCAATT
>CALWSN010000101.1 GCA_944384215.1 uncultured Clostridia bacterium | reverse complement strand
TATTAATAAATTAGTAGATATTATGTAAGTGGTGTTTTTAATTCGTGGCTAGTATTAGCTATAAATTGTTTTTGCATATCAAAAATTTTATCTTACTGGCTTAATTATCTATTTTGGATACTTCCTTTGTTTTTTATATGGTTGGCAAACCCATATATATTTTACAACAGGAGGTTGTTTTTTTCTACTCATAGGCACAGCCTTTTTGGAACCACCTATATACAAAAAAAGAATATATTTGTAAAAATATATTCTTTAAAACAATATAAAATATCTTACTAATGAAAATTGGCTCTTTGTCAATAGTTGTGTAGGATTTTTTTACATTTTAGCACTATTAACAAAGAGCCTTTACATTAATTCATTTTTTGTTGTGCAATTTTACAACACTTTTTTCCGAACAGTAATATAATAAAATATATTATAATCATTATATTAATAATAAACCTTATTTTATTTTTTGTCAATAAAAAAATGGGTACACAAATAAGGCGATTTTTCGCCTATTTTTTCAAAATTCTATTTTATTAGTTATTATTAGTTATTATTTGTTAATCTTGTTTTGTAAGCAAACATATGTAAAATTCTATTTCTAAATCTTTTAAAATTACGGTAGCCATAAGCATTGCGTTTTAATACTTTTATTTTATTATTGCAACCTTCAGTAAAACCATTTGTATAAGGCTCTTCAAAAGAATTTAAAATTCCTTTGCTCCATTTAATTATAGTGTTAGCACATTTTTCAAATGCTTTTAGCCCACTTTCTTGAGCAGATAATATCCATTTTTTCATCAACTTTATTGCTTCTGCTATATTTTCAATATCTAAAAGTTCTAAAAATTCTTCCTTAAGACTATGAGCGAGTAATATATTATCTGATTTATAAAGCATAATATCTACTTGTCTTTTTTCTTCATCGTTTAAAAATTCATATCTTTTAGTAAGTAATCTTTTTGATTTTTTAAAATACCTTCTATATTTTTTATAAAACTTCTTTTGTTCTTCTTTTCTTACATTTTCAAACGCCCAAATAACAAGCCTTATCCAATGATATTTATCTACTATTAAAATAGCATCTTTAAAAAATACTTTTCCTAATTCTTTGTATGGTTGCCACATATCACTAACAAAATATTTTATATCTTCTCTATTTTTATTTTTAAAATAATTTGCCAAATCATTATATTTTCTAGTAGGTAAAATATCTAGCACCTGTCTTGTTTTAGGGCAAGTTATTATACAATTATACTTTTCTCCTCCTGTGTTTCCTTTAAATTCATCAATAGATAGCACTTCAATATCTTCTAAAGTAGCTTCAGGGTACTGAATTTTATCGAATAATCTTATAACTGTATTAACTGATATATTATAATCTTTAGCTATACTAGTAAATGAACGCTCACTTTCTAATTTTAGCAAGATTTCATTTACAAGCCTTGTTGTCATTCTTTGGTATGTATTTAATACCTTATTTTCTTCCATAAATGTTTTACCACAATGTTTGCATTTATATCTTTTCTTATGAAGTATTAAATATGTTTTTTTATCTCCAAAATTTACATCTCTTATTTTTTGCGTTCTTCGGCTTTGTATCCAATTTGTAACTTCACTACATATCGGACATATTTGTTCTGTTCTCTCTACTTCTACATCTATTTCGGTGTGATTTTTAAAATGTTTATATTTTAAAACTTTTAATTTTTCTAGATTTAAAAAATCACTTAATATATCTTTTTCCATATCGTAAAATCTCCTTATATATTTTAATTTTTTTATTTTTTTGAATTAAACAATTAAGTTTTTATAGTCAAGAGTTAAAAAATTTTTGTAAAAAATTTCTCTTGATTATGTAAAACTTAATTGTTATCGTCTAAACACAAAAAAAGAAGAAGAAAGCACTCGCCTTCTTCTTCAACAAAATTTTACAATACGATTTTTTTATTGTCAACTTTAATTAAATTTTCATTACATAACACATAAATTTAGTATAGTTTGATGTATAAAAGGTTTTTCTTTAAATTTAGGTTGGTATATAATTTCGTACCTACCTTCTTCTGTTACACCCATAACGCCTATATATTTTTTATTATCTAAATAATTTTTATATTTTTCTAAAATAAGATTTCTTTTTTCTATTGGTATAACTATCCAACTTTTATTAACAAAATCAAGATTAGCTTCTGCTTGTAACATAACCTTTTTTATATCATTTAGTTTAAATTCAAAAGAATTGATTTGATAATTACCTTGATATTGTTCTATTGTTACTAAATCTGCGTTTCCTTCTCTTATAGGGCATTCAAATTGATATTTTTTAGCCCTATTTTTATTATTATAAGTTTTCCAAAACTTATACTTTAAGTCTTTCTCATATAAAAACATTTTTTCGCCTTTCTTTAACAAAACTTAAAAATTATTAATCTACAGGTAATGGTCTTACTGTCCAATCGTCCCACATATCTCCGTCAACATACACACCATCTAATAAATTTACCGATAGCATACCAACAGGTGTCCAAGCATCAAATGCATATGTATAAACATTGTAATTAGTTTTATCAGGATACCATATAGGTGTAAAGTGTGTTCTAGATTTTAGAGTAGAATATCTATTAGGTTTAAACTCTAATCTACTTTCATTATTTTTATTATATGTTAAATCTAATAACCTAAAATAATTTTTGTAATGAAAATCTGGAAATAAAGATACCCCATTTTGTATATTTGTTGTATTTTTAACATCATTAGTTATAATTCTGCTATCTAAAAATTGGTCTACACCATAAGCACTTTTTATTTCTTTACCATTTCTTTTAGCCGTTGGGTTATACTTATCTGATGTTATTAAATGGTCTATTTTTAATCTTGCATATTTTTCTTGTTTTTCATATTCCCACCAACCTTCATCTACTGATAATACACTGTATAATCGTGCCAATCTGAATAGCCGTGTTCACAATAATGATAACAAGTTCCACCATTTCCGTCATCGTGTTCTTCTCCACTTGTACAACGTCTCTTGCAACCTTTTTTTACAGGGTTAGAATGCCAACTAGCACTCCATATAGTCCATTTATGTTCTTTAACTTCTTCTAATTTTGGTATGTGTCTTTCTGCCTCGTACACATTAAATTTTTGGTAGCCACCCCATCTATCATCTGCATCAGGGTCAGGTGGGGTCTTTTCTTCTATTTTTTCAATTTTAACATTTATGGTAGTTTCTGTTATAGTAGGTTTTGGTCTTGGTGGGTCATTTGAAGGGTTACATACGCTAGGTGGTGGGTCTAAATGTTCTTTTACTATTGTAACAGGTATTTCTAGCTCCATAGGTTCTTTAGGCGTATGCCATTTTACCCAAGCAAGTTGACTTTCTCCTTGTGGGTAAAATATATTGCTAACTTTATATTGTGTCCCTAAAATATCAAAGTAGACAGTCATAGTTTGGTCAGGGTTACTTTCCCCACCACTAACTTGTATAGATGTAATAACATCTGTATCTGTTCTGTATGTATAATCAAACTTCCCTATTTCAGGCTCTTCTTCCTTTTCTTTAAATGTAACTGCACCAACACCTAATTGATTTATAATTGTTTCGTTTGTACTTCTGTAATTTGTACCACCTCTATAAGCATTTAAGCCAAACTCATCTTTTTCTAAAAACATTGCTAAAGGTAAGTTCATATGTGAAAAGTTCTTTATATAACTATTAGATATATAACCATTCATTTTTATATCTAGTAATGCTAGTTCAGTAGCAGTACAAGCAGTTACTTTACCTGCTATTTTAGGGTAACCAACAGGCTCTAACATAAGTTTATAATCACCACTTATCATTTTTTCATAATCAAATCCCGTTATACTTGAAAAATATTTAATAAATCCTTCATCTCCAAAATAATCTTTTATTGTCTGTAAATCTCCTCCTACTATTTTAGGTAATTTATGTTTTGGTGTTTTCCATTTATATCCCGAGCCATCATACATATTTACTTTTTTATTTTCTTTATAATAAAGTTTATATCCTGTACCTAAATACTTTTGTATAGGCTGTCTAGGATTATTAGCAAAGTCTATTGGGTTTGTAACAGGTTTATAAGTTTTAGCATCAACAAGTGTAACTCTTACCCCTTCATCTTGCTCATTATCTAATATAGTATCAGGCTTACCACTGCCACCATTATCATAATCTCCACCATTTCCACCATTACCTATGTTAGTATCTCCATTTGCAAATATACTCACACTATTAAAACAAAAAGAAAAAATTAAGATAATAGCTATTGTTAATTTAATCTTCTTCATAATTTACCTCCTTAATTTTATATATAAAAAAGCACTCCATAAAAATGAAATGCTTTAAATATAAATATTATTTATTATTGCCCTATTACATTACCCGTTAAATCAAAATCCGCAGTTTCTCCACCACCTACTTCGCCTGTATCTATTGTAGGTCCGAGTATCTCTTCTGCTTTATCCCAAAAGTTTTCATCTGTTATTTCATCTTTAGGGTTGCTATTTCCTCCACCATTATTAGAAGGAGCTTTAGTTGTACTTTCTGTCGTTGGTTCTTTTGTAGTAGCTTGAGTTGTAGCTTTTTTAGTGGTTGTTTGTGTTGCTTCTTTAAC
>CALWSN010000100.1 GCA_944384215.1 uncultured Clostridia bacterium | reverse complement strand
AGATAACGCTAAAATTTGGCAAGGAGATACTCTTTCAAACCCACAAAATATAGAAAATGATGATTTAATGAAATTTCAAGTTATAGTAGCAAATCCACCGTTTTCTTTAGACAAGTGGGATAGAGGTTTTTTAGACAATAGTATAGATAATAAAAAACAAAAAATGACTGCCGATTTAGATAAATTTAAAAGATTTGGCTTGGGTGTGCCACCGTCATCTAAAGGGGACTATGCTTTTATATTGCATATGTTAAGTAGTTTAGATGTTAAAGGGCGTATGGGTGTTATATTGCCTCACGGGGTATTATTTAGAGGAGCTAGTGAAGGTAAGATAAGACAACAAATAATTGAGTTAAATTTACTAGATGCTGTAATAGGCTTACCTGCTAATTTGTTTTATGGCACAAGTATACCTGCTTGTATATTAATATTTAAGAAAAATCGTGAAAATAAAGATATATTATTTATAGATGCAAGTGGTGAAGGTAATTTTGAAAAGGGTAAAAATCAAAATGTACTTAGAGATATAGACATAGAAAAAATAGTTACTACTTATGAAAAAAGAGAAACAATAGATAAATATAGTTATAAAGCTACTTTTGACGAAATAAAAGAAAATGACTTTAATTTAAATATACCTAGATATGTAGATACTTTTGAAGAAGAAGAAATTGTTGATATAGAAGAAGTACAAAAAAATATTGAAAATATAGAAAATGAATTAAAAATAGTACAACAACATATGAAACAATATTTAAAAGAATTAGGTTTATAGAAAGGATATTGTGTAAAATATATGGACGATATACAAAATCAATTAGGTAAAATACTTATTTATCAAAATGAAAAAGGAGATACCAAAATAGATGTATACTTTGAAAAAGGAGAAATTTGGCTATCTCAAAAAGCTATTGCAAGTCTTTATCAAGTATCTAAATCTACTATTAGTGAACATATAAAAAATATATATGTAGATGAAGAGTTAGAAAAAAATTCAACTGTTAGGAAATTCCGAACAGTTCAACTAGAGGGAATAAGAGAAGTATCAACAAATATAGAACATTACAATTTAGAAGAAAAAATTATTAATATATAAGAATTATGAAAAATATTGAAAATATATAAAACTAATTAAAAGAAAGTGTAACAACAGATCAAGTAATATTGGGAGGAATTAGAGTTATGTTAGATAATATGGAAAATGAAGGAACAAAAAAACAGTTAATAAAAGAAGTTTATAATGATTTGGCAAAGCCAGTAATAAAAAATACAGCAGAATTAGCTACACTTATACCGAGAGCTATAAAGTCTGCTTTAGAGCCTTTAGAAATATGGATTTTAAAAAAAGAGTTTAATATAGAAGAAACTAAAAAATTATTAGAAATAAAATTAAGTAAAATTAACCCAGAAAATATTGTAACACCAGAACCCTATGTAGCAGTTCCAACTATACAAGCTATTTCATATGTAATGAATAATAATGAATTAAGAAATATGTATGCTAATTTGTTAGCTTCTTCAATGAATAAAGAAGTAAAAGATAATGTACATCCTGCTTATGTAGAAATTATTAAACAACTAACACCTGATGAATGCAAAATTTTAAAATACATATATAGTCAAAAAAAAGTTGCTCTTATAACATTAAGTGCATATATAGGAAAAGATAAAAGTGAGATTTGTATAAAAAAAATATTTCATCAATATCTAAAAAAATAAATTTAGATAGGGAAGATATGATTTATGCAGCATTAGATAATTTAAATAGATTAAATATTATAGATATAATTAATGGTAGTTATTTTGTTAATATAGATTACTATAATGAAATTTTAGAGAGTGATATTATGTTAGATGCAAAAAAAGTTACTATTCTTAATTTTAATGGTTGGAAAGAGAAAAAACATTACTTAGAAATTACAGAATTAGGAGAATATTTTTGTGATATTTGTATAGGGAGTTAAAATAGAAAATGAAAAAAGAAATTAAACAAAGGATAGAGCTTATAAAAAATGGACAAGTGCCACAAGGATATAAAAAAACTAAAGTTGGAATTATTCCTGAAGATTGGGAACCTAAAAAATTAAGTAAATTATCAGATATATATGATGGAACACATCAAACACCTATTTATACAAAAGAAGGTGTAAAATTTATTAGTGTTGAAGATATTAAAGATATAGAACAAAGTAATAAATTTATTAGTGAAAAAGATTTTGAAAAAAATTTTAAAATAAAGCCTCAATTCAATGATATTTTTATGACCAGAATAGGAGATATAGGAACACCTTTTATAATAAAATCCAATAATAAATATGCATTCTATGTTAGTTTATCACTAATTAGATGTAGTGATCGTTTAAGTAGTGATTTTTTTAATCAAGCTATACAAGGATATAGTTTTCAAAAAGAGTTATATTCTAAAACTATTCATGTTGCATTTCCTAGAAAAATAAATTTAGGAGATATAGGACATTGTTTAATAAATTTAATTGATTTACAAGAACAACAAAAAATCGCCGATATTTTAACAACACAAGACAAAATTATAGAGCTAAAGCAAAAGCTAATAGAAGAAAAACAAAATCAAAAAAAATATCTTATGCAAAATTTACTTACAGGTAAGATAAGGTTAAAAGGGTTTAATGATAAATGGGAAGAGGTAAAGCTAAAAAGTCTCTTAGAAGAAACAAAAGAAATAAATAAAAATTTATACTTTGATACTGTTTTAAGCATCTCAAATAAATTAGGTTTTTTAAAACAGCAAGAACAATTTGGTAAAAATATTGCAAGTAAAGATTTAAGTAAATATAAAATTGTTAGAAATGGTTATATTGCATACAATCCCTCAAGAATAAATGTTGGTTCTATTGCCATATATAATAAAACAGATGAAGGAATAGTAAGTCCTATGTATGTAGTTTTAAAAACCAAAAGTCAATTATTAAATAATTTTTTTATACATTTTACAAATACGAATTATTTCTTTCAAAAAATGAAAAGTTTCCTTACAGGAAGTGTAAGAGATAGTTTAAATTTTGAAAATTTGTGTCAGATAAAACTTAACCTCCCCTCATTAGAAGAACAAAATGCAATAGTAGAAATTTTATCAAAAGCAGATGAAGAAATAGATCTTTTAAAAAGAGATTTAGACCAAGAGCAACAAAAAAAGAAAGCATTAATGCAATTACTATTAACAGGTATTGTTAGAGTATGATATAATATATACAAATACAAAAGAAAGGAGGAATACCTATGGCAAAAAATACGGGAAAAGGTTATCGACAAGGTGCAGTTAGAGACCGTTCACAAGTTTTAAATGATAAAACTGGTAACTGGACAAAACGAGATACTAACACAGGTAGATTTTTAGATGTAAAATCAGACAAAGAACCTTTTAAAGGCATAACAAAAGAAAAATAATTTTTATAAGGTGGGTTTATCCCACCTTATTTATAAAAGGAGTATTTATATGGAGAAAAATTTATATAACGAAAAGATAGTAAGCCAACAGCCTGCAATAGATTTACTGAAAAAAATGGGATATACTTATATATCTCCTACCCAATGTTTAGAACAGCGTGGAAACAAATACAATGTAATTTTAAAAGATATTTTAAGACAACAGTTAATAAAAATAAATAGTTATAAATTTGCAAATAAAGAAAATAAGTTTTCTTTAAACAATATTGAAAAAGCTATAACTGATTTAGATGAACCTTTAATTGAGGGATTAGTCCGTACGAATGAAAAAATTTATAACTACTTATTATACGGTAAAAGCTATGTTGAAAATGTTGGAAATGGTAAAAATCTTAGTTTTAATTTAAAATATATTGATTGGGACAATTTTGAAAATAATGTTTTCCATATAACAGAAGAATTTTCTGTTGAATTGCAGAACGAAAACACTAACCATACAACAGAAAAATTTGACATTAATAAAATTAACACAACTAAAAATGCAAGACCTGATATTGTACTTTTTATAAATGGTATTCCTTTTGGTGTTATAGAATGTAAGTCCCCTTACATATCTGTTGAACAGGCTGTTGAGCAAAACATAAGAAACCAAAAATCAGAATATATACCTCAACTTTTTAAATTTGCTCAAATATTAATGGCTACAAATAAAAATAGCGTTAAATATGCAACTTGTGGTACACCTAAAAAATTTTGGAGTGTTTGGAAAGAACAAGATAATCATTTTTTAAACGCAAAATTAGAAAATTATGTTACAGATAGACAACCAACAACACAAGATAAAAATATTATTGCCCTTTTTTCTAAAGAAAGAGTTGAAAAGATTATTAGATATTTTATATTATATGATGCCAATGTGAAAAAAATATGTCGTTATCAACAGTTTTTTGCAATAAATGAAGTTATTAAAAATATTAATAAAAGCAAAAATGATAATAATTATGAAGGTGGCTTTATTTGGCATACTCAAGGCAGTGGAAAAAGTCTTACTATGGTTATGCTTACAAAATATCTTCTTATGGAAATGTCTAACATAAAACCTAGAGTTATAATTGTTACAGACAGAAAAGAGCTTGACAGACAAATCTCAACTACTTTTGCTCATACAGGCTTAAAGCCAGCTAATGCTACAACAAGTAAAAATTTAATTGAACTTATAGAAAAAAATAGAGCTGATATTATTACAACTATTATAAATAAATTCGATATAGTAGAAAAATCAAATGTAAAAATAGATTGTAAAAATATTTTTATTCTTATAGATGAAAGCCACCGTTCTAACTATGGCGAATTATCTATAAAAATGCGTACAGTATTCCCCAATGCTTGTTATATTGGGTTTACTGGTACACCACTTATGAAAGATGAAAAAACTTCTAATCGTTTTGGTAAACTTATTCATAAATATACTATTAAAGATGGTGTTGATGACAATGCAATAGTACCACTTATTTATGAGGGTAGAGCAGTTATACAAGATGTAGATGAAAAAAATATTGATTTGTGGTTTGAAGAGCGTAGTAAAAGATGTACAGAAAAACAAAAGAAAGATTTAAAAAATAAGTGGAGTCGATTACAAAAATTAAACTCATCTAGTGCTAGAATTAATATGATTGCTCTTGATATAAATAATCACTTTATTACTACTATTAAAGAAACAGGTTTTAAAGCTATGTTGGCTACAAGCTGTAAAAAAGATGCTATTAGATACTTAGAAGCTTTTGAAGAAATGGGCGATTTAAATTGTTCTACTATTATATCTAGACCAGATATGATAGAAGACGAAGAAGATATAAACGAAGCTTCTGATAATCAAGTATTAAATTTTTGGACTAAAATGATGAAATTATATGGAAATGAAGATAAATATGAAGAAATTATAAAAAATAAATTTTGTAATGGGGATATAGATATTTTAATAGTTTGTAGCAAACTTTTAACAGGCTTTGATGCACCTATTTGCCAAGTTTTATATATTGATAAAGAATTAAAAGAACATAGCCTTTTACAAGCAATAGCAAGAACTAATAGACTAAGAGATGGAAAAGATTATGGGCTAATTATAGATTATAGACAACTTATAAAAAAATTAGATGATGCAATGCAAATTTATAGTGGTGCTGGGCTTGAAAATTTTGAAAGTAGTGATTTAAAAAATACTATTACAGATATAATAGAGATTATTAATAAAATTAGAGCTTGTAATGAATCGTTAGAAGATTTATTTATAAATTTAAAAAATAAACAAGATGTTGAAGAAATAGAAGTATCTTTGGCAGATGAAGAGAAAAGAGAAACATTTTACAAACTGCTTTGTAATTTAGGTAAATACCTTAATATTGTGTTAAATTCTGAAAAATTATATATTAGTGTAGATAAAGATGAAATTAAAAAGTATAAAGATAACTTTGTTTTTTATTCTAAAATACGCCGTAGTGTTAAAATTAGATATTATGATGCAATAGATAATGCAGAGTATGAACCTATTATGCAAAATCTTTTAGATACTCATCTATATGTGTCAGGGCTTCAAAAAATTGTCGCACCTTTAGATATTTTAAATAAAGAAGAGATAGAAAAAGAAATTGAAAACCTTACTTCTACCCGTGCAAAAGCTGATGCTATAACAAGTAAATTGACTAAAGTTATAAAACAAAAATATGACGAAAATCCATCTTATTATGAAAGTTTTTCTAAAAAAATTAAACAAACTTTAGAAGAATTTAAAAATAAATTAATAGATGATACCGATTACTTAAATAAAATGCGTTCCATATTAGAAGACTTTGAAAATAATAAAAGTAGTATTGAATACCCAGAAAAAATAAAAAATGATTATAATGCACAGGCTTTTTATGGTGGTATATGCATGGTACTAGACACTATACAAGATAATTTACAAGGTAAACAATTTTTTACACAAGATTTTATTACAGATATTTCAATATATATAACGGAAATTTTTAAAGAAAATAAACAAGTAGATTGGAAAGAAAATATTGATATACATAAAAAAATTGAAATGCAAATAGATGATTTATTTTTTAGTTATGAAAATAAGTACAATATAAAAATAGATTTTTCTATTATTGATAAAATAATTGAAAAAGTTAAATTAATTGCTATAAGGAGATACTAATGAGCTATGATAGAACAGTAAAATATAATGACAAACAAATAAAATATACTTTACAAATTAAAAAAGTAAAAAATCTTAATATGAGAATAAAAGATAGTGGTAAAATTTTTGTTTCTGCCAATGAAAATATACCATTTACTTTTATAGATAATTTTGTTTTAAAACATGGCAGGTATATTTTAAATACTGTTAATAAGTTTGAAGAAATCAACAAGTATAAAAGTAATGATAAGCAATATATTAGTGGCGAAAGTTTTTATATTTTGGGTAAACATATAAGATTAAAATTAATTGAAAGTAATAAAGAAAAAGTTTTTAATGATACAGTTTTTTTATATGTTTATACTAAAAATACTTTAGATTTTAATAAAAAGAAAAAAATGGTTGATAACTATATTAAAAATATAGCTTATAATACATTTTTAGATATAACTAAAAAATTACATTTAAACTTTGAAAAATACAATGTTAATATGCCTATAATTGAAGTTAGAAATATGAAAAAAAGATGGGGCTCTTGCTTGCCTAGTAAAAATAAAATTAATTTAAATATTTTGCTAATACAAGTCCCTAAAAATTGTATTGAGTATGTAATATTGCATGAACTTTGTCATTTTATATATCCTAATCATTCAAAAAATTTTTATAATTTTTTAACTGTTATGATGCCAGATTGGAAAGAAAGAAAAAGTATTTTAGAAAATCAATTTATAAATATGGAATATTAAATTATTAATTATAGATAATTTTTCATATAATTTATTATTTTATTACTATAAAATATAAGTAATAAATAAAGAGTTTTTTATATGTATATATAGTTGTGGTAAAATAGAATTGTTTTGGCAAATGGAAAGTTAAATAAAAAAGAGAGTGTTTATACTCTCTTTTTTATTATTAATTATTGACAACATAAATAAAATTATATAATATATGTATATAATATATCTATATGGTATATGTATATAAGATATAAATATTATTAGAGGTGATTTTATGGCACAAACAAATATAAATATAAGAATGGACGAAAATTTGAAAAAACAATTTGAATTATTTTGTAATGAACTTGGTTTAACTATGACAACAGCATTTAATATTTTTGCTAAAACAGTTGTTAGACAACAAAAAATACCTTTTGAATTATCATTAAATACAAATAATATAGAAACATTAGAAGCAATTGAAGAAGTTAAACAACTTAAAAATAATCCTAATAAAAAAGTATATTCAAGTTTTGGAGAATTATTAAAGGAAGTAGAAGAAGATGTATAATATAGTTGCTACTAATAAATTTAAAAAAGATTTAAAACTAGCTATAAAAAGAGGATATAATATAAGTTTACTTAATGATATAGTAGAAAAATTAGCAAAAGGTGAAAAATTACCAGATAAAAATAAAGACCATAATTTAATTGGTAATTATTTGGGTTGTAGAGAATGTCATATAACTCCAGATTGGTTATTAATTTATGAAATATGTGATAATGAGCTTATTTTGTATTTGACAAGAACAGGTACACATAGTGATTTGTTTTAATAAAATATTTTAAAAATATATATTTTTTAAAATAAACATAATATAAATATGTATATTTATAACAAATAAAGGTTAACTCAAATATTATTGTATAGTAATTTAAGTTAACCTCTTATATTTTGTATTTATAAAATATAGTTAAATACCAAATTTTTGTCTTTTTCTACGTATTTTTAGTAAATGTCTATTGGTTGAAGTAGTTATCAAGTAATCATTACCAAATATTTTTTTTGCTCTATTTACATAGGTTAGAAAGTTACCTTTATTATGAGGATATTTTGAATTTCTAATATACTTTATACCTTTTTGAGTATAATCTCTATATAAGTTTTTACAACTTATTGTTTTATTATATTTAGATTTACCTTTACATTTTATTATATAATTTAGTTTCCTATACATTTTTGAGTAATATCTTGAAATAGTTTTATCTCTAAACGTAACTTTTTTACCATCAAAGGTAAATCCTAAATAATCAATTTTATTAATATTTTGTTCAGTAGTATTATTATATTGATTTGTACAATTTTTTATAGAATTATTACAAAAAGTATAAATTTGAGTTTTTTCTTCTTGTAACTTTAAATTTGGGATAGTTTCTAATTGTTTATTTATATAGGAGCGAACATCATTTATATTATTATTTTTAGGAAATATAATAATAAAATCATCACTATACCTTAAATATAAACCATTTAAACTTGAAATATATGTATTTATAGATTTATCAAAATTTATCATGTACACATTTGATAAAACACCACTAATAGCAGAACCTTGAGGAATACCATATTTCTTCTTATTTGGTATAATATATTTCTTTTTTAAAGCTTTAAATTTACTTCTAGATAAAGCTATATCTAATTTATTAAATTCTTTTATACCATTAAAATTATATTTCATGTTATTTAATTCTAATAAATCTTTTAATTTCCAATAAGAATATTTAGTTATATTTTTAAAAATAGCATACCAATCATTAGATAATGTATTAACATTTAAAACTTCTTTAATACATTTCTTTAAATAATTATGTTCCAAGTTATCAAAAAAATTAGAAAAATCACCAACTATAATATTACAATCATATTTTTTTATAAAATCAAAAGCATTTTTAGCAAAATAAATATTATTATTATTTTTTTTATCTTTATTAGTTCTATATGCCAATACACAATTATCAATATTATTTTCTTTGCTATAAGAATTATAACTTAAATTTAATAATGCACTATAATATTTATAAATACATTTATCAATATGAGATGAGTAGCATATAGGTCTAGATTTTTCTTTTATACCTTTCTTATATTTTAAGTAATTGTTTCTAGAAAATTTTCTTATTTCTTGTTCATAGTATATAAAAGGATAAAAACTATGTTTTGATATATTATCAGGATTAATAATATAATTAAAACATTTACATATGGAAGTTCTTTTATCAAAATGTGTATATTTTGATAAAGTATTATTATTCTTTTTCCATTCTATCCAATTCATAAAAATCTCCTTAAAATAGCATAAACCTGTCAACAGGGAGGACAGCGTTCCTAATGTTGACAGGTATATACAAAAACTTAATATTAATATTTTTTAATATCAATATTAGCTGTCCAAAATTTGCAATTATAAATTATGCTATAATAGAAATAGCACATCTATTGGAGGTGATTATCATAATAACTTTAGGATACAATATAATATCTATTGAAGACATAATAAGTTCTATAGTTATTAATCTTATTCAAGCCTTGCTAAATAAATATATTCAACAGGTCTTGACATCAATCCTCTACCTTTATACCTTATATTGTATAAAGTAAACTTATAAGAAAACTATTTGTTAACTTATATTATTAATTATATATCTTTTTACAATATATGTCAATATTTATTATGTTTGTATACTTTAGGCAGGAATAGTGAAATGTCCCATTTCACCTTAAACAGCTTGCAACCAAAGGTTTCAACGACATTTCAAGAAAAAGCTTCCGAACAAAAAACATTTTTTCCGTCAAAAAGAATGTTTCTAAATATATAGACTAATATAAAAAAGTGTGAACGTAATATTTCACACTTTTTGTATTAAAATAATTTATTTATTATTCATCAATTTAATTATTTTTAAAATAGCATCTGATTTTTCATTATCAAGTAATCTAATATTTTGGATAAGTTCTGTTTCAAATTGATTTAAAGAAACAACATTATCATTTTCATTAAAAAATTCTGAAAGATTTGTACCAAGAGCAGATAAAAGTTTTTCTAAAATTAAAACAGAAGGTTGGGTAACACCTTTTTCAATATTATGAATATGATTTTCTGAAATATCAGTTAATTTTGATAATTTATATACACTAATTTTTTTAGTTTCTCTTATAAAATTTAATTTTAAGCCAATATCCATAAAAACACCCCTTTACATTATTAATATTATGTACTATAATTAAATTAAAGTTAATACAATAATAATTACATTTATTACTAATTTATAATTACGTAAAGGAGAATTTTATGGAAAAGATTTGTTCAATTACAGGACATAGACCTAATAAATTTCATTTTAAAAATAACGAAAATCATATAGACTGTATTAGACTAAAGTATTTACTTATAGAACAAATTATAAAATTGTATTTAGATGGTAATAAAATCTTTTTAACAGGTTGTGCAATAGGTGTAGATATTTGGTTGGGAGAAATTATTTTGAATTTAAAGGAAAAACATAATGATATAAAACTATATTGCATAATACCTTTTGAAAATCAAATGGAAAGATGGAATGATAATTATAAGTTTAGATATAATAACTTAATTAATAATTGTACAGCTAAAATAATTTTACAAAAAGATTTTACAAAAGATTGCTATTTAAAAAGAAATAAATTTTTAGTAGACAAATGTACTACATTAGTAGGTATATATAATGGTATTGATAAACATAGTGGAACATATTCTACTTTAAACTATGCTTTAAAAGAAAATAAAAATATAATATATATTAACAGTAATAGTTTTGAGGTTACTGAAGTCAGAACATATATATAATAAAAAGCCTATCTTTAATTAGTAGGCTTTATTTTATCACTATTTAAAAATATTAAAAATTCATCAAATGAAATTTCATTATTTATACACTTATTTCTTAAATTTTTAGCTTTTTCTGTCCAGTTAAAAAATTGTTTTTTATTAATAACATTTCTTCTTTGTTTAGAATACATTCTTCTATAGGCTTTTTCATATTGTATGTGTATAGGATTTTCTTTATTTTTTTCTATATATTTTAGTCTTGCACCTATTTGATTACAAGTTTTATTTTGATTTTTATAAATTCTATTATAATATAATGTATCATTTCTACCTAGTGGAATAAAGTAATTGTTACATAGATTACACTTATTAATTTTAATATTATTTTTAACTACTTGAATTAATTCAAATCTAATTAAATCATCACTATTATAGAGTATAAATGTTTCTACTATTTCAACAGTTTTATTTTTAAATTCATTAATTATATTATCTTGATTTACATATTTTTTTATAAAAATTTTACTAGGTTCAAAAGCAGAAGTAAAATAATTTTCTGTATAATAAGGACTTTTTCCTAACAATTTTCTATTATAGTCTATTAAATATAATTTTTCCATAGGGTTTAAATCTTCAAATTTATTTTGTAAAAATTCTAATTCTTCAATTAATTTATTTTTGCTATTATTAATATCATTTAGAATAGCATCTAAAAAACTTAAGCAATCTAATTTTACATCATATAGACTATTGTAGGCATATTTATTTAAATTTAGTAATTTATATGTATCATATAGAGGTTGTGCTCTTTTAAGATAATTAAGAGCATCAAATATATTATTAATTAGTTTTTGTGTATAATAGTGTAAATATGGAGAATATTTATCAAAGTTATCAACTATTAATGATAAGTTTTTAAAATAATCATCAATATTAAATTTAGTTGATAATGTATAGTCAATCATTTTTATATATTCTTCTTTTAGTCTATTTATATCTAAAGTTGTAAAATTTGTAATATGATACCCTAAAGGATAAATTATACCTGTTCTTTCTACTATATTTGTTTTGTCAAAAAGAACATAAATATCTTTATTTTTAATATAAGCTTTACCTAACATTTTTACCTCCAATTTAGCAAAAATAGATAATTAAAATATTTAATTTAGCTATAACTATACTAAAAATTATATAATAATATAGACAAAATGTAAATATTTACCTATACTAAAAAACGGAGGTGATATAATGAATAATATAATAACAACTGAAAAAATATTTAGTAGTGAGTTTGAGCCTAGAAGATGGATAATAAATAAAATATTACCAACAGGATTATCTTTATTAACAGGTAAAGAAAAAATAGGAAAAAGTATGTTTGCATTATACTTATCTGTGAGAAAGAGTGTAGGATTTGATTTTTTAGAATTAAATACTGTGTATGGAGAAGTTTTGTATGTAAATTTTAATGATAGTATAGGGCTTGTGCAAAAAAGATTGAAGAAAATGTTTGATATAAAAATAGGCATAATACATTTTTTAACAGACCCAAATTTAGTATATGAAAATTTTATAACAACAATATCTAAAATTTTATTAGAAAATAGAAATATTAATTTTATTGTTATAGATAGTTTTGATAAAGTGATTAAATGTAATAAAAATAAATATGAAATATTACATAATTTAAAAATTTTATCAGATGTTAAAAATATAGGTATATTTGTTATAAGTAATGATAATAGTATAAGTTGTTTTATGGATACAATATTTTATTTAAGTAAAAATACAGTAGACTTATATAGTCTAAAAGTAATAGGTAAAGATATTCAAACCACAACTATAAACTTAAAATTAGATGAAAATTTAAGATTTATAAAAAATGAAAATATTAGATATTTTGATAAAAATGAAGATGAAACTATATTAGCATTAAGTCAATTTATAAATAATGAAAATAAAAGCTTTAAAGGTACTTCTACAGATTTATTAAATGAGCTTTTAAAGATAAATAATAACTTAAAAACAAAAGTAAATACACTTACAAGGAAATTAAATTCATATAAAAGTATATTACAAGATAAATACAATATTTTATATGAAAATAGAAGAATTGATTTAAATAAAATAATAATTTTAAACTATATAGAAAAAGGTGATATTAATGAAAGAAGAAATAGTTCAAATAACAGTTAAAGTAACAAAAGAAAAGGCAGAAATATTAAAAACTTTAAGTACAAAAAAACATATGTCTATGTCTGAATTAGTGAGAAGATTTATAGATAAAGGGCTAAATGTAGAAAGTTATAAAGAAGATGTTGATTTTTTTGCGGGTATAGTTAGAGCAGAGCTTACCTCTATATATAATATTAATGATATAAAACAAATTTTAGATATACAAACAAATAGACTTGCTAAAATGATTATGAAAATAGGCAAGATATCATCAGGGCAATTATTTTTACTTATAAATATGTTTTTAAGAATGATTGATATTAGTGATGAAGATAGATTTGATGAAATTTTAAGCCAGTCTATTTCAAATGGTATTGATTACATGCAAAAGAAAGATTTTGCTATTAATCCTTTTTTAGAAGATACAGAAAACTTAAAAAATATATCAAATAAATTAGATTAATATTTTTATAAATAGAGATAAGCATATTTAATCTTGTACAAGCATAGTATAAATTAAATAACATAAAAGGGGGCTTATCTTTGGGGAATATAAAATTTATATTTCATAATCCTAATACTATAGAAGAAACTTATGAACAAAAAGTACATATTTTAGTAGAAAATATTTTAAATAAAATAAATAATAAAGAGTTAGAAAGAGAAATAAGTTAATAAATAAGGCTAGATATAATTTTATATCTAGCCTTATTTACTGTTCTAACCAATCATACCAATCTTGAGGAAAACCCATACATTTTAATATTTTTAATAAATTAGAACAATTAGTTTTATAATTTATTAAAATATCATTTAATGCTTCAAGAAATATATTAAAATCAATTTCATTTAATAAGTATTTAAAACATAGACAAATTCCAAATAAATCATTTTTACCCATATTATTAAGATTTTTAGTTTTATGAATAGGTAAATCTTTTATGGAATTTTTTTTATTATTGAAATTTTTAGTTTTATAGTTATATAATCTTTGATTATGAGCACAAACATTTCTAAATTTTGTAATAATTTTTAACATTGATTCAAGTTGAGAATTTTGTATATTAAATTCCTTAGCAATATCAATTTTGATATTTATGTTAGAGTATTCATACATTTTTGAGAGATTACCAAAAGTCAAACAATTAGTTAAAATCCAAAAAGGTATGTTGCTATAAGTATCTCTATTGTATGTAATATAATCATATTTATTAGACTTAGTATATTCATCTAATATTTTTATAAGTTCATTAATTTCATTTTGATAGTTTTGATAATTAAAATTATTTACATTTAAATATTCTTTTTGTTCTTCACCAAATTTTTCACAAAAGAAATATGAATAATGAGATTTTAAGCTTTTTTCTATTTTTAAAATATATTTTAAAAATAGATTCCTAAGTTCTTCATCTAATTTATATAAATAATAAATATCTTCAAATTTTACATTTTTATTATATATTTTAGTTTTTTTATCTCTAAAAGCATCTTTATATCCTGATACTAAAGAAAAATAACTAGTTTCTTTTAAACATTTTATAGCAAAGTCTTTATCATTAATAATGATGCCTTTAGAGGTTAATTTATCTATTTGTTCATCATAAGTTAAAAATTTTTTGCTCATAAATACTCCTTTACAAAATTAAAGGCTCCCGCAGGAGCCTTTAGGTTGTACACCACGCAAGTAATACAACGCGATCACTGGTAATAGTATAGCATTAAAATTTTAAGATGTCAACTATTACTTCTAATATTATATGCAATTATTATGAAAATATTAACAATTATTGAATAAGTTATATAAAAATGTTAATATAATTATATAAAACTATGAAAGGAGAAAACAAATATGAATGTAGTAGCGTATTGTAGGGTAAGTACAGATAAAGAAGACCAGTTGAATAGCTTGGAGGCACAAAAGAAATTTTTTGAAGAATATACTAATAAAAATGGATATAAACTTTTGAAAATTTATAGTGATGAAGGTATAAGTGGCACTAAAATTAAGAAACGAGAAAGTTTTCAAAAGTTAATGGAAGATGCTAAAAAAGGCTTATTTAATATAGTAATAGTTAAGGATATATCACGTTTTGCAAGGAATACAGTAGACTTTTTACAGAGCATAAGACAATTAAAAGCTTTAGGTATAGAAACGATATTTTTAACATAAAATCAAACTGTTTTAGGTAATTCTGAATTTGTCCTTACTATTTTTTGGGCATTGGCACAAGAAGAAAGTGCAAATACATCAAAAAGAGTAAAGTTTGGCAAGAAGATAA
Source organism: uncultured Clostridia bacterium (assembly GCA_944384215.1). Classification (GTDB taxonomy): domain Bacteria; phylum Bacillota; class Clostridia; order Lachnospirales; family CAG-274; genus Tyzzerella. The sequence continues at coordinate 5,291 of CALWSN010000100.1, read as the reverse complement.
ACGCAGAAAAAGGTCGTGTACCCAATTTTGTATATGGATATGACAAAATAAAAGGTGATTATTTTAATCTTACAATAAATGAAAAAGAATCAGAAGTAGTTAAGAAAATATTTAATTTATACTTAAATGAAGGTAATGGAGCAAATAAAATAGCACAAATATTAAATAATGAAGGATATAGAACAAAAAGGAATTGTAATTGGAGTCAAAATGCTATTTCAAGAATTTTAACAAACCCAATATATACAGGTAAAATTGTAAATGGTAAAGAAGAAGTAGAGGACTTTTTAATAGGAGTTAGAAAGAAAAAAGATAGTGAAGAGTGGTATGTAATAGAAAAGCCAGAGCTATCTATTATAAGTAATGAAGATTTTGAAAAAGTACAAGCTATACTTAAAAAGAGAAATATAGATTTTAATCTGAATAAACAAAGAGAAAGTAACAAACATTTATTTAGCACACTTATACGTTGCAGTTGTTGTGGTTATAGTTTTAGAAGGCTTGAGAGAGTTTATAGAAATACTTATATAAAATGGGTATGTAGTGGAAGAAATGCTAAGGGAAAAGATAGTTGTCCTAATTTTAGTAAAATAGATGAAACAGAGCTTACAGATGCTACAAAAGCCAAAAGAAAAGTATATGGAAATGTATGCAGATGATTTAATAACAAGAGATTATCTTAATAAAAAAGTTAAAGAGTTAAATCAAGATATAGAAAAAATAAAAAAGAGCTTGAATTTATAAAAAACAATTTATCCAAAGGGGATAGGCTAGAAGAAACAATATATAATACATTTAAAGATTTAGAAAATATTTTAAATATGGATAATTTAACAAATGCTAGCCTAAAAAAATAATAGATAAAATAGTAGTAGATTAAAAAGGAAATGTAAATATATATTTAAAAGCATTTTCAGATATTGGTGTAGATAAAAACGTTCTTATTACCAATAGTTATACAGGAAGAAAAGATTAAATTAAATGTCTTGCAAGTATAGTTCAATTTGTATGGTGAAAGTTTCTAGTATTTTGAAATTGAATATTATCAGTATTTTGGTGGCAATTTAAGGTAGCTACTAGAACTTTTCATCTGTTTTATTTTCATTTATAATGTAGTTAATAGCTAGATTAAGTGTTGATTTTATGGGATATATTTTTGTAATTGCCATATCTATTTCTCAGTGTTAATTATATCTACATTTTGTATATATAAGAGAATATCAAAAATATTTTTATATGTATTAGTAATTATTGCTATATTGTTAGTATTGTTTTTATAAATACTTGAAGTGGTATTTGCAAACTTAGCAATCTGATAAATGTTATTTGTTATGTTAGAAAGTAAGCTTTGTATCTTATAAAAAGGCTACACATCTATGACAATTATTTCTCTTTCTAATATAGATTTTCTGATAAATGTACTCATTGATAAGTACTTTGATAATTTTATTTTTTCTTCAAATAATAATTTTTATTCAGTAGTTAATTTAATTTTTATGTGTTCTTTTCTATAATAATTTGCAATTTATTTTCTTCCTTCAAATTTTTCTTGAAGTCTTATGGTTCTCCCTAAAAGTAAAATTCATAATAAGAAAACAAAACCTTAAAAGGTCTGCTTCACCAATCTTTTCGTAAGTGTCTGTACACTTATTGTGCTTGCTACAACTTAATAGATATAAATATAAGCAAAAAGCTATTAATAAAATTTATTATTAGTATTATATCAAAAATCTACATAAAATAATATTTTAAAATATAGAAAATAATTAAATGTATATACGATTATAAAAACAAAATAAATAAAAAAATAAATTTTCATTTAAAATATTATACCAATATACCAATAAATATATATTTTAATTTATATACAACTATTTAATTTTAATGAAAATTCAAAAAAGTTATAAAATATTTATTTTTTTTACTTATAGTTAATTAATTGACATTAATTGACAATTTTGTTAAAATATTCCTACATAGTGAATTAAAAATCATTATGTAGTATTTTATAATATAAATAAGGAGGTTAACAATATGAAATATGAAAAACCATCAATAGAATCTGTTTCTTTGCCAGCGGCTTTATCTATTGAAATGACCAGATTTTGACAGTAAACCTTTTTAATATTTATCCTCTGATTTATCAGAGGATAAATATTAACTTATAATTTAAATTTATATTAGGAGAGTAAATAACATGTGTAGTTCAGTTATACAAGTTTCAAATTTGAAAAGAATTTATGAATGCAAAAAAAGTGTTATTACGGCGTTAGATAATATTAGTTTTGAAATTTCCAAAGGTGAATGTGTTGGACTTATTGGTCCAAATGGAGCAGGAAAAACTACACTAATAAAAATTTTATCTACATTTTTATTACCTTCATCAGGAAAGGTATTAATAAATGATAAAAATGTTGTTAATGAATATAAAGAAATAAGAAATAATATAAATTATGTATATGGAGGAGATAGAGGATTATATTGGAGATTATCTGTTTATGATAATTTGTTCTTTTTTGGAACACTTTATAAAATTAAAAAAAACGATTTAATAAAAAAAATAGATAAATTACTTTATGATCTAAATATTGAAGATTTAAAATTTAGACTTATAGAAACTTTATCTAAAGGCCAAAAGCAAAGAATTCAAATTGCAAGAGGATTATTAAATTCACCACAAATTTTATTATTAGATGAACCAACAATTGGATTAGACCCTGTTGGTACAAAAAAATTACATGATATTATTATAAAAATGAAAGAACAAGGTCGTACTATTTTAATAACTTCTCATTATATGAATGAAATTGAAAATTTATGTAATAAAATAATTTTTATTAATAATGGAAAAATAATTGAAAACTTACCTACTAAAACCTTAAGGGAAAAATATTTAAGTAATGGATTTAACACATTAGAGGAATATTTTGTTTATTTATCAGGAGATAATAATGTTTAGAAGATTTTTAATTTTAATACTATATCAAGTAAAGATAGCGTTTCAGAGAAGAATGTTTAAATATGTTAGTTTAATTCAACCTATAATTTCTACTCTGTTATTATATTTTATTAGTAAATCAAATAATAATTTTGATAGTAAATTAATTATATTTGGACCTGTTTATATGTCTATATGGAGTTCTTTATGTTTTTCGGCTATAGGAGATATTAATAGAGAGCGAAGTATGGGGACACTTGTATTTATTTCGGCTACACCTACATCATTAATGACAATAATGTTTTCGAAATTTATTTCAAGTATTATATTTGGAATTTTTTCACTTTTAATTTCATCTTTTACAAGTATTTTTATTTTATTTGTACCAATTCCTAAAGTGAATGCTTTATTGATCACTTTATGTTTTATAGTGTTGTTATTTTCGTTTCTTTCTTTGGCCATAATAGTAGCAAGTTTAATTACAAGAAGTAGACAATCACTTTTGATCATTAATATATTAGAATATCCAATTTTTATAGTTACTGGAATGTTATTCCCTATTACGATTTTACCAAAATGTATTAGATTTATAAGTTATTTGATTCCACCTACATATGCTATCAATGCTATGAACAAAAGTATTATGGGAGATATTTTTTCAGAAATAAAATTTGATTTAATTTGTTCGATTGTTTTAAGTATTATAATTTTAATAGTTTCTTTAAAAATTTTTGAAAAATTTTTATTAAAAGCTAGAGATAATAATTCATTGGAGGAATTTTAAATGATAAATATATTGAAAAAAATATATTTTCTTGCATACTCATCATTTTTATATGACAAAAATATGTACAAAAAAAATTATATATTGTTAGAGTTTCTCGTTCAGCCGTTTTTAACAGTATTATTTTTTACTTTAATATCAATTTCTGTTAGAGGAATTGATGATTCTTATGAATATATGCTTTTCAATATAGTACTAGTTTCATTTAATATTACATTTATTGGATCAAGTATAGAATTTATGAGAGATAAAAGTTTGGGAGTTTTAAAACTTATTGAAGGTTCTCCTACAAATAGTTTTTTTGTATTTTTTTCTAAGTCTTCATACAAGTTAGTATTATCAATAGTAATATTTATTTTTTTATATTTAAGTATGAATTTAATAGTATTTAAAAATTTAAATTTTGGTTTATTTTTAGTAATTTTATTAATGCTAATTATTATTTTAATTTCATCTTCTATATTTGGTTTGTTAATAGGATGCGTTGGATTGTTGGTTAAAGATGTTAATATTTTATTAAATCTTGTAAGTAGTGTACTTATGCTCTTTTGTGGTATAAATTTTACAATAAAAGTATTACCTATTCCATTACAAATATTTTCAAGATTATTGCCATTAAGTAATGGAATTTTATCATTACAATTTTTAATACAAAAAAATGTAAATAAATCCATCTATTATATATTTATTGAATTATTCATCGCAATAATTTATTACGTAATATTAAGAATAGTATATGGTTATATGCAAAGAATTGCTTTGAAAAATGGAACTTTAGATTTATTATAAACAAGGAGGAACTTATGTATATTGATAAGATTGATAAAAATATTGATTTAGATTATATAAAATCAAAATTAAATTTACAGGAAAATGATGTTGTTTTTATTTCGGGTTCATTGATTGAAAGTATTAATGGGAATTTTTCAAAAAATGTTGGGAATATATATTCTGATATTGATATTTTTATTATTAAAGACAATTTTGAAAATAATACTCATATTGATTACGATGAAGGTTTTTCTCAGATTTATTTTAGAAATATTAATGGTATTTTAATGGATATAACAGTATACTTGAAAAAAGATATATATAAACTTTTAGAAAATATTAATAATGTTGAATTAAATAAAAATGAGCGTATTAAAAATTCATTAAAATTTCCTGGGAAATGGAATCATAGAGTTACAAATGAATTTTTAAATAGATTTTATTATTCTATTCCAATACAAAATGAAGAAGAATATTATGATATATACAAATCAATGAATTTCAAAAAGTTTTGTAATTTAACAAAACAAAGATTAATAGCTAGTATTGATAATTTACAGAATGATATTGTAGGAAATATAAAGTCAGGTAATTTACACACATCATTATATTGTATGAGAGAATTATTTATCTTATTTTCTAAAGTTGTTATTTATGATAATTATGAATTAGTAGATAGAGATAAATGGGTATTACCAAAATTGTTTGCAATTATTGAAAGTAAAAATTCAAAACTAGATTTTATAATAAATTTATATAATGATATATTTTTTCATCCTAAATTAGATGAAAAAATTC
>CALWSN010000099.1 GCA_944384215.1 uncultured Clostridia bacterium | reverse complement strand
CAAGAAAGTATAAGAGGTGAAGTACCAAAAGGGTTATTTAAGCAAATAACATTAACATTTAACCCTTGGAATGAACACCACTGGTTAAAGAAAAGGTTTTTTGATTGTGAGCCTAATGAAGACATATTAGCTATAACAACAAATTATACAATTAATGAATGGCTTGATGATAGTGACCGTAAAATGTTTGAAGATATGAAAAAACATAATCCTAAACGTTATCAAGTTGCAGGACTTGGAAACTGGGGTATAACTGACGGTCTGGTTTATGAAAACTTTAAAATTGAAGATTTTAGCCTTATAGAAATTATAAAACAAAACAATATGGAAACAGTATTTGGTCTTGATTTTGGTTATACTAATGACCCTACTGCTTTATTTTGTGGAGCTATAGATATTAATAATAAAAAATTATATGTATTTGATGAGTTATATGAAAAAGCAATGACTAACTTTGATATAGCTAAAAAAATAAAAATTATGGGTTATGGTAAAGAAAAAATTGTGGGTGATAGTGCAGAGCCTAAAAGTATAGCAGAGCTTGAAGAACTGGGTATAACAAAAATAAGAAAAGCACGAAAAGGCAAAGATAGTATTAATCACGGCATACAGTATATACAAGGTTTTGAAATAATCATACACCCTAAATGTAAAAACTTTATAACAGAAATAAACAATTATACCTGGGATAAAGATAAAAAGACAGGTAAAAGCCTTAATAAAACAATAGACGAGTATAATCACTTATTAGATGCTATGCGTTATGCTTTAGAAAGTTATTCATTACAAACAGGTATAACATTTTTAACTTATGATTAGTTAGGAGGTGTAAAATGTTTAGAAATGTACAAAGTGATTTAGCCAACAAAATAATTAGTGAAAATGCAAGTATCACAGATTTACAGTTTTTAGAAAAAGAAATAGAAACATTTTTAAATTCTAAAGCTAGAAAAGATATGATAGATGCTTATAACTATTTAATAGGCAACCACGATATTTTAAAAAGAAAGCGTACTGTTATTGGTGCAGGTGGAAGCCCAGAAGAAATATCTACACTACCTAATAACAAAATAGTTGATAATCAATATGCTAAAGTTGTAGAGCAAAAAACAAATTATCTATTTGCAAGAGAGTTAACTATTGAATGTGATAACAAAGAGTTTGAAGAAAAAATCAAAAGTTTATTTGATAAAAAATTCATTAGATTATTTAGAAAACTTGGGGAAAATGCTATCAATTATGGCATAGGTTGGCTTTATGTTTATCTTGAGAATGACAACATACAGTTCAAAAACTTTGCTCCATATGAAATACTACCGTTTTGGGCTGATGAAGAACAAACGATACTTGATATGGTTGTTAGAATTTACGCCGTTGAACAGTATAATAAAGACAAAAAGGAAAGTATAACTAAAGTGGAAGTCTACCATAAAGATAGAGTAGATTATTATATTTATGATAGAAAATTAATATTAGAAAAATCAAAGAGATACATCACATTAAAAGGTAATGAGTTAGTGTCTTTTTATAATATACCTGTTATACCATTTAAAAGCAGTAATAAAGAACAACCGTTGTTAAATAGTGTTAAGAGTTTACAAGATAGTTTAAATTTATTAAAATCTAATTTTGTAAATGTTATGGAAGAAGACCCTAGACTTACCTGTTTAGTTTTAAAAGGGTATGAGGGCGAAAACTTAGGTGAATTTAGAGAAAACTTTGCTACTTATGGTATTATTAAATTATCTAGCAATGCTGATAATGCAGGTATTGAAGCTTTGAAGATAGAAGTAAACTCTGAAAATTATACTACAATTATAAATATGCTTAAAAAATCTATTATAGAAAATGCTAATGCTTTTGATGTAAAAGATGAAAGATTATCAAATAACCCTAATCAAATGAATATACGCTCAATGTATAGTGATATAGATTTAGCTAGTAATGGTTTGGAAATAGAGTTTCAATGTAGTTTAGAAATATTCTTTGAATTTTGTGCTATATTTTTTAAGATTTTAGAAAATGAAGATTTTATAAATGAAAAAGTACAAGTAACATTTAATAAAGACCAGTTATTAAACTCTAGTGAAATAATTCAAGATTTAGCTAATAGTTATGAGATGTTATCAAAAGAAACTATTTTATCTAAGCACCCTTTTGTTAAAGATGTAGAAGTTGAGCTTGAAAGATTAGCAAAAGATGAAACTATACAAGTTGATGATATATACCCTAAACATTAAGAGGTGATTATATGAAAAGTAACGACTATTGGCGAAAAAGGTTTTTATATAATCAAATTTTTAATGCTAAACGTATGGATAGAGTATCTGAAGAGTATGCAGAGTTATTTAAAGAGCTAATAAAACAGCTTGATAAAGAAATAACTTATTGGTATTTACAGTTTGCTAAAGATGGGGAGCTTACTTCTTTAAAATCTAAAAAAATGCTAAATCAGACCCAGTTAAAGCAGATTAAAACAGATGTTTATGATTTTATAAATAAAGCTAAAGAAAACGGTATAAATGGAAATTATACAAAAGAACTTGACTATATATATAACAGAGTTAGGCTTAATAGATTAGAGCTATTAAGAAGTGTTATAGATATGGAATTAATAGACTTTTATAGTAACATAGATAATTCCCTTAAAAATGAGCTAGAACAAACTTATACAGAAGCACAAGGGCGTACAGCATATGAAATATCAAAAGGTAATGGTAAGCTTATTGAATGGAGCTTGCCAACTAAAGAAATGATAGATGTTATACTTTTAAACCCTTGGGCCAGTGATGGTAGAAATTTTAGTGATACTTTATGGCATAACAAAGCTAAGCTATTAAACGCATTAGAAACAGAACTTAGAAAAGGCTTTGTAATGGGTAAGTCAGTACAGCAGATAACTAATGCTATGTCTGATAAAATATATAGCCCTAAACAAAAAACAGCAACAGCAGAATATCAAATAAGACGTATTGTACATACTGAAATAGGGCATTTTGCAGAAGAAGCTAAAACAAAAGTTTTACAAGATTTAGACGTTAAAAAATATGAAATAGATGCTACACTAGATAGTCATACTTGTAGTGTTTGTGGAAGTAAAGATAAAGAAGTTTACAGTTATGATGATAGAATAGAAGGTGTAAATGCTCCAGTATTTCACCCTTTTTGTCGTTGTACAACTGCTCCATATTTTCCAGATGATTTTTAAGATAGTGAAAGATTTGCAAGAGATAAAGATGGTAACCCTATATATGTACCTAATTCTATGAAATATAGTGAATACTATGAAAAGTATTTGAAAAATAATATCAATAATGATATAATAAAAGTAGAAAAGACTACAACAAAATATAAACCTAATTCTATTACACAGGTTATTAATAAAAAAGGTGGAATAGATAGAAATTACTATGATGGGAATGGGTTTCAATATAAGCAAATAAGTAATCATAACCACGGAAATGCTAAAAGACACCCTTTTGGGAATAATGGAGAACACGCACACGATTATATATGGGATAATGATAGACTTATAGCTAGACCTGTACGAGAACTGACAAAAGAGGAAATAAAGGAGGTTGAAGATATATTATGAAAGCAGAAGATTTAAAAAAATGGATATTATCATTAGAACAAGATATAGAATTTGAATATAACGGTATCGATGGCTCTATCTGCCCATTTTCTGAAAATGATATATCATTAACTTTCCTTGATATTTCAAAAGATTATGGAAATATAGAGGACCTTATGAGTGATAAAGTTATTAATGGAAAATCTTTAAATGAAATAAGCGGGGAATTAATTTTTTTATAATTATAGTTAATTTTAAAAGGCAACTTAAAAGGTTGTCTTTTTTATTGTTTGAAAGGAGGTGATGATATATACAGATTTAGTTTAAGTTATGATAATGACTTATCTAATATTATTTACTTTCCATTAACTATTGAAGAATTTAAAACTACTGTAAAAACATTAAATAAAACAGTAGATGTTGTTAGTGGTGAGCAGATGACTA
>CALWSN010000098.1 GCA_944384215.1 uncultured Clostridia bacterium | reverse complement strand
TATTTTGAGTAAATAATCTATCAAAAATCATAATCAACTCTCCTTCATCTTATATATTTTAACTTATTTCCTTAAAAAAGTAAAGTTTTTTTAAGTATATATATTTTTTGTAATATTTGTCTTTTTACTTTATCGTCATTTTAGCTTCTTTTTTTAATTATTTTTTTAAAATTTTAGTTATTTTTTAGATAGCATTTTACAGTAAATTATTTTAAATATATTATGTATTTTATTTTTTGTTTTATGTGTATATTTTTATTTAAATAATTATATTTTTTTTGTATATTTTTAAAATATAATGCACAAAAACAAAGTATAGCTTAAATACTATACTTTATTTTTTTTACTTATATTCTTTTAATATTGGTTGTATTTGTTTTCCATTTAGAGCCTCATATATAGTGTCTGGTATCTTATCAAAGTGTGCTACAATAGATTTAGGCTTTTTAATATAATCATCTTGCCCAAAAGGAACAAAATATATATTTTTTTTATTCATCATATCACCTATATTAATCATATTAGCACCTAATGCATCATTTGTTGATACGGCAATTATAACTGGTTTGTTATTTCTTATATGAGCTTTACTAGCCATTAAAACTGGTGTATCGCATATTCCATTATTCATTTTTGCAAGAGTATTTCCTGTACAAGGTGCTATAACAAAAACATCTAAAAAATTTTTAGGACCAATAGGTTCTGCTGCTTCTATTGTTTTTATAATTTTATTACCTGTTATATTTTCTATTTCTTCCATAAAATCTTTTGCTTTTCCAAACCTTGTATCAATATTTTGAGAATTAAAAGAAAAGATAGCATAAACATTTGCTTTTAGCTCTATTAGTTTTTTTATTTGCTCTATGGTTTCTCTAAATGTACAAAAAGAACCAGTTAGAGCATACCCTATATTTACTCCTTTTAAATCCATTTTACCACCTCCATATTTAATAATATGAAGTATAAAAAAATAGGTTACAAAAATATAAGGCTATTAAATTATTTAATTTAATAGCCTTATATTTTATTTATGGTGGGAGCTACAGCCAGAACAACCACTATTATTGCCACAGCCACAGCATTTACCTTTTTTCTTATCTTTAACTACTTTAAAAATAGCAAATATAAATAATAAAATTATTAAACCAAAAATAATGTATGTTGCCATAAAAATCACCTTCTTAAAAACTAATATTTACTTTTTCTAAACATCATATAAAGTGCAAATATTATAACTAATATAGCAATTATTGCTCCTATACCAAAGCTAAATCCTAAGAAAATAACATTACCTAATTGGTATATAACAAAAGCAACTAAATAAGCAAGTAAAGTTTGATATCCAATAGTTATTAAAGTCCACTTCATATTGCCCATTTCTCTTCTTATAGCACCAATAGCAGCAACGCAAGGAGCACATAACATATTAAAAGCTACAAAAGAGTAAGCACTTACAGTAGTAAACATAGATGATATTTGAGTTATTAAGCCAGCATCACCTTCTGTAACTTCTCCACCTAAACCTAATAATACTCCATAAGTAGAAACTAATTGTTCTTTAGCTATAAGGCCATTTATTGTAGCAACAGCAGCTTGCCAATCATTAAAGCCTAAAGGAGCAAATATAGGGGCAATTATTTTACCTATACTAGCTAATATACTTTCTTCCACATCTACCATTGTAAAGCTAAAGTTAAATCTACTTAAAAACCATAATATAATAGAAGCTACAAATATTACTGTACCAGCTTTAATAATAAAAGCTTTTACCCTATCCCAAATATGTCTTAAAAGATTTTTTGCAGAAGGTAAATGATATTTAGGTAACTCCATAATAAATGGAGAAGTGTCTCCGCTAAAAGCTTTTAATTTTTTAAGTATTAAACCAGATATTAAAGCCATTGCTATACCTAAAAAGTATATAGAAGGGCCTATTAAAGAATTTTGAGGAAATAATGCCGCCCCAAATAAAGCAATAACAGGTAATTTAGCACCACAAGGTATAAAAGTAGTAACCATTACAGTTATTTTTCTATCACGTTCGTTTTCAATAGTTCTAGATGCCATTATACCAGGAACACCACAACCTGTGCTTATAAGCATAGGTATAAAAGATTTGCCAGATAAACCTGCTTTTCTAAAAATTCTATCCATAACAAAAGCAATTCTTGACATATATCCACAATCTTCTAATAATGATAAAAAGAAAAATAAAATAAACATTTGAGGTACAAAACCTAATACAGCACCAACCCCACCTACTATACCATCTATAATAAGGCTATATAGCCAATCGGCTACATTTAAGCTTTCTAACATACCACCTACAAAGTTAGTAACATATTCTCCAAAAAATACATCATTAGTCCAGTCTGTAACAATAGAGCCTAAAGACGTAACAGATACATAATATATTAAATACATAATACCAAAAAATATAGGTAAGCCTAAATATTTATTAGTTAAAATATTATCTATTTTTGTAGATATATTATTATTTGTATCTATTTTTTTAGTTACAATCTTAGATGTAATATTTGTTATATAAGAATATCTCTCATTAATAATAATGCTTTCGCTTTCATCATCAAAATCTTCTTCAACTTGTTTTATAATATTATCTATTTTATTATATTCATCAGTTGATAAATTTAACTTTTCTAAAACTTTTTTATCTCTTTCAAAAACTTTTATACTGTACCATCTTTTTTCTTCATCTATATGTATAATATTTTCTATTTCTACTAAAGCTTTTTCTATATTTTCAGAAAATATATCTAAAGCTTTATTTTTATGGTTTATAAGTTCTAAAGCTTTTTCTATAAGTATATTTAAACCATCACCTTTTAAGGCTGTTGTTTCAACAACTGGGCAACCAATAGCTTTTTCTAAGCCATCAATATCTATATTGTCTCCACTTTTCTTAACAATATCCATCATATTAAGAGCAACTATAACAGGTATACCCATTTCTAAAATCTGTGTTGTAAGATATAAGTTTCTTTCTATGTTAGAAGCATCTACTATATTTATTATAACATCTGGTTTTTCATTCATAATATAATCTCTTGTTATAACTTCTTCTAAAGTATAAGGAGATAAAGAATATATACCAGGCAAATCTATAAGGTTTACATCTTTTTTATTCTTTACTGTACCCGATTTTTTTTCAACTGTAACGCCAGGCCAGTTACCTACATATTGAAAGCTACCTGTCAAATTATTAAACATAGTTGTTTTGCCACAGTTGGGGTTACCAACTAAACCAATATTTATAGACATTTTATTCACACTCCTCAACTAATATTATGTTAGCATCTGCCTTTCTTATAGTAAGCTCATATCCTCTCACTGATATTTCAATAGGGTCACCTAAAGGAGCTGTTTTTCTAACAAAAATATTTGTATCTTTTGTTATACCCATATCCATAATGCGTCTTTTAAGAGCACCTTCACCTGTAACCTTTATAACTTTTACATTTTTACCAACATTTATTTTGCTTAATTGTTTCATAATTGTTACTCCTTTACAAATATACCCCTCATAAAATCAAAGTTAACATTATTAGTCTTAGCTAACTTCATTTTACATCTACTAACAATTTTTGTCAACAAAAAATTTTTTAATAAAAAATAACAAAAAAATATTTTTTACTATTATTAATCTATTGACAATAATTATTAATTAGCTTATAATGAACATTGTTCATATGATAGGAGGTGCTTTTATGGATTTGTATGATAAAATTCTTAATACAAGCAAAGACATAGCTATAAAAGATGGTATTAATACAATAAATATGAGGCTTGTAGCAAAAAATTGTAATATTGCTCTTGGGTCTATATATAATTATTTCCCTTCTAAATCTGATTTGCTTATAGCTACAATACAATCTATCTGGAAAGATATTTTTAACCTTAAAGATGATTATCTTAAGTTTGAAAAATTTACAGATAGCATTTCTTATATTTTTGAAACAATAAATATAAATTTAAAAAAATATCCAGACTTTTTTACATTACATTCTATCAGCTTTGATAATAGCAACAAACATAAAGGCAAAAAATCTATGGAAATATTTTTAACAAATTTTAAAAATTCTTTAGTTAAAATATTAGAAAATGATAAAAACATACGTCCTAATGTATTTAACAAAGATTTAACACCTAATATATTTGTTGATTGTGTATTTAATATATTGCTTTCTTTAATTTTTGAAAAAAAGCCTAATTGCAATTCTTTAATAAAGCTAATAGAGAATAGTATATATTAGTTTTTTAGGAGGTTGTATTATGAAAGTAAAAAAACACACGTTGTTATTAATAGCTAGCTTGGTTTGGTTAATAGCTGGATTTAATATTTTACATATAGGTGTAACTACCTATAAAGGTTATGTAAATTTAATAAATATTATATTTTCATTAATAGTTTTTTCTATGTTTTGGTTTATGATTTTTAGTAAACTAGTATTTAAACATACCCTTAGAATAAAAAATTTTAAAGAAGAACTTCACTTTTTCTTAAAATTTTTTGATAAAAAATCTTTTATAATTATGGTGTTTATGATAACTTTTGGTGTTTTAATAAGAACCCTTCATTTAGCACCAGATGTGTTTATAGCAGTCTTTTATACAGGCTTAGGTTCTGCTCTATTTTTAGCAGGTTTATTGTTTGGCTATAACTATTTTAAACATTTTAAAACTAAATAATTTTTATTTAAAGGAGAACAAATGATGAAAAAATTAATTAATCTTTCTTTTATTTATTTTATTTTAGCAATGGTTGGAGGTGTATTTTACAGAGAGTTTACAAAATTTTTTAACTTTACTGGTAAAACAACGTTAGCTTCTATACATTTACATTTTATGGCTTTAGGTACAATATTGTTTTTAATATTAGCACTTTTTTCTATAAACACTGATTTATTAAACCATAAAAAATTTAATACATTCTTAAAACTTTATAATATAGCATTACCTTTTATGGTTGTTATAATGAGTATAAGAGGTATAATACAAGTTTTAAATATTAATCTATCAAATGGTTTAAATGCTTCTATATCTGGCTTATCTGGTATATCACATATATTAATGCTAATATCTTTTATTATTTTATTTTTAGTATTAAAAAACTTAAATGTTGATAAAAATAATAAACAATAACCTTGAATATTTATTATTTATATGTTATCATATTATCTAAACTATTATAAGTGAGGTGTTTTAATGAAAATTCAAGAATCTGGTGAAAATTATCTAGAAACTATTCTTATTTTGCAAAAAAGAAATGGTATAGCACGCTCTGTTGATATAGCTAATGAGCTTAATTTTTCTAGAGCTAGTGTTAGTAGAGCTATGTCTTTATTAAAAGCCTCTGGATACATAGAAATAGGTAATATAAATCAAATAATTTTAACAGAAACAGGTAAAGAAATTGCCGAAAAAATATATGAAAAACATTGTATATTAAAAGATTTTTTAACAACAATAGGTGTTGATAAAGATATAGCCGCAGAAGATGCTTGTAAAATGGAGCACATAATAAGCGACCAAACTTTTAACTGTTTAAAAGATACGCTTAACAAATTAAAAAATAGTAACTAATATAATAAGGGTGCAGATTTTGTCTACACCCTTATTATATATTAAGTAAAATAAATATATATCTTATAATTATATTTTATATTATTAATAATATATAAATTATCAAATTATAACTTAATTATAATCAATTTTCTTATACTTTGTATTAAAAACATATACTTCTATTACTTTTCATCATTAAAATTTAATATAAAAGCTGTTTATGGAATTTTAACCTAAAAAATAAAGCCATATGTTATTATATTAAGTTATACCTTAATTATAGTAATAAAAAAACCACCTTAAAGGTGGTTTTAATAGTGCCCGAGACCGGAATCGAACCGGTACGGGATTTAACTCCCGCAGGATTTTAAGTCCTGTGCGTCTGCCAGTTCCGCCACTCGGGCAAAGTATGGGAACAACAGGGCTCGAACCTGTGACCCCTTGC
>CALWSN010000097.1 GCA_944384215.1 uncultured Clostridia bacterium | reverse complement strand
AATGCTTGTAATAAGAGCTACGATTAACATTTAAAACTCTACATAAAGTTTTAATAGAATGCTGAAAACGAAGAGTATGTACAGCATCTAATCTCTGTTTGAGGGAGGCGTGAATATGGCAATGGCTTTTTTTAAGATTAAGTTCTCCTCTTCAAGAAGTGCATTACGTTTTTGTAATTCACGAATTTGTTTAGCGGAAAGAATAGTATTATCATCAATTTTAACTTCAGAAAATTGCTTTATTCATTTAGCAATAGCACTAAGAGAAACACCATATTCACGGCTAAGTTCAGCCTGAGATTTACCATTTTGATATAAAGCTACAATACTTTTTTAAATTCCATATTATATTTTGACATAAAAAACAACTCCTTTTTATTGTATAATTTATTGTAACATAAAAATGTATTTTATGTCTACTTATTTAGTATAACACCAAAAGGTTACAGAACAAGAAGAGCAGGAAGCATTAGAAATGTTTGAGCAAGCTACAACAGGATATATTAAAGATGAAGTAAAGTCAGAAAAAACAAAAAATAATAGTCAAGATAAGATAAGCATAGATTTAAAAGAAAAAAATGATATAAAAGCTAATAAGATAAAGCAAACAAAATTAAAAAATGAAATGGACAGGAAGAGTCTGCCCAAAAATATTAACAAAAACTTGTTTATTTTTGAAATGGTAAAAACTTTATGTAGCTTTAAATATTTAAACTTTAAAAATACCGTGCTTAAAAATGTTAAAAAATTAGTGGATATGAAAGAATTGTTAAATTTTAGGGAAATGGACTATACCCCAGTTCATTTTTACACCCCCTATAACTTACAATTTAACAATATATAAGACTGAAAAGAAGTAATATGTAGTTCAAAAATATGTAGAAAATAAGCTATAAATTTTATATAATATTATATATATAAAAAGTTTTAGGAGAATTTGGTATGTTAAGAAAGAGTAAGTATCATATATTTTATGAAACATCAGAGCTTATAAACTTAAAATATAGTAATAGCTATGAAAGATTAATCCCTACTTTTTCATCATCTATTATGAAAGTCTATCCTCATCAGATAGCAGAAACAATATTTGCACTAGATAGTAAAGAAAAAGGCTTAATACTAGGAAATGAGGCTGGACTTGGGAAAACATTTACATCTATGATTTTTGTATCTCAAAATTATATAGAGGGTAAAAAGATATTAATAGTTACCCCTACTTCATTAATAGCACAATGGGATATACTTATGAAAAATAATTTAACATTAGATTATAGTGTGTCAACAGAAAAAGAAGAAAATATATTTGATGACAATGTTGTTTTAGCTACCTATGAATACTTAAATAATAGATTTGAATTATTGGAAAAAGCAAAATTTGATATAGTTATATTTGATGAAGCACAAAGGCTAGGTAGTTTTTACAATGAAGATAATAAATATATTAGCAAATTAAGAGAAAGCATAAAAGATAGTTTTAAACTATTATTAACACCATTACCATTTGAAATAAATATATTAAAACTATATGGTATTATAAAATTTATAGATGAAAATGCTTTTAATGGAATGGATAAAGATACATTTTTTAAAAGGTATTACAAAAGAGAAGAAAATCAAAAAGAATTAATAGAACAAGTAAATAAATATTGTTTTAGAACATTAAAATCTCAAATAAAGCATTATGTAAAGATACCTAATAGAGTTATAAAAATGATAAATTATGATTTTAATAAAAAAGAAGAAAAATTGTATAGTATGATAGAAGAATATTTACAACTAGATAATAAAAAAATATTTCCTAAAATGGAGCTATATGATTTAACATTAATGTTTACTAAAAATTTATCATCATCTATAAATAGTTTTTGTAGTATGCTTGAAAATGTAATAAAAAGAGCAGAAAACATAGCAGATTGTGATAAAGAATTAAGTTTACTAAATAAAATATACGAATTTTCTAAAAGCATAAATACTAATAATAAAATAAAACAACTAGAGCAAATATTAAGAAATGGCTTTAAAGCAATAAAAAGTGCTGGTGGTTATAAAAAAGCAATCATTTTTACAGAAAGCAAAGTAACACAACAATATTTATATAATATTTTATCCAATAAATATAAAGTTTTAATATTTAATGGAGATAATAGCAAAGATTATAGCGTTATAGAAAAATTTAAGACACAATATGATATATTAATAGCAACAGATGTAGCTTCAGAAGGTTTTAATTTAGATTTTTGTTGTTTTGTAATAAACTACGATTTGCCTTATAATGTTTTAAAAATAGAGCAACGCATAAGCAGATGTCATAGACAAGGACAAGCTCTTGATGTTTTAGTTATAAACTTTTTTAATAAAAATAATTTTTATGATATACGTTTGCTAGAGCTTATAAATAAAAGAATAAAACAGTTTAACAATGTAATGGGAATGACAGACCATATAATAGATTTTTCTGAATATATGGAAATAAAATTAAGGACAAAAGAAGAAATAGAACAAGAATATAACAAAATATTAGATGAAAATAAAAAGGAAAACATAAAGCTATTAGATGATACAGAAACAATAGTAAGATACCTATTTAATAAAGAGATTGAAGAAAAATACACTATAAACTCTGCATATTTAAAATACAAAAATGATTTTGTAAATAATGCTATATGGGAGCTTGCAAAATTAATGCTTAAAGATGAAAAAGGCTTTAAATATGATGAACAAACAAGAACTATAAGTATATTAAAAAAGAGTATACCTAAAAGTATGTATCAAAAATAAAAAAAAAAAGAAATCAAGTACAGTATGTTTGATAGAAGTTTAGGTATAAGCCACCATAATTATTTAACTTTTACAAGTAAAATTACAAAAAACATACTTTTAGACTTTATATGGCACACTAAAAAATTTATAAAAAAAAAAAAAAAAATAAAGGTTGCAGAACATATAGAGCCTTGTTATATTTTAGGATATAAAGTAACTATAAATAATTCTAAATTTTGGGGAGATATGTTTGGAGAATTTATAGGTATTACAA
>CALWSN010000096.1 GCA_944384215.1 uncultured Clostridia bacterium | reverse complement strand
TAGTCCATTTATCACCTGTTGTAGATACTAAAGCTCCATTTTCTGAACCATTTTTCCAACCTGCAAATGTATAACCTGTTCTTGTTGGTTCTTTTAATGTATATTGTTTATCAAATACTACATCTTGTGTATTTCCACCAGATATAGTACCACCATTTGCATCATAAGTTACAGTATATTTATTATTTGTCCAACTAGCAACTAATTTTACATCACTTGCTATAGTCCATTTATCACCTGTTGTAGACACTGAAGCTCCATTTTCTGTATCTTTTTTCCAACCTGCAAATGTATAACCTGTTCTTGTTGGTTCTTCTAATGTATATTTAGCATCATATGTTACTTCTTTTGTATTGCTACCAGATAGATTACCGCCATTTGCATCATAAGTTACTGTATAGTTATTAGGTGTCCAGTTAGCAATAACATTTATATTGTCATTAATGTTCCAAGTACCTGTTGTAGGTATTTTGTTACCTTCTACAATAGTACCTTTATACCAACCTTCAAATGTATAACCTGTTCTTTCTGGTGTAACTAATGTATAACTTTGTCCATAAGTAACTCCTGTTTTGTTATTTTCAAGAGGGTTACCTCCGTTAACATCATAAGTTACAGTATATTCATTATTTGTCCATTTAGCAACTAATGTTACATTATTTGCTATAGTCCATTTATCACCTGTTGTAGATACTGAAACTCCATTTTCTGTATCTTTTCTCCAACCTGCAAATGTATAGCCTGGTCTTTTTTCTGGTTCTTTTAATGTATATTCAGCATCATATGTTACTTGTTGTGTATTTTCACCAGATATAGTACCACCATTTGCATCATAAGTTACAGTATAATTATTAGGTGTCCAGTCAGCAATAACATTTACATTGCCATCAATGTTCCAAGTACCTGTTGTATCTATTTCATTGCCTTTTGCAATAGTACCTTTATACCAACCTGCAAATGTATAACCTGTTCTAGTTGGTTCTTCTAATTCATACTCTTCACCATAAGTAACATCTATTTCGTTATTTTCAAGAGAGTTACCTCCGTTTACATTATAAGTTACTTTATAGTTATTAGGTATCCAGTGAGCAACAACATTTACATTATCATCAATGTTCCAAGTACCTGTTGTAGATATTTTGTTATCTTCTACAAATATTCCGTCACCTTCTGCAATAGTACCTTTATACCAACCTTCAAATGTATAACCTGTTCTAGTTGGTTCTTCTAATTGATACTCTTTATCATAAGTAACTTGTGTTTCGTTATTTTTAAGAGGGTTACCTCCGTTTACATCATAAGTTACCTTATAGCTTAAAGCATCATAGTTTGCATATAAATCAAGAGTTAAAGTTTCATCAAATAATGTCCATAAATTATCTTCTGTTACAACTGTACCATTTTCCATAGTCCAGTTAGTAAAACTATAACCTGTTTTAGTTGCACTTTTTAATTTATGGCCAGTTGTGTCAAAATCTACTTTTTCAATAGAATCTGGTGTATTAGCATTTCTAGTTAATAATCTAGTTAATTCTACTATTTCTCCACCTTTTGTATAGTAATTAATAGTTGCTTGTTTTACATTCCAGTTAGCATATAAAGTTATGCTATCATTATTTCCTACAACTTCCCATAATTTATTACTATTTAAAATTTGTGTACCATTACCTTCTGCCTCAGTCCACCAATCACCAAAGCTATAGCCTAGTCTTGTTGGTGTAGGTAAGTCAAAGCTTTCATTGTACTTTTTCGTTAAAGTACTTTCAGCAACTTCACCACCTTGTGCATTAAGGTTAATAGTTATAGTTTTTGCTGCCCATCTAGCCTCAATAGTTTTATTTGTACCTTTAGATAAAGTAACAGTATTTCCTTCTATTTTACTATTACTATCATACCAACCATCAAATGTATAACCTGTTATATCTTCTAGGTTTTGATACTCACTTATGTCTACTACATAGTTTTCATCTGATACTATTGTTTTAGATTCAGTAACACCATCATTAAAATTAAGTGTTAAAATAGGTAATTTTTCAAACACTGGATATAATGTTTTGTTATTATCTAAAACAATACTTGTTGTAGGTTCTGTAGCATTTTTATCTTGGCTCCAACCTAAGAATTTATAACCTTCTTTTGATGGTGTTGAAGTTAATTCTAATTCATTTAAATTTATTTCAGAATTTTGTTCATAATATTTGTTATGATACTCTGTTTCACCATCTGCGTCTTTTAAAGTTAATTTATATCCATATACAGGGTATAAATTTAAGCTTTTTGTGTTAGCATCAAATTGAACTTTGTCACCTTTTACATATTCTACTTTTGTAGAATTAGGTTTTGTTGCCCAGCCTAAAAAGTTTTTATCTGTTAAGCTATATTGAACAGTATATCTACCATCTGTATATCTGTTAGTATCTACTGTTATACCATCATTATATAAATGGTTACCATTATTATCTACATAGTTTACATACCCTGTTAATTTAACTTTATGATGTGTTTCTCCTGGGTCTTCTATTTGTATGCCTTTACTTTCTGCTGCTTTAACAAAAACACCATAAATATATTCATTTATGTTAATATTATTAATGTTGTCAAGGTTTATAGTATATTTATGTGTTACATCATGTTCAGCATTAATAGCAGTGCTGTCTTCTACATTATTGTGATAATCCTTAATTTTTATAATAGAAGTATCATCTGGTGCAGTATATTTTATCTCTACATTAAATGTCTTAGCATTTTCTCTTGTCATAGATATTGTTTCAGTACCTGGGATTTTTCCTCTATAATATACTTTTATTGTGCTTTCGTTAGCACCCCAAGGTTGATTAACTACTAATGGAGACGTGCGATAATCTTGATTAACTATTATTTTTTGTACCTTACTATTTTTAAATGCGCTACTATCAATTTTAGTTACTGATTCAGGTATAGTTATAGTTTTAATGTTAGTAGTATCTGAAAATGTATTATATGAGATCTCTTTTGTATTACCTGTGCTTTCAAGTAGTATAACTTCTTCTATAACTTTATTACCTGAAAATGTAGACATTAATCTTTCTACACTACCAGGGATAGTTATAGTTTTTACTGCTGTTTCATTAAAAAGATATAAACCCATATATGTTATACCTTCTTTTAAAACGACTTCTTCTAAGTTAGTGCATTCTCTGAAGGCATTATCGTATATGTCTTTACAAGTAGAAGGAATTACTACTTTTGTAAGGTTTTCATTTCTAAAAAAGGCATATCTTCCTATTTTTTGAACGCCTTCAGGAATAACTATTTCACCTGATAAATTACAATTAGAAAATGTACCAGAAGCTATATATTTTAAATTGCTAGGTATATTGATATTTTCTAATTTTTTACAATCTACAAATACGCCATCTTCCTCAGAACCGTTTTCTGCTCCTAGGTGAGTTAGAGTTTCTGGTAGTCTAACAGTAACCAGTTGTCCAGCCTTATAAAATGCTTCTTTACCAATAGTTGTTATTCCTTCTTCTATGGTTACCTTTGTTACGTTAGACATATAAAATGCTCTCTCGGCAATAGTTGTTATGTTAATACGCTCTCCACTAGGAGTTTCTAAAACACTTGGAACAGTTACTACTGTGTCACTACCAACATATTTGTCTATTCTACCAGTTTTTGTAAAGATAAATTGTCCGTTGTTATATACACCATCCCAATATACAGCTTCAGCCCCCCAAGGAGCGTTTGCTATACTATCAACTTCGTGACTTGGTAAGTATACTTCTTTAATACCATTTAATGCAGAAGAACCTATTGAAGTTACAGTAGAAGGTATTGTTAGTTCTTCTATGCTAGTTCCAAATATAGCAATAAAACCTATTGTTGTAAGCCCTTCTGGTAATTTTAGCTCTGTTAAATTTTTACAATCACGGAATGCGTATGAATCTATTCTTTCAATAGAGCTAGGCAAAGTTATTTTAGATAAGCTAGAGCCATCAAACATAGAGTCTGCTATATTAGTTAAGTTATTAGATAATGTAACCTCTTCTAATCCTTTACAATATTGAAATATCTTATGGCCTTTAATTGTATATATACTATCAGGCATTGTAACAGTCTTTACAGATGAATTAGCAAAAGCATTGTTTCTAATGTCTTTTATTCCATCTTCTATCGTTACATTAGATATATTTCCGTTATTTCTAAAAATAGATTTTCCTACGTATTTAACTTTAATGCCATCTATTTCACTTGGTATAGTCACATCTGTTTGTGAACCTTTATATTTAGATAAATATCCGTCTGCATCTAATACCCATTCATTAGTTTGGATAGTATCATTCCATAAAATAGTTGGAACATTAGAGCCATCAGACCACCATCTATCATATGAATAGTCATCATAACTTAAAAATTTATTTTTGTTTATTTTAATAGTCTCTACATTGTTAGAAAATGCATCTCCTCCTAAAGAACGTAAACCAGAACCTATCTCAACCTCTGTAATACCTTTTATATCAAAAAAAGCATTAGCTCCTATATATGAAACCTTGTCAGATAGTACTAATTTTCCGCTTAAGTTTGTAAATTGAAAAGCTCCATTACCTATTGTAGATACAGAATCTGGTATTTTTACTTCAGATAAAGCACTACAACCAGCGAATAAACGATTTGGTATTCTAGCCATATTATTTGGTAAAGTTGCTTTTGATAAGCTTGTATTACCACTAAATACACCTTCTCCTAGAGATGTTACAGTTTGTGGAATAACAAGTTCTTTTAGCTTGTTATTTGAAAATGCATTTTCTTCTATTGATGTTACGCTGCTAGGAATGTTTAGCTCTGTTAAGCCACTACTATAAAAAGCATATTTTCCTATTGTTTTTACAGAGCTTGGTATTGTTATACTTGTTAAGCTACTTGTATTGTTAAAGAAATAGCTTGGTATTCTTGTAATGCCTTCTGGCAAAATAACCTCTGATAACAATGTGTTGTCTGCAAATGCATAACTTCCATTTGTTCCTTCATTAAAAATTATATTAGGGTTTGTTATTGTAAGCTTTGTTATTCTAATATTTTTAAATGCTTCTGCCCCTATATTTGTTACAGTTTGTGGGATGATAATCTCCCCTTCTATAGGGTTGTTAGCAAAAGCTCCCTGTCCAATAGAAGTTATTTGTACATCTGGTGCAAATGTTAACTTTGTAACTCCTCTACCAGTAAATGCATTGTCTGCAATACTTGTTATATTGACACCCCTTATTTGTGATGGTATCACTAAATCTCCTATTGAAGGTATACGAGAATCATACCCTATGATAGTGTTACCTTCAAATATAAAGTGTCCTTCATTATTAGCTAACTCTTGAACCTCTTTATCTTTTGATATTTCTTCACTTGAAGTTTCTTCGCTTGATATCTCTTCACTTGATATCTCTTCGCTTGATATCTCTTCACTTGAAGTTTCTTCGCTTGATGTCTCTCCACTTGATGTCTCTTCGCTTGATGTCTCTTCACTTGATGTCTCTTCACTTGATGTCTCTTCGCTTGATGTCTCTCCACTTGATGTCTCTTCACTTGATGTCTCTTCGCTTGACGTTTCTTCACTTGAAGTCTCTTCGCTTGACGTTTCTTCGCTTGATGTTTCTTCACTTGAAGTCTCTTCGCTTGACACCTCTCCACCTATAATATTATCTAACTCACTCGCTAAAACTAGGTCTGATGGCAGACTTATTGAAGATAATATCATAGTAAGAGATAAAAATACAGCTAAAGCTTTATTCTTATTCTTTCCTTTCATAAAAATCTACCTCCTATGCTAATTATAAGCATTACCAAAAAACTAACTTAAAGCTAAAAAAATTAAGCTAGCCTAAATATAAAAGATATAAAATTATTTATAAAAGGAAACTTATTAAGGTTATTTAGGTTTACCCCCAACCTACAAATTCTAAAAGCATCCGTTTTATAAGATACTTTTATATCTTTGCAAAACATCATATTATCACCACTTTATAATTTGCTATATTAAGTATAACAATATATACATTTTTTGTCAGTTATATTTTATACTAAAAACATTGTTATTAAAGTATCAAACATAGGTTACACTTAAAATATTTTTTAAATTACTTCATTATATTAAAATAATAAGCATCAAGCTAAACTTAGTAGCAAATATATGGTTTTTATTAGTGCCATTGATGAAATCTTTTTAAGTTTTTAAAAAAAACTTACTGTAAATTATTGTCTAATAAAAAATATTTAAAGCTTTTCTCTTTTTTAATATATTGAAGGATTTTATAATTCTAAATACCCCCCACTCTTTTAATAATATGCCTTTTTATAATCAAAAACAGAATTTATTTTTTAATATTAATTTTTAACTTTATACATTTTAATAAAGTAGAATTTTTTGTTTTTCAATTTTTTTGTCTACTTTATTAATAATAATTCTAAAAGTTAAAGACTTATTAACTTCTACATTTTAGAGATAATAAGTCTTTTATTATATTTATATGCTACATTCTTTATTATGGTTAATATTATTTGGTTTTTATATTACAAACTACCTTTTACTATCCAGATAGTCTTGAACAAGTCTTAAAGCTTCACCAAAACGTTGAAAATGCACTACTTCTCTTTCTCTTAAAAATTTACATTTAGGATATCTTTCATATTTAATATATATTCATATGTTGCTTTTGCTTTTCGCTCTGCTGCTAGGTTTTCATATAAATCGGCAACAGGGTTACCTGTTTATTGCAGCCCACCTGCATAAAATGGCACTCCACCAGCATTTGCAGGATAGATTCCTAAGCCCTAGTTGGCTTCTGTCAATATAAGACTTAATATAAATATATTATTTTTATTAAACTATTTATTTTTATATATACCTCACTTTTACATTTTATAATTAAATACTAATTTTAAAATTTTATATGAAAATAGTTATTTAAATTTAGTATTTATTATTAATCGGCTTTATATTAAGTTTAAAAATAAAATATACCAAACTTAATAAAAATATATTTATAATAATTAAAGCTATAATTATATATAAGTTTTTATCTATATTTATAAATATTAATGATTTATCTATCTGAATATAATTTTTAAAATTGATATAAAATCTTGTAAATAAATTTTTATAAAAATCAAAATCTGACCATTTATT
>CALWSN010000095.1 GCA_944384215.1 uncultured Clostridia bacterium | reverse complement strand
TTTGTACGCATAGTATGTACTACTACTCTATCACCTTTTCTTAAAGTAGCCGTTTCTGTTTGTTTGTTCCATTCAACAGTAGCTCCAAGAGTTTCTGCTGTTTTTCTAAAAGGCACCATAGCTCTTTGGTTCATAATTTGAGGTTGTGCATCTTCATAAATAATTGGCACACCGTTTATTTTAACATAAACAGGGTCTGCACCAAAAACTGTAAAGCTAGGCACTAACATTGTTAATACTAATGTTAAAGATATAAAATATTTTTTTATTTTATTAACCATAGTTTTCATTTCCTTTCCTACATAAATATAATATATCTAAATTATATCATATATTGTAAATTATAACATTTCCAATTAATAACAGATTTATTACATTTAAGTTACAGTATTATTTTATACCATATTTTTCTCTATAAGCTATCATTTTATCTAAATATTCCTGACCTTCTATAACGCCAGATTTTATAGCCTCTATAATATCTATTATTGTAACAATAGGGTATACTTTTATACCAAATTCTTCATAAACTTCTTGTATAGCAGATTTTTCATTATTACCTTTTTCCATTCTATCAACAGATATAATAACGCTATCTACTGTAACATTAGCTGCATTTTTTAATATAGGTAAGCTTTCTCTTATAGCAGTACCTGCTGTAATAACATCTTCTATAATAGTTACCTTATCACCATCTTTAAGCTTATAGCCTACCATTACGCCACCTTCTCCGTGGTCTTTAGCTTCTTTTCTATTAAAACAATAGTTTAAATTTTTGTTATAGTCTTTATATAAAGCAGATGCAACTGTTACGCAAAGTGGTATACCTTTGTAAGCTGGCCCAAATAAAACGTTGCTATCTATCCCATTTTCTTCCATACACTTTGCATAAAAATAACCTAATTTATTTATTTGTTCACCTGTGTTATAATTTCCTGTATTAATAAAGTAAGGTGTGTTTCTACCACTTTTAGTTACAAAATCACCAAAAGTTAAAACTCCTGAATCACACATAAATTTAATAAACTCGTTTTTATAGCTCATTTTTTTCTCCTCCAAATTAATCAATTTTATAGACACTTTATGTTATAAGTAGTTATTCATAAATATTTTATTTATAAAAGTTAAAACAAACTATTTATAATTTTACTATAAAATATTAAGTTATCTAAAATAATTATAATACATTTTAAAAAATTTACAATGTTTAATTTACATTTTTTTATTTTTATTATAAAATATTAATAAATTTTAGAAAGGAGATTATTATGACAAATAAAAATAAAGGAATATTTTTTATTATACTATCAGCTTTAGGCTTTGCATTTATGAGCCTTTTTGTAAAACTATCTGGAGATATACCTTCTATGCAAAAAAGTTTTTTTAGAAATTTAGTTTCTTTAGTTTTTGCATTTTATATTATAAAAAAATCAAAAATAGGGTTTAGTTTTAAAAAAGAAAACTTATTATTGTTAATACTTAGAGCTACCTTCGGTACCCTTGGTATAATTTTTAACTATTATGCAATAGAAAACTTAATACTATCAGATGCTACTATGCTTAATAAACTTGCACCATTTTTTGTAATAATTTTTTCATTTTTTATACTTAAAGAAAAAATTAAATTATGGCAAGCTATCTCTATATTAATAGCATTTTTAGGTAGTTTGTTTATTATAAACCCTAATCTTATAATAGGACTATTAAGTAATAACATACCTAAAACAAGTTTAAATAGCTTGCCTGCATTAATAGGTGTTTTAGGAGCAATGTGTGCTGGTATGGCCTATACAATGGTAAGATTTTTAAGCCTTAGAGGAGAAAAAGGACCTTTTATAGTATTTTTCTTTTCTTGTTTTTCTTGTTTAGCTATTTTACCTTTTGTTATTTTTAATTTTTCGCCTATGTCTATAAAACAGTTAGTTTATTTATTATTAGCTGGCCTTTTTGCAAGCCTTGGTCAGTTTGCTATAACAGCTGCTTATGCCAATGCTCCTGCAAAAGAAATATCTATTTTCGACTATTCTCAGATTATATTTTCTGGTATATTAGGCTATATAGTGTTTAACCAAAAACCTGATATTTATAGCTTTATAGGTTATATAATTATTTGTTCTGTTGCTATATTTATGTTTTTTATGAACAATAAAAAATAAAATATTAAGTATATATATTTATTTTATGGTTAAAATATCTACATAAAATATTTTAATTTAATAGAAGGTGAATATATGTCAAACTTAAATCAAATGGAAATAAACGCAATAAGAGAATGTGTATCTAATCATATCACTATATCTTCTAAGCTATCTTGCTATGCAACAAAAGCTTGTGAGCCAGAGCTAAAAGAAATGTTTAAATCTTCTAGCATAAAGGCAGAACAATCGGCTCAAAAATTAGTACAATTATTATAGGAGGTACTTATGAACGAAAAAGATATGGTTTTAGATATTTTAACTGGGTTAAAAGCAAGTATAGTTAGCTATGCTAAAATGATAACCGAATGTAGCGACTTAAATTTAAGACAAATTTTTCAACAAATGAGAAATGAAGCAGAAGAAGCACAATATAACTTATATAAATTTGCAGAAAAAAAAGGTTATTATATACCTTCACCTAAAGATACAGATTATGAAATACAAACTTTAAAGACTAAATTAACACAAGCTTTAACTGCAAAAAATGGTGCTGGCCCTATGCCTGTTTTAAAATAAATCAATTTTTTAATACTTTGTAATAAATAAAAGAGTTGGTTATATTAACCAACTCTTTTATTTATTTTTGTTATTTTTTTGTAAAAAAATATATTGACTTATTTTATTTTATAAATTATAATTATCACATAATAATTATTATTAGTTAAGGAGGTATGTTTATGAATAATTGGGATAGTTTTAAAGAATTAGTTTTAATTGATAAAAAAGATGTTTGTGATACAATAAAATCTTTTTATTTTAAATCAAAAAATGGTGAAAAGTTACCTAAACACACTCCAGGTCAATTTTTACCTTTTAAAATAAAAACAAATGACCCTCAAATGAAAGAAGTTATGAGAACTTATAGTCTTTCAGATTTACCTAATGAAGAAGTGTATAGAATAAGTGTTAAAAAAATTGATGGCGGTGTTATGAGCTCTTATCTTCACGATAATTTACAAATTGGTGATAGTATAGAAGCTATGCCTCCTTGTGGTGTTTTTGTGTTAGACGAAAATTTACCTAAAGATACACCTATTGTTTTATTATCTGGTGGCATTGGTATAACTCCTTTGTTATCTATGTTGCTTGCTAATGCTAAAGATAGAAATATATATTTTGTACAAGCTGTCCAAAATTCTAATATACATCCTTTTGCTGATGATATTTATAATATTTGTAAAGAAAACAATCTTAAAAATACTGTTTTCTATTCTAATCCATTAGATACAGATGAGCTTGGTAAAAACTATGATGTACAAGGCTTTGTTACAAAAGAATGGATTAAAGATAACTTACCTTTAAATGGAGCATTTTACTTTTGTGGGCCACCAATTTTTATGGAATCTTTAGAAAAAAATCTCCTAGAGCTTGGTGTTTCACAAGATAAAATAAATTACGAAAAATTTAGTTAATATTTAAGTTATACCCTCCTCATAACTTAACATTACAAAAAGAGTGTAGATAAAATCTACACTCTTTCAGATTGTAGACAAAATAACATTAAAGTAGCTTATACACATTTTTATGCTTGCATAAAAATTTTA
The DNA here is from genome assembly GCA_944384215.1 of uncultured Clostridia bacterium. Lineage (GTDB taxonomy): Bacteria > Bacillota > Clostridia > Lachnospirales > CAG-274 > Tyzzerella. The sequence goes on along the minus strand of CALWSN010000095.1, from coordinate 65 downwards.
ATCACAAGACGGGGCTTTGCCTCGGATTGTGTAAAAAAGCCAGATTTTTAGGGGCTTTAGCCCTT
>CALWSN010000094.1 GCA_944384215.1 uncultured Clostridia bacterium | reverse complement strand
GCAAGAGTTATTTCTGTAATAGGGTTATTTTCAAATGCACTATCACTTATACTTGTTATAGCACTGTCTGCTTCAAATGTTAATTTGGTAATACCTCTATTTATAAAGGCACCTTCTTTTATGCCTGTAACAGTTACACCTTTTACTTCTCTAGGTATAGTGAGTTCTCCTATTTGTGTTACACTGCTACTAAAACCTGCTATAACTGTACCTTCTAATATTATGTCATTAATATTAGACATAGTTTTAATTTCATCATTTGTTATTTGATTACTCTCTCCACTTGATGTCTCTTCGCTTGATGTCTCTTCACTTGATATCTCTTCGCTTGATGTCTCTTCACTTGATGTTTCTTCGCTTATATTAGCATCTTCTACAATTTCAATATCTGCTAATTGGCTTGCTAATATTAAATCTTGTGGTATTACCATTGTAGATAATACCATACTAAAAGCTAAAAAACTTGATAAAAGCTTATTTAGTTTTAACTTTGCTTTCATAAAATTTACCTCCATCATCTAAATAAAATAAAAAAATTAATTTTACATGCCTCAAAAAAGTTGTAAATACATTTATAAAATTGAATGCACTACATTAGTTATGAATGAATACCCCAAATCATCACCTCTAAAAAATTCAAAATTTAGAATAGTTTACATCTTTAATAGGCATACTATATATCACCTCCTTACATTATTTTCTATACAAATTTTAACATAAATTTAAACTAATATCAACTATTTTAGGTGATATTATTCTTATTTATTATTAATACTTTTATGTAATAATATATAGTAAAAATATTTATAACAGTTTTATTTTATACTATTTTCACTATATATTTATTTTAAGGTCAAAACCACCTATTATGAATTGAATCTAAAATATTAGACAAATAATTTTGAGAATTTATAATGTGTGGTGCTATATATATCATATTAAACTACAGTTAATAAAAGGCAGGATAACCTGCCTTTTATTTTATACTGTTAAAGATGCTTCTTCTTTAAGTTGTTTTTCTTTATCTATTATTTATTTTTTAACAACATATGCTATAATTATTAATAATAATACTAATATTTATCATTTCATCTATTTGAGCTATAAAAACTAAATTAGATGGCATACCAGCAAATATGCAAATAATCGTTTTTTTAATTTTTCATTTCATAAATATACTACCCTATTTAATTTAAAACACGACCAATAAGCCACCTTAAAGATAAAAATTTTTTAAGCTAGCCTGATTTTAAATAGTATAGAAAGTTATAAAGGTTAGTTAATAATACCCCCTACTCATCAATTATAATACAATTGCAGGTATATTTTCTGGCTGTTTTATTCATACTATTGATATTTTCCACCCCTTTACTATTTGCTAATTTTAGAATTTGGGAATATTTAGTCAATATTAAATAATATATAGTCTACTATTTAATATTGACTATTACCTTTTTACTTTTTAGTATTATTCATATATTTTTTTAGCATTTCATTTTTAGATACTTTTAATGTTTTTATTTTTTCTTGATTAAAATTAACATTATTATTTATTAATTGCTTATTTTTTTCTTCTTGTAGCCTTATTTTAAGGTCTATATCTGATATTTGTTGTATTTTATTTTGTATTTTTTTTAAGTCTTCTTTAAATATATTTTTATTTTGATTAAGAGCTCCTTTAAAGCCTTCAAATATAGATAAAAACATTTCATCTATATTTATAAGTTCATCTATTAGCCCTTGTTTTTCTTCTAAAGAAATATCAATAAAGCTATCTACATTTCTATCTTCTTTAAAAACTATATGTTGGCTTTTTGTTATATTTAAGATAATATTTAATATTTCTATCTTTCTATCTAAAAGATAATTTAAATTATTTATTTTATTATATATTTCTTCTAATTCTTTCAAAAAAACACCTCTTAAAATAAATTTAATGTTATTTTATCATATAAATTTGCCCTTTACAAATCTATTTTTAAAAGGTATAATAAAACTAATCAATTTTTTGAATACTGTGTATTCAAAAACAGGTATTCCTAAATATTTTTAAATTAAATTTAAAATAAAACTATTTATAAATTTTATTTAAAAATTATTAAGTCATACCTTAATTGTAATAATAATATAATGATAAATGCTTTGATAAGGACAGTAAGTATAATATTCTTAGTTTAGCGAGCTAGAGATGGTGCAAGTCTAGCCAAAAGATTTATACCGAAAATCACCTTTTAGCAGTAAACCGAAAATTTTTATATTTATAAAAGTTAGTAGGCTTTAACGTATCCCCTACGTTACAGGGTTTGAGTGGATAGCTTTGCTATCAAATCAGGTGGTACCGCGTTTATTACGTCCTGTCTTTTTGACAGGGCTTTTTTATATTATTAGTATTTAATCATTAAATAAACCATAAAGATAAATATAAATTTTAGGAGGTAATTATGTACGATAAGGTTTTAACTAATTTAGACTTTGTTGAAAGAGAAAAAGAAATTTTAAACTTTTGGAAAGAAAATAAAATTTTTGAAAAAAGTATAGAAAGCAGAAAAGAAGGCGAAGTTTTTACATTTTTTGATGGCCCTCCAACTGCAAATGGTAAGCCACATATAGGACATATTTTAACACGTGTTGTAAAAGATATTATCCCTCGTTATAAAACAATGAAAGGCTACAAAGTTTTAAGAAAAGCAGGCTGGGACACACACGGCTTACCTGTTGAGCTTGAAATAGAAAAAAAGCTTGGCATAAGTGGTAAACCTCAAATAGAAAACTATGGTGTAGAGCCATTTATTAAACAATGTAAAGATAGTGTTTTCACATATGAAAGCTTATGGAGAAAAATGAGTGATAGAGTTGGCTTTTGGGCAGATATGGATAACCCTTATGTTACTTATCACAATTCTTATATAGAGTCTGTATGGTGGGCTTTAAAACAAATTTGGGATAAAGGCTTATTATATAAAGGCCATAAAATAGTACCTTATTGCCCTCGTTGTGGTACATCTTTATCTAGCCACGAAGTAGCACAAGGTTATAAAGATGTTAAAGATAAATCGGCCTATGCTAAATTTTTAGTAAAAGGTACTACTGATGAGTTTTTACTAGCTTGGACAACAACTCCTTGGACGCTTCCTTCAAACGTTGCTCTTACTGTTAATGCAGATGAAGACTATGTTAAAGTGGTTTTAAATGGTGAGAAATACATTTTAGCAGATGCATTAGTATCTAAAGTATTTGGGGAAGAAGAAAAACCAGAAGTATTAGAAAAATGCAAAGGTGCTAATCTTAAAGGGTTAGAATATGAACCTCTTTTTGATTATGCTAAAAATATTGTAAAAGACCAAAAGGCTTATTATGTAGTATGCGACTCTTATGTTACTCTTACAGACGGTACAGGTATAGTACACTGTGCACCTGCCTTTGGTGAAGATGATGCTCGTGTAGGTAAAGATAACAATCTTCCTTTTGTTCAGCTTGTTAATGAAGAAGGTAAGTTTTTACCAGAAGTTACAGACTGGGCTGGAGTTTTTGTAAAAGATGCAGACGAAGATATTATTAAAAAATTAAAACAAGAAAATAAACTTTTAAAAGCAGAAAGCTATGAACATAGCTATCCATTCTGTTGGAGATGCGACACGCCTTTATTATACTATGCTAGAGATACTTGGTTTATAGCTATGACAAAAATGCGTGATATGCTTGTTAAAAACAATAACACAGTAAACTGGATGCCTGATAACATTAAACAAGGCCGTTTTGGTAACTTCTTAGAAAATGTTATCGACTGGGGCTTATCAAGAGAACGTTACTGGGGTACGCCTCTTCCTATTTGGGAGTGTAGCTGTGGACATAGAGAAGCAGTAGGTAGCATTGAACAGTTAAAATCTATGTCATCAGATTGTCCAGAAGATATAGAGCTTCACAAACCTTACATTGATAATGTACACTTAAATTGTCCAAAATGTAACGGTAAAATGACACGTGTAACAGAAGTTATCGACTGTTGGTTTGACTCTGGTTGTATGCCTTTTGCTCAATGGCATTATCCATTTGAAAATGAAGAAGTATTTAACGAAAACTTCCCTGCCGATTTTATATCAGAAGCAATAGACCAAACTAGAGGTTGGTTCTATACGCTTATGGCTATATCAACTTTATTATTTGATAAAGCACCATATAAAAACGTTATAGTTTTAGGCCACGTTCAAGATAAAGATGGCAAAAAAATGAGTAAACATACAGGCAACGTTGTAGACCCTTGGACAGTTTTAGACAAACAAGGTGCAGATGCAGTTAGATGGTATTTCTACACAAATAGCTCTCCTTGGTTACCTAACAGATTTTATGAAGAAGCAGTAAATGAAGGTCAACGTAAGTTTATGGGCACATTATGGAACACTTATGCATTCTTTGTTTTATATGCAAACATTGATAACTTTGACCCTAACAACTACACTTTAGAATATGATAAATTACCACCTATGGATAAATGGATTTTATCAAAACTTAATTCTTTAGTAAAATTTGTAGATACAGGCCTTGAAAATTACAAACTTACAGAAACATCAAGAGCTATGTCTGAGTTTGTAGACGAGCTTAGTAACTGGTATGTAAGACGTTCAAGAGAACGTTTCTGGGGTAAAGATATGCCTCAAGATAAAGTTAATGCTTATATGACTTTATATACAGTTTTAGTTACTCTTACAAAACTTTCTGCTCCATTTACACCATTTATGGCAGAAAGCATATATCAAAACCTTGTTTGCAAAGTATGTAAAGATGCTCCAGAAAGTGTACACCTTTGCGATTTCCCAACTTATGATGAAAACCTTATAGATAAAAAATTAGAAGAAGATATGGATAGCGTTTTATCAATAGTTGTAGCAGGCCGTGCTGGTAGAAACACTGCTAATATTAAAAATCGTCAACCAATTGGCAATATGTTTGTAAAATCTAACACTACTTTAGATAGTATGTTTATAGATATTATTAAAGAAGAGCTTAATATTAAAAATGTAGAGTTTAAAGATGATGTTTCTGCATTTACAAGTTATAGCTTTAAGCCACAGCTTAGAACACTTGGTAAAAAATATGGTAAGCTTGTTCCTTCTATTGGCAACTATCTTAAAGAAAATGATGGTATTAAGCTTATGTCTGAGCTTAAAGAAACAGGCTTTATTAAGTTTACAATAGATAATGAAAATATTGAGCTTAGTGAAGATGATGTATTAATAGAAACAGCTCAAATGGAAGGCTATGTGTCTGAAAGTGATAAAAACATAACTATTGTTTTAGACACAAACCTTACAGAAGAACTTTTAGAAGAAGGTTTTGTTAGAGAGATAATAAGCAAAATTCAAACTATGAGAAAAGAAGCCGAGTTTGAAGTGTTAGATAAAATTACAGTTTACTACTCTGACAATGAAAAAATAGCTAATATTATAGCTAAAAATATAGAACAAATAAAAGAAGATGTTTTAGCAACAGATATAGTAAACGGCTCTAATAATGGCTACACTAAAGAATGGAACATTAACGGAGAAAAAGTTACATTAACAGTTGTAAAAAATTAAATATTAATATAAAATATAAAAAGTAGGCTAAGCCTACTTTTTATATTTTACTAAAAATGGAGATTACAACTATGCTTAAATCTATTTATAAAAAAATTTTTAATAAAGAAGTTATATTATATTTAATATTTGGTGTGCTAACCACCCTTGTAGATTTTATTGTTTTTTATATATCAAATAAAACATTAAATATACACTATGTAATAGCTACTTGTCTTGCTTGGGTTTTTGCCGTTTTATTTGCATATGTAACAAACAAAATATTTGTTTTTTCTGCTATAAAAAATAAACATAATATATTTAAAGAAATGTTTTACTTTTTTTTCCTTAGGTTAGCCTCTTTAGTACTTTCAATTATATTTATGGTTATAATGGTAGATTTTTTAAGTATACCTGAAGTTTTATCAAAAATACTTGTAAATGTATTTGTTGTTATAGCAAATTACTTTTTTAGCAAAATTTTTATTTTTAAATCTTAAAATTTTTCTTTAAATAATTATAATATATGTTATAATATACTAGGTTTAATAATTATAAAATTTATACGAAAGGAAACATTATGATAAAAGATACTATAAAAAAGAATAATTATATACTTTTAGCAACTGCTGTATCTGCTGTTATTATGCTTATAACTTATGCTTTTTGTGGTTTTTTCCCTTTTGGAGATAATAGCATATTAAAAGTAGATTTATATCATCAATATGCCCCTTTTCACGAAGAGCTAAGACATAAATTATTAACAGGTGATAGCCTTTTTTATTCTTGGCAAGGTGGGCTTGGTAAAGAATTTTTAAGCCAAATTGCATATTATACGGCTAGTCCTATTAGTATTTTTATACTATTTTTCCCTAGTCAATATATATCTGAAGCTATTTTATTTTTTGTTTTTGTAAAAGTTGTTTTATGTGCATTTTGCTTTGGATATTATTTAAAAAATACATTTAATAAAGATAATATACTTGTTGCTATATTTGCTATAATGTATGCTTTTATGGCTTTTATAACTAGCTTTTACTGGAACATAATGTGGCTAGACTCTATATACCTCTTTCCTCTTGTAGCCCTTGGTATAGATAGGCTTGTTAAAAATGGCTCTTATAAAACTTATCTTATTAGCCTTATAGTATGTATTACAGTAAACTTTTATATAGCATTTTTAGTTTGTGTATTTGCAACATTATATTTTTTAATAAAAGTTTTTGTAGAATATAGCATAAAAACAGAATTTAAAATTATATTAAATAGAATTTTAAAATTTGGTATTTTATCATTATTAGCTGGTGGCACAACAATGGTTTTAGCTATACCTACTGTTGTTGCTCTTGGCAGAACACAAACATCTGATACATCTTTTCCATCTTTTGAAATGTATCAAAACGTTTATCAAATGATAACAGCTCATTTTTCTGGTGCAAGACCTGTTGTTTTAGCAAGAAATGAAGATTTACCAAATCTTTATAGCGGTGTTTTAACAATGGTTTTAATACCTACTTACTTCTTTAATAAAGAAATAAAGCTAAAAGAACGTATATTTTTTGCTATATTAATAATATTTATGTTAGCTTGTTCTGCTTTTAAGCAGCTAGACTTTATTATACACGGGTTTCACTTCCCTGCTAACTTACCGCATAGATATACATTTATATATTCTTTTATAATATTAATGCTTGCTTATAAATCTTTAATAAATGTAAAAGGTATCAAACCTTTAGTTATGTATATTGCCATACCTTTTTATATTTTATATATAATTTTAAGTGAATATTATTTAATAAATGTAGTAGATGATATTTCTAGTGTTTTATCTTTTGAAGATATTATAGCTAATATTCTATTACTATGTATATACCTACTTGTAGTATTATACTACAAAGCAAATTGTGAAAGGAAAATTGTTAATACAAAACAAAATGAAAAAATTTCTATTGTTTTTTCTATTATCTTTTCTTTAACATCTATTGGCTTATTTGTTGGTGGGCTTATATATAATGTTAAAAATCTTCCTGAAGAAAAAACTATTACTAATAGCTTTTATATTTTAGCTATTATATCAATATGTATAATTTTATTATGTGGTTTTATATTAAAATATTGTATATCTAAAACTAATTTTAAATATAGTTTAACATTTACCTTATCAATGTTACTACTTATAATATCTGGTGAAAGTTTGTTTAACTGTTTAAATGGTTTTAATCATAGTGGGACAACAGATAGAGATGGATATGTTAAATATATAGATGCAACAGATGATGTTTTACAATATATAAAAGAAAATGATACAGACGAAAATAAATTTTTCAGACAAGAGTTTGCAAGGTTTACTGCTATAAACGAATCTACAATGTATCATTATAATGGTTTTTCTCAGTTTTCTTCTTTAGCTTATGGAGATACATCAAAACTATTAGAAAACTTAGGTGTAGCAGCAACAGGTAACTCTTATAGATACTATGACCCAACGCCTCTTTTAGACTCTATGTTTAATATTAAATATATTACTTCTAAAGATAAAGAAATAGTTAATCAAAATTATGATTTTATAAATCAATTTGATAATGTTTATTTATATGAAAATAAAACTCCTTTATCTGTTGGCTTTATGGTAGATGATAATATAACAAGCTGGAAAACAGACCAAGAAACACCTTTTATAACACAAAATGAATTTGTGTATAATGCAACAAATATAAAAGATGAGCTTTTAACAGAGTTTCCAGTAGAACATTTTAGAGCAGAAAATGTAGATATAAAGCCAAAAGAAGAACATCAATCTTATTCTTATACACTACACGACGAAACTAACCTAGACTTAATACCTACTGTTTATGCTAGAGCATATATACCAAAAACTCAAAGAACATTTTTATATGTAGAGTCTACAAACTCTAAAAGATTTAAATATACAATAAATGGGCAAACATCTGATAGAGAAATATCTACTGGTAGAAGCCTTATAGACCTTGGGGTTTTACAAGAAGGTAATTTTGTAGATATAGAGTTTTCTTTAGATAGAAAAGGTGCTTATGAAACTACTTATTCTAAGACAGGTAGCTTTAGAGTGTATGCAGCATCTTTTGATGATTATGCTTTTGAAAATATATATAACGAGCTTTCTGATGAAATGTTAATAGTTACAGATTATGATAGCACGTCTTTAAATGGTACTATTAATGCTAAAGAAGATGGCATTATGTTTACATCTATACCTTATGACGAAGGCTTTACTGCTTTTGTAGATGGTAATGAAACAGAGCTTATACCTATTGGTAATGATGGTCTTATAGGTATATCTGTTCCACAAGGTGAACATCAAATATCTTTTAAATATCACGTTAAAGGCTTTAATTTAGGCTTAATATTAACTATTATATCTTTAGCAGGCATTGTAATATATGTGTTTGTAGATAGAAAATTTAAAAAATAATATAAAAAATACTAGCTTTGCTAGTATTTTTTATATTATCAACTATTAGTTGAATTTTATAAACTATTGCTATATATACACAACTAATACTGTATTTTATTTGTTATAATTATTTTGTATAATATGTTTATAAAATATATTAAAAGGTGGTTTTAACTATGAATAATTCTTTAGGACAAAAAATTTGCTCACTTAGAAAACAAAGACAAATAACACAAGATGAGCTTGCAGAAAAAATGGGTGTATCTCCTCAAGCTGTTAGTAAATGGGAAAACGATTTAAGTATACCAGATTTACCTATATTAATAGAGCTTTCTAATTTTTTTAATGTTTCTTTAGATGATTTAGTTAAATCTAAAGAAGATATTGTTTATTATAACCCTAATCAAGATGAAAAAGATTTAAACCAAAAAATATTAAAAATTAATATTAAATCTTGCGATGGAGATATAGTTAAGGTTAACTTACCCTTAATGCTTGTAAAAGTAACTTGTGAAATGGGCAAAACTTTCTCTATGTTTGGTAATAGTAGTAAATTAGATGGTATTGATTTTGATATGATTATATCTTTAATAGAAAGCGGTGTTAATGGCAAATTAGTAGAAATTAATTCAGCAGATGGAGATATAGTAGAAATTGTGGTGGAATAATGAAAATAAAAATAAAATCAGATAATTTTAAAAAATCTATAATTATACCTAATATATTAGTTTTAAATAGTATAAGTGTACATATAATATATAAATTTTGTAAAGATAAAAATGCTATTTCTAAAAAAGACTTAAAACTAATGCTAAAGTCTTTAAAACAATGTAAACATATTTTAAAAAACGAGCCTTTTGTAGATATTTACACTAAAGATAATGAACATATTACAATATATTTATAGCTCAATTATTACTTTAGTTTATAATTCAATTACTACTTGTTAGATTTTTTAAAATTAATTTTATATAATTAGCTTATCAAATTAAACAAGATAAGAAAGGAATGGTTTATATGTTTAATATGCAAAACATAGGACAAAAAATTTGTAAAGCACGAAAAGAAGCAAATATGACACAAATGGAGCTAGCAGACAAGCTAAATATTAGTTTTCAGGCAGTTTCTAACTGGGAAAAAGGACAATCTAGCCCAGATATATCAAAGTTGCCTGAGCTTTGCTCTATTTTAAATATTAGTATAGACGAGCTTTTAGGGCATAATAAAATAGTTGAAAATATTATAAATGAAAATCTTAATGAATATTTAGAAAATGAAAAAATAGATGTAAGTGAATTTATAGAAGTTGCCCCTATATTAAAACCAAAGCAAAATGACGCTATATTTGAAAGTATCTATGATATTGTATCTAAAGATACCAAAATACATATTGATGATTTAATTTGTTTAGCACCCTTTATATCTGAAGATATTTTAAACAGTATTTTTGTTAGTTATCAAAACAATATTAAAGTTGAAAATTTTGAAGACTTTGTTGGTTTAGCACCATTTTTAAGTAAAAGTGTTATAAGCGATTTTTTAGTTGATACTATAAATGGCAATAATGCAAGAAATATTGAAGATTTAGTTGGTTTTGCTCCTTTTTTAGATAGCGAGTTTTTATGTAACATACTTATACAATCTTACAAAGATAATAAAATAACTGATATTGAAAATTTGGTTGGCTTTGCTCCATTCTTAAATAAAAACGATTTAAACAACTTTATTACAGAAGTTTTAAAAGATAATAAGTTTAAAGATATTGATGGTTTAGTTGCTTTTGCTCCTTTTATATGTAAAGATATGCTAGGGCAACTACTACAAGATTTTTATAAAAATGGTAAAATAGATGATATTAACGATTTAGTTGGTTTTGCTCCATTTGTTTCTAAGGAAGATTTAACTAATTTTATTACAAACGTTTTAGAAAATGACAATTTTAATAATATTAGTGATTTAATTGGTTTTATGCCATTTATAAGTAATAATAATGAAATAATAGAAAAAATTATAAAAAAGATAGGTATAAAAGAAAGCTTACCTTTTTTAACGTATTTTAATTAAATATTTTATACCTAAATAAGCCCATTATTTTAATTAATGGGCTTATTTTTATATAAAACTATACAATTATACTTGTATGAAGTATAATTATAATTGTATATACTAGTTTGAAAGGAAAATTTATTATGAATACAAAAAAAAACAAAATTTTAATAGCAGATGATGAAAAAGATATAAGAGATATATTAAACTTATTGCTTGTAGGCGAAGGCTATGATGTAATTGTAGCAGAAAATGGCCAAGAAGCCTTAAATCTATCAAACGAAGATATAGATTTATATATATTAGATGTTAATATGCCTATAATGACTGGCTTTATAGCAGGTGCAGAAATAAGAAAAAAATATTTAGCACCTATTATATTTTTAACTGCATATACAGGTGAATCTGACAAAGTTATGGGGTTTTCTGTTGGTGCAGATGACTATATAGCAAAGCCTTTTTCTAATATGGAGCTACTTTTAAAAATTAAGGCATTGCTTAGAAGAGTACAAAATTATTCACAAACTAATAATAACCAATTAGATAAAAAACAAGATAATAGCAAAATAATATATAAAGATTTAACGCTAGACTTAAATAGTCAATCTGTTATAAAAAATAGCGATGTTATTGTATTAACTTATACAGAATTTAAAATATTAGAGCTTTTTATAACTCACCCTAAAAAAATATATTCATTAGAAAATATTTATCAAAGTATATGGGAAGAAGATGCCATAGGAGATAGCACAATAATGGTACATATTAAAAATTTACGTAAAAAACTAGGCGATAGCTCTAAAAGCCCACAATATATAAAAACAGCTTGGGGAAAGGGATATTATGTTGACTAAAAACAGAAAAAATAAATTATTAAAAGAAATTTTAGAAATACTTTTAGCTTGTGCTATATCTTCATCTTTTGCTTTTTATTTTTTATATATTACATCTATATCAATAGCAGAAACCTATTTATACAACAGACACATAATACTAAATAATATACAAATATCAACCTTTGATGTTTGGATAAAAAGTATATGTTTTTGTGCTGGTATAGTAATTTTTATATCTTTGTTTTTATTTTTATTAGGACAAAAACTAGCATATCTTGTGTATATAATAAATAGTGTAGAAAACTTAAAGCAAAATAATATGGACTTTACAATAAATGTAGAAGGTAACAATGAATTTTCAGAACTAGCAGAAAGCATAAACTTTCTTGCATTATCTCAAAAAGAATTGTTTAAACAAGAGCAAGCTTTAAAAGAAGAGCGTGAACAAATGATACGCTCTTTATCTCACGATATAAGAACACCTCTTACGTCTATATTATCTTATTCTGACTATATAAAAAATAAAGATAACATTACAAATGAAGAGTTTAATCAATACATAGATATTATTTTATCAAAGGCAGAGCAAATAAAAATACTTACAGATAAGCTCCTTGGTAAAGAAAATAACCAATCTGAAATAATAGAAAATGGTAAATTATTTATAGAACAATTATTATATGAAACAGAAGAAATTTTAGAAGATAAATTTATATGTAATATAGACTTATCTGGTTGTGATAATTTTAAATGTCTTTTTAAAGTTGAAGATTTAAGAAGAATATTTGATAACATATCATCAAATATAGAAAAATATGCTAACCCACAAAAAGATATTAATATTAAAGTTACACATAAAGAACAAAAGCTTATAATAACCCAACAAAACTACATAAAAGACCATAATAACCACGTAGAAAGCCATAAAATAGGGTTAAAAAATATAAAAAAAATAGTTGATAGCTATAACGGTTCTTTTAATATATATAAAGAAAATAATATATTTAAAATAGAAATAATACTAAATACTATAAATTAATCTTTAGAATTCTTTATAATTGTATTATAAATTTCTTTATAATTGTATGTTAAATTATATACATAAACAAAAACAAACAAATTTTTAATATAAAATATATTATAGAGGAGTGAACAGTTATGGCATTAGGATATTTATTAATTTTATTTATAGTAATAGTAGTTATAAGTAGCTTAGGTATAGCATTTTTATTATTAAGTAAAAATAATACAGTAAAAAAAATATCATTTTATATATTATCTATATTAGCAATAGTAATATCTGGAATGGCTGCTACAAGCTTACCTACAAATCTTATATTAGAGCAAGTTTTAACTTGGCTAATTGGCTTAATAAGTATATTAGCTATTATAATACATATTAAAACAAATAAAAAATATATAGCTTACACACTTACTATTATTTCTTTAATTATAAGTATATTAAAATTATTTTCTTTTATATAATCTTTATAATTCTTTAGATTTTATTAAATAAATTATTTAGATTTATATCTTATAATAAATATATAATAAATAACAAATCTTAAAACACATTTGAAAGGACTGATTTTTATGGCACTTGGAGTATTTGGTATTTTATTTTACATTGCTATTATTTTAGGTATTGGTGGTTTAATATTATTATACGTTTTAAAAAATGAAAAAATTAAAAATATAGTATTTTATTTATTATCTGCTTTATCTATTCTTATTAGTTTTGAAGGCTTTATAAGCGCTCCTACTAATGATATAGTTGGTAAATCTCTTTTAGCTATTGTTGGTATTTTACCTATATTAGCTATATTTTTAAAATTAAAACTTAAACAAGATAAAATCGCTTATATTTTAATAACTATTTCTGTTATTGTTTCTATATTAAAAACTTTTAGTATTATTTAGTTTATTATATCTATTTATAGAAAGGACTGATTATTATGGCAATTGGTGTATTTAGTAGCTTATTTTATGGCACTAGTATAGCTAGTGGGCTTGGTATAGGTTTTTTACTATTAAGTAAAAATGAAAACAATAAAAATATTGTTTTACACATATTAGGTATATTTACTATATTATTAGCTGGTATCAATTTTGTTAGCCTTGCTAGTAATGATACTATTGGCAAAATAATCAGCCTATCTATTATAGGGCTTAGCATTAGCTCAATAATTATAAATAATACATTAAAAAAATATAAACTAGCATATTTTATAATAACTTTAGCTATTGTTATTACAATTTTAAGTTTATTTAGCTTTATTTAAGAATATAAGATTATCTTTATAATTTTATATAGATAGGTTACAATTGATACAAATCCTCTCCTCATAAAAAAGACTTTCTTATATATTATATCAATATAAGGAAGTCTTTTATTTTTATGTATAATAAAAAGTTTATTTATCTTTAGTATTAACTATTTTTAATGTTGCACCTACTATAAAAATAGTTAATGAAATTATATATATAGCATATAAAAAGTTTGAAAATAAAATGTTTGTACTAAATTTTGCAAATTGTTGTCCTATATTAATATCTGCTTCATTTATAAAATATTGCGTATTAATTTTTGCAAAATTTGTATTTACAATAATATTATCTAAATAATTTGCTATATTTTTACCTATATAAAATAAAATATTTAATATTATAGTTATTATAGAAACATTTTTTATAACGGCAAAATCTTTAACTTTTATTATAATCATAGTTAAAAATAAATTTATTATAAAAGTTATTATATTAAAAATAATTGTTAGGTATGGTATAAACTCTTTTTTAGATATAGACACTAATATAAAACTTACAATTAATGTATATATTAAATTTATAACAATAGATAATGATAAAATTTTATTTTCTTTCATAATTATACCTCATAATATATTTTATATAAAGTAAGACCAGAGGCAGACGCTGTTTTACCTGCTTTTTGCCTATCTTTAGATAATATTATACCTTCTATATCTTTTGGTTGTTTTTTATTATGTCCTATATCTATTAATGTACCTGCTATTATTCTAACCATATTATATAAAAAACCATTGCCTGTTATTTCTATTGTAATAATATTATCTTCTTTATTTATGGTTAAATCGTATATTGTTCTTACTGTTGTTTTTGCCATACTGCCAGTTGCACAAAAAGCCTTAAAATCGTG
Source organism: uncultured Clostridia bacterium (assembly GCA_944384215.1). Taxonomy (GTDB): domain Bacteria; phylum Bacillota; class Clostridia; order Lachnospirales; family CAG-274; genus Tyzzerella. Next base: position 11,647 of record CALWSN010000094.1, on the reverse strand, counting down.
CTCACCTAAAAAATAGCTTGAAGCTTGTCTCATTTTTTCTATATCTAAAGGCTTATGAACAAACTCTGTATAATTTCTAACTAATGGGTTTAAAAATGGTGCATTATATATTTTATATTGGTATGTTTTTTTATAAACACTATTTTGAGGGTGAAAGCTTTCATCTACATATATGGCATTTGTTACTACTATTTCTTTAGTGTTTAAAAAAGAGTTTATAGCAAGTGGCAATCTATCTATTGGTATAGTAGTTTTATGTTTTAAAAGGGCAAGCTGTGATAAAGCGTGTACCCCTGTGTCTGTTCTACTTGCTCCTCTTATGTTTATATCTTCTTTAAAAAGGTTAGATAATGCCCTTTCAACCTCTCCTTGTATAGTTTTTACATTGTCTTGCTTTTGCCAGCCAAAATAGTTTGTACCATCATAAGCAATAGTTAATAAAATATTTTTATCTTGCATATTATACCTCAATAGTAAATCTTATTAAAACAATAATTATTAAATAAAAAATCAAAAATCCAATAGCTATATAATCATTTTTAGATGTTTTTAAAACTTTTAACCTTGTTCTATTTATATCTCCACGATAGCACCTAGCCTCCATAGCCATTGCTAAATCGTCTGCTCTTTTAAAAGAAGATATAAAAAGAGGTATTAAAATAGGTATAAAGTTTTTCACTTTTTTTATTATATTACCTGTTTCAAAGTCTACCCCTCTAGACATTTGAGCTTTTTTTATTTTTTCTAGCTCTTCTAGTATAGTTGGTATAAACCTAAGAGCAATAGTAATAATCATAGCTATCTCGTGAGAAGGAAATTTTATTTTTTTAAGAGGTCTTAAAAGAGCCTCTAGCCCATCTGCAAAATCTAATGTACTTGTAGTAAAGGTAAGCATAAAAGATGCTACTATTAATATGCCTAACCTAAAAATCATTCTGCTAGAATATAAAAGTCCACCTGTTGTTATTTTTATAAATCCTATTTGAAAAAGTAAAGTGCCTGTTTGGTTAAAAAATATATTTGTTATAAGGGTAAATAACAACAAAAACATAACACCTCTAAAACTTCTTAAAATAACCTTTGTAGGTATTTTAGATAAATATATAACTATTAATAAAAATATTAAAGATACAAAATTACCTATAAAAGTTTTAGATATAAAAATAAACATTAAAAAGCATAAAGTTAATACAATTTTTACCCTAGCATCTAGCTTATGTATAACAGAGCCTGTTGGGTAAAATTGTCCTAAAGAACTGTTCATATATTAATTATCCTTTCAAAAATTCATATAAAATTAGTAAGTTATAAACAAGTTATCAACATATACACAAAATTGTACAAACCTAGTATTTTAAGGGTTTTGTTGATAATTTGTTTAAATAATTTATAGTTTTTAACATATTTATCAACATTTATTTAAAACTTTATCTAATATTTTTACACATTCATCTATTGTTAAAATATTAGTGTTAAAGTTATATCCCTTTTCATTTAAAATATGAAATAATTTGCTACATTTTGGTATGTCAAGCCCTATACTTTCTAACATTTTACCATTTTCAAAAACTTTTGTTACAACATCATTTAACATCATATTGCCTTTGTTTAAAACAACAACCTTATTACAAGTTTTAGAAACATCATCCATACTATGAGAAACTAAAACTATTGTTGTATCTTTCATATTTTTTATTTGATATAACATTTCTTCTCTACCATAAGGGTCTAGCCCTGCTGTTAGCTCATCAAAAACTAAAACATCTGGCTTCATAGCAAGTATGCCTGCTATTGCTACCCTTCTTTTTTCTCCACCTGATAGCTCAAAAGGAGATTTATTATAATAGCTTTCATCTATAAAAACGGTGTCTAATGCCTCTCTTACCCTTTTGTCTATTTCTTCTTTATCTAACCCCATATTAGTAGGTGCAAAGGCAACATCTTTATATACAGTTTCTTCAAATAGCTGATATTCTGGATATTGAAAAACTACCCCTACTTTTTGCCTAATATTTTTTAAAGGCTTGTTATTATGATATATTTCTTGTCTATTTATATATACATTGCCCGTTGTAGGTTTAATAAGAGCATTAAAAATTTGTATAAGGGTAGATTTGCCAGAGCCTGTATGCCCTATTATCCCTAAAAAATCGCCTTTATTTATTGTAAGGTTAATATTATCTAAAGCTAATTTTTCAAAAACAGTATTTTCAGAATAAATATGCCTTATATTTTGTAATTTTATTATTTCTTCATCTTGGTTATTATGAGTTTGTATAACTTCTTCATATGTGTTATCTTTAAAGCCTATATCTATAAGCTTTTTAGCCAAATCTTCTATTGATAGACTATCCATTTCTATATTATGCCCAAGCTTATTAAGGCTATATATAATCTCCATAGCCTCTGGCACATCTAGTTTTAACTCTCTTATTTGTTCTACATTTTTAAAAACATTTAAAGGTGTATCATCTAAAACTACTTTGCCCTTTTCCATAACAATAAGCCTATCTGCGTCTATTACTTCTTCCATATAATGAGTTATTAAAATTATTGTTATACCTTTTTCTTTATTAAGCTTTTTAATAGTTTGTATAACTTCTTTTCTACCTTGTGGGTCTAGCATAGCCGTAGGCTCGTCTAAAACTATACACTTAGGCTCCATAGCAAGTATGCCTGCTATTGCTACACGTTGTTTTTGTCCACCAGATAAACTAGAAGTTTGGCTATATCTAAAATCTTCCATATTAACTGCCTTTAAGGCAAAGTCTATACGTTTTTTTATTTCTTCTCGCTCTATACCTAAATTTTCTGGCCCAAAGGCAACATCATCTTCTACAACGGTTGCTACAAGCTGATTATCTGGGTTTTGAAATACAGTGCCTACTGTTTTTCTTATATTCCATATATTTTTTTCATCTGTTGTAGAAATACCTTCTACCAAAACTTCACCTTCATAGCCTTGTAATATACCGCTTAGATGCTTTGCTAAAGTGGACTTACCAGAGCCATTATGCCCAAGTATTGCCACAAAGCTACCCTGCTCTATATCTAGGCTAACATTATCTAGTGCTTTATACATTGTCTTTTGTCCTGTTTCTTCGTCGTGAGAAACATAGTTAAAAGATAGGTTTTTAATCTGTAAAAACTTCATAAATAACCCTCCTATTTTTATATATTTTACTTTAACATTATAGCATATAAACTATAAAAAACAATAATATATTAAAATTCTTATTAAAAAAATAGGATTTGTTAAAAATACTTGATATAATAAATATCCTATGTTAAAATTTATCTTGTATTATACATTTATGTCATATTATTAGTGAGGTAAACATATGAGTAACAAAACAATTAAAAATGGTAAAAATAAAGGTAGAAAAAAAAGAAAAAGAAAAGTTAAAAAAGCTCCTATAATTGTTTTATCCCTATTTTTAATTATAGGCATATCTATTGGTATAGTATGTTATAACTATTACTCTTTATATAAAAAAGGCGGCATAATTTTTGATGAAAACTATGTAGGCCACGATGTAAACATATCTATAAGAATAGGCACTAACCCTAAAGAAATAAGCAGTGCTTTAAAAGAAGCTGGCATTGTAGATAATAGCTTATTATTTTATTTAAAAGCTAAAAATGACGGCGTGGCACAAAATTTTCAAGCAGGAGATTTTGTGTTAAATACAGATATGGATTATAACCAAATAATAGATATTTTACAAAAGCCACAACAATCTAATCAATTAAAATTGTTAGTAAAAGAAGGCCAAACTCAAGAAGATATAGCAAAAACTCTTGATGAACAAGGTATTGTATCTTATGACGAGTTTATGACTGCTTGTAACACTCTTAGCTTTGATTATGACTTTTTAAAAGATTTACCAACAGATGAAGCTAGAACAAGTAAGCTAGAAGGCTATCTATACCCAGATACTTACTATTTATCTGAAAATGAAACAGCAGAAAGTATAATAAATAAGCTTTTATCAAGGTTTGATGAGCTTTATACAGAAGATTTAACTAAAAAGGCTAATAGTATGGGGCTTACAACAGATGAAGTTGTTACTATTGCATCTATTATAGAACGTGAGGTAAAATATAAACCAGAAAAAAACATAGTAGCCTCTGTTGTTTATAATAGGCTTAACCAAGGTATTAAGCTACAAATGGACGCAACTGTTTTATATGCTAAAAAAGAACATAGCGACAGAACTTTAATATCTGATACAAAAATAGAATCTCCTTATAACACATATTATGTAGAAGGTTTACCTATTGGGCCTATATCTAATCCTAGTATAGACACAATAGAGGCAGTTTTAAACCCTGCTAATACAGACTACTTATACTATGTGGTGAAAAACGATGAAACGGGAGAGCATTTTTTCACATCAGACTATAACGAGTTTTTAAAAGCTAAAGATGAATATATTAAAAAATTTGATTAATAAAGGAGAAACATTATGGCTTTAATAGATGAAAATTTAGATATTTATCTTAATAATCTTATGCCTAAAGTTGATGGAGAGCTAGGAAAACTTCAACAAAAGTCTTATGAAGAAGGTGTGCCTATTATACCAAATGATGTAGTTAGGCTTATATCTGTTTTATTATCTATAAAAAAACCTAAAAAAATATTAGAAATAGGCTGTGCTGTTGGCTTTTCATCTAGTTTTATGTCTGGGTTTTTACAAGATGGTGGCAAGGTTACAACAATAGAGAGATATCCTGTTATGATAGAAAAAGCTAAAGCTAATATAAAATCTCTTGGTTTAGAAGATAAAATAGAGCTTATAGAAGGTGATGCTAACCAAGTTTTAAAAACTTTAGATGATGAATATGATGTTATATTTATGGATGCAGGCAAAGGACAATATATTAACATATTGCCAGATGTTTATCGCCTTTTAAAAGTTGGTGGCATTATTATAGCAGATGATATTTTACAAAATGGTGATGTTGCAAAACAAAAAGAAGAAATAGTTAAAAGACAAAGAACTATACATTATAGATTAAACGACTTTTTATGGGAGATAACTCATAATGATGGCTTAGACACCTCTATTTTAACAATAGGAGATGGTGTTGCTATTTGTTATAAAACTAAAAATATAGAAGGGTTGGTTATAAATGAACAAAAAGAAAGTTGAGCTTTTAGCTCCCGCAGGAGATTTAGAAAGGCTTAAAGTTGCAATATTATACGGTGCAGATGCTGTATATTTAGGTGGTAATGCTTTTGGGCTTCGTGCCAAAGCTAAAAATTTTTCAATAGAAGAAATGGCAGAAGGTGTAGAGTTTGCGCATAGCCATAATGCTAAAGTTTATGTTACTTGCAATATTTTTGCACACAATTCTGATATTAATAACGAAAAACTTATAAACTATTTAAAAGAGCTTGAAAGAATAAATGTAGACGGTGTTATAGTGGCAGACCCTGGGGTATTTTCTATTGTTAGAGAAACTGTTCCTAATATGGAGGTGCATATAAGCACTCAAGCTAACACTACTAACTATCAAACTGCTAAGTTTTGGAAAAGCCTTGGTGCTACAAGGGTAGTTATGGCTCGTGAAATGTCTTTTAAAGAGATAAAAGCATTATCTGATAATGTAGAAGATTTAGAGATAGAAGCTTTTGTCCACGGTGCTATGTGTATGGCTTATTCTGGTAGATGCTTGCTTAGCAACTATTTTACAAACAGAGATGCAAACCGTGGTGCTTGTGCTCAATCTTGTAGATGGAAATATAAAATTGTAGAAGAAACAAGACCAGGAGAGTATTATCCAATAGAAGAAGACGAAAGAGGTACTTATATTTTCAATTCTAAAGATTTATGTATGATACAATATATACCAGAGCTTATAGAAAGTGGCGTATATAGCTTTAAAATAGAAGGACGTGTTAAAACATCTTATTATGTTGGCTCTGTTATAAAAGCTTATAGAGAGGCAATAGATGATTATCTTAAAGACCCTGCTTTATATGAAAGCAAAAAAGATTATTACCTTGAAGAGGTAAAAAAATCTAGCTATCGTGGTTATACAACAGGCTTTTTCCTTAATAAACCAGATGAAGACTCTCAAGTTTATACATCTAATTCTTATGTTAGAACTTATGACTTTATAGGTCTTGTTAAAGAATATGATAAAGAAACAGGCTTTGCTATTATAGAACAACGAAATAAATTTGTTGTAGGTGAAGAAATAGAGTTTTTAACAACAAAAGGACAAAACTTTAGCCAAAAAGTTGTAGAAATGTATGATATGGAAGGCAATCGCTTAGAAGAAGCCCCTCACCCTCAACAGATTATTAGGTTAAAAGTAGATAAAGAGGTATCTCCTTTCGATATGATGAGAAAAGAAAGCGATAACCCTGTTTTTCCTGAAGATATTTAACTTTTAAAACCTCTAGATAGATTTTAAAGAAATTTAATATTATCAAAATTAAAAAGCTTTAGACTTATGCCTAAAGCTTTTTAATTTTATTTAAATCATATTTAAATTTTATTTAAATCATATTTAAATTTTATTTAAATACACTTTTAAATCTATCCATAGCTTCAATAGTAGCCTCTCTACTACCAAAAGAAGAAAGTCTAAAGTAGCCATCACCATTTTTACCAAAGCCAACACCAGGAGTACCTACTACTGCTATTTCATTTAACATTTTATCAAAAAAGTCCCAAGAGCCCATATTGTCTGGACATTCAAACCAAATATAAGGAGAATTTATACCACCATAATAGTTAATACCACATTCTTCCATAGTATTTGCTATTATTCTAGCATTTTCTTTGTAGTAGTCTATTGTGTCTTTAGACATTTTCATACCTTCTTCTGTAAAGACAGCACTAGCACCTTTTTGAATAATGTAAGGAACACCATTAAATTTTGTAGTTTGGCGTCTGTTCCACATTTGATTAAGGCTCATATCTGTGCCATTAGAGCTTTTTACAACAATATCTTTAGGCACAATAGTATAACCACATCTAGTACCTGTAAAGCCTGCTGTTTTAGATAAAGAGCAAAACTCTATAGCACATTTTCTAGCACCTTCTATTTCAAATATGCTTGTTGGTAAGCTATCATCAGATACAAAGCATTCGTAAGCTGCATCAAATAATATAATAGCATTTATTTCTAAAGCATAATCTACCCACATTTTTAATTGCTCTCTATTATAGCAAGCACCTGTTGGGTTGTTAGGCGAACAAATATATATTAAATCTGCTTTTTTAGATTTATCTGGTAAAGGTAAAAAATCGTTATCTTTGTTAGCATCTATATATACAATTTCTCTACCATTCATAATGTTTGTATCTACATAAACAGGATAAACTGGGTCTGGTATCATAACAACATTATCAACAGAGAAAAGGTCTGTTATATTACCAGTATCAGATTTAGCACCGTCAGACACAAATATTTCACCTGCATCTAAAGATACACCTTTTCTACCATAATAGTCTTTTATAGCATTTCTTAAAAAATCATAGCCTTGTTCTGGGCCATAACCTTTAAACGTTTTTTCATCTGCCATTTCATCTACTGCTTTGTGTAAGTTTTCTATAACAGCCTTGTTAAGAGGTTTTGTAACATCACCTATACCAAGACGTATAATCTTTTTGTCAGGGTTTTGCTCACTAAATTTAGCTACTCTTTTAGCTATATCAGCAAAAAGATAACTTTCTTTTAAGTTTAAATAGTTTTCATTTAATTTTGCCATTAATATCACTCCTTAGCATTTTTAACATTTTTATAATTATAACACAAAAATAAATTTTTGCAAGTTACTTTACGCTAACATTTTGTCTATTGTAGCTATTTTTACACATAGACAAAATATATCCATAGCCTTTTTAAGCTCTTCTATATTAGGAAAAGACGGTGCAAGCCTTATATTACTATCTTTAGGGTCTTGCTTTTTAGGATATGTACTACCTGCATCTGTTAGCACCACCCCTAGCTCTTTACACATAGCTACAACCTTTTTGGCTAACCCTTCTAATGTGTCAACAGAAACAAAATATCCACCTTTTGGCTTTTGCCATTTTAAAATAGGGTTATTATTAAAATTTTCTTCTAATGTATTTAAAACTATATCAAATTTAGGCCTTAAAATATTTGCGTGTTTATCCATAAATTTTAATGTATTTTCTTTATCTTTTAAAAATTTAACTGTCCTTAACTGATTTATTTTATCATATCCTATTGTTTGTATAGATAAATGGCTTAATGTATCTTTTATAGTGTTGTCACTACCTGCAAGTAAAGATACACCACCACCAGGAAAATTTATTTTAGATGTAGAAAAAAAGTACATTATACGGTCCTCAGTGTTATATTTTTTACAAGCTTCAAAAATATTATAAAGCTCTATTTTTTCATAAATATAATGTATTGCATAAGCATTATCCCAAAATATTTTAAAATCTTTAGCCTTTGTTTGCATCTTTGCAAGCCTATCTACTGTTTCTTTGCTATAACAAGTGCCTGTTGGGTTAGAATATAGTGGCACACATATAATACCTTTTATATTTTCATCATTTTTACATAAGTCTTCTACCATATCCATATTTATACCATCTTTAGTTATAGGTATATTTATCATTTCAAAGCCAAATTTTTCTAATATATCAAAGTGTCTATCATATCCAGGTACTGGGCATAAAAACTTTACCTTTTCAAGCCTACACCAAGGAGTGCTACCCATATAACCAAACATATATAATCTTGATATAGCATCATATATCATATTTAAGGTAGAGTTGCCACCTATTATAATATTATTTTTATCTATATCTAATAAACTGGCAAAAAACTCTTTAGCCTCTTTTATACCATCTAATATACCATAGTTTCTTAAATCTATATTATCACTAGATATATAGTCATTTATGTTTAACATATTATTAGATAAGTCTAGCTGCTCTTTGCAAGGTTTACCCCTAGACATATTTAAGTCTAGTTTTTCTATTAAATAAGTATCATATTGTTTTTGTAGCTCTTCTCTATATTTTAAAAGTTCATCTTTAGATAAAATGCTAAAATCTTTCATAACTGCCCCTTTCTAGCTAAGCTTAAATATAAGCCCTGCTAATGCACCAAACCCTATATATAAAATTGGGTGTTTTTTATATTTTATTATAAGAAAAAATATTATTAAAAATATAAGTATCTTTTTTATATCAAAACCAAGAGAAAACATAGCTGTATTAAATATAGTTATAAAAGATACACCTATAAGCCCTGTAACAACTGGTCTTATAATATTAAACGTATTTATTACATAAGGACTATTTTTAAATTTTGCTAAAAAATTTGATATTATTATAATAACTATATAAGAAGGCAAAACAAGGGCAAATGTAGCTACTAATGAACCTAATATACTAGCTGTATGAAAGCCAACATATGTTGCCATATTAACACCAATAGGCCCTGGGGTAGATTCTGATATAGCGAGCATATTAGTAAGCTCAGATACATTATACCAACCTTTTGTGTCTACTAGCTTATTTAAAAATGGTAATGTAGCAAGCCCACCTCCAACAGAAAAAAGCCCTATTTTAAAAAATTCCCAAAAAAGCTCTAAATATATCATTTTTTAGTCTCCTTAACATTTTTATATTTTGTAAAAAATATACTAAAAATAACACAAGCAAAAATAATATAAACTGGTGATATTTTTAATATTAAATTTAATATAAAAGCTATGCCACACAATAAAAATGCTATTTTGTTTTTTACATTTTTCTTTAAAAAGCTAATAAAAGCATCTAAAACAAGCCCTGCCACTGCTATTTTTATACCAGCAAAAACATACATTACCCATTGTATATGCAAAAAGTTTTTTATAAAACCTGCTATAACCATAATTATTATAAGAGATGGACACACCATACCAAAGGTAGAAAATACTGCACCTATTTTACCTTTTATTTTATGGCCTACAAAGGTTGCTGTGTTAATAGCTATTATACCTGGTGTACACTGTCCTATGGAATAATAGTCCATAAGCTCTTCTTCTGTTGCCCATTTTTTATTATCTACTATTTCTCTTTGTAACATAGGTAACATTGCTATGCCTCCACCAAAGGTTAAAGAGCCTATCTTAAAAAATACTATAAAAAGGTCTAATAATATTTTCATAATATCCTCCCATTATTTATTATTTACACTTTAAATATTATATAATATTTTAAAAATTTTTTAAATAGTAGTTTTTAAAAATATTATTTTGTGTTATAATATATAAGATTTTATACAAATGTTAAACGAAGGTGAAAAAATGAAAAGTATAGATATTATTGTGCCTTGTTATAACGAGAGCCAAGTTTTAAATATATTTTATAATGCTGTAGAAGAAGTGATAGCATCTATGCCAAACTATAAATTTAACTATATATTTGTAGATGATGGTAGCCACGATGATACACTTGCTATATTAAAAAATTTAGCTAAAAAAGATGATAAAGTTAAATATATATCATTTTCTAGAAACTTTGGTAAAGAATCTGCTATGTATGCAGGGCTTAAACAATCTAGTGGTGATATGGTATTAATAATGGACTCTGATATGCAAAATCCACCTACTATGATACCTAAAATGGTTCAATATGTAGAAGATGGTTACGACTGTTGTGGAGGATACCGTGCTGATAGAACAGGTGATGGCAAGCTTAGAACATTTTTTACTAACAATTTTTATAAAATAACTAATAAAATATCAGAAGTTAATATGCCAAACGGTGCAGGAGATTTTAGGCTTATGACTAGAAAAATGGTTAATGCAATATTAGCTCTTAGCGAGGTGCAACGTTTTTCTAAGGGTATCTTTAGCTGGGTTGGGTTTAACACAAAATGGATAAGCTTTGAAAATGTAGAACGTGCTGGTGGCGTTAGTAAATGGAACTTCTTTAAGCTATTTTCTTATGCAATAGATGGTATAACTGCCTTTTCTACATTTCCTTTAAAAATAGCGTCTATATTAGGTTTTTTTATCTCTTGCTTTTCTTTTATATATTTAATATATATAATTTTAAAAACTTTAATATATGGTATAGATGTTGCAGGCTATGCATCTATTATAACTATTAATCTTTTTATAGGTGGTATAATAATATTATCTTGTGGTATACTTGGCGAATATATTGGCAAAATATATTTAGAAGTTAAAAAAAGACCTATTTATATAATGGCAGAAACCAACATAGACAATAATAAAAAAGACTAAAGATTATATCTTTAGTCTTTCAGATTTTAGACAAAATAACATTAAAGTAGCTTATACACATTTTTATGCTTGCATAAAAATTTTAATCACAAGACGGGGCTTTGCTTCGGATTGTGTAAAAAAGCCAGATTTCTAGGTGCTTTAGCCCTTGTATGATATTAAGGGCTTTATGCCCTTAGAACAAAAAATCGGTTTTTTTTCATACAGTACTTCAAAAAAATAAATTTATTATTTTTTTTGAAAGGGCGTAGACAAAGTCTACGCCCTCAGCTAAATACAAAGTCTTTAGCTTTTTTATAATTATTTTGCAACTATATTAACTATTCTACCAGGAACATATATTTCTTTAACAATATTTAAGCCTTCTAGTTTATCTGCTAACTCAGCCTTTGCTTTAGATAAAACATC
>CALWSN010000093.1 GCA_944384215.1 uncultured Clostridia bacterium | reverse complement strand
AAACTAGTATAATAAAAAAACAAAATGAATATTATGAACAACAACTTATTACTATTAATAGATTAAATAAAACATCTAAATCTATAAAGCACGATTATAAAAATCATATGAGTGTTATAAAATCTTTGGTGGATGAAAAAAAATTTATACAGCTAAAAGATTATGTAAATAGTATATGTAATAAGATAAATGACATAGAAAAATTAAACTTTACAGAAAATATAGTTATAGATAGTATTTTAAGCTTTAAATTAGAAGAAATAAAGGAAAATAGTATAAAATATAATTTCGATATAAAAATACCTAAAGATTTAAAAATTAATTCAGTTGATATTACAATAATTTTAAGTAATTTATTAGATAATGCCATAGAAGCTTGTATTAGAGATTTAAAAAATTTAAATAAATATATAGACTTATATTTAAAATTTGAAAATAATTTACTTATTATAAAATGTAAAAATAGTTTTAATGGTATTATAAATAAAGATGATAAATATATTATAACTAGTAAAGATAATAAATTAGAATGCGGTATAGGAATATTTAATATAGAAAATGTTGTAAAAAAATATGATGGTTTGATGGATATATCATATGATAACAATAATTTTAATGTAGAAATTTCTTTAATTATGCCTAATTAATAAAGCCCATTTTTAAATGGGCTTTATTATATATTAAAAAATTCAATTTTTTCTAAAGATTTATTATTAAATGAAAATTTTACTATTAAAGGCATAATGTTTTTTATTTTTTTAAAATTTTCATATTTAAAAGAAGGGTTATAAAAATTTATTATGGTAGAAAGAGATGTTCCGTGGCTACTAATGACTATATTTTTATTAGTATGTAAAGTTAATATAGTATCTAATGCCTTAATATTTCTATTTTGTACCTCTTTTAGACTTTCACCATTATTAAGCTTATAATTAAAATCTTCCCATTGATTTATAGAAAATTTTTCAAAATCTTCTATCCAACAATCATCTATTTTTCTTTCTCTAAAATCATCTATTAACTCAATATCCTTTTGTATATGATTGGCAAAAGGTTTTATTGTATCAATAGCTCTTTTATAAGGACTAGATAGTAATATATCAATATTTTTATCTTTAAAAAAATCTAAAACTTTTATACTATCTTGTTTACCTTTTTCTGTTAAAGGTCTTGATACATCACATTTTATATTAAAATCAGGCTCTGCATGTCTTACAAAATATATATTTGTCATATAAAAACCTCCCTGTATAAAATGAAGATTATAAATATATGTATTATAAAAGAAATTATATTAGTAAAATAAAATTTAATCTTTTTAGTTTTATGATTAAATGTTTTCATTGATAAGAAGCCACCCAAAAAACCACCTATAATAAAAAATGTTAATAGGGTAGCTTCTTTTATACGCCATTTGTGCTTAATAGCTTTTACTTTATCAATCCAAATAAGGATAAAAGAAATAATATTTATTATTATATAATATAAGATAATAAAATAGATTATTGTTTCATAATTTCTCTCCAATCTAAATCACCTCTATCAAGTGTTAAAAGAAGAGCTTCTGCTGTGGCAAGATTGCTTGCTAAAGGAATATTATGTGTATCACATAATCTCATAATACTATTAACATCATCTTCATAATCTTTAGCATAAGAAGGGTCTCTTAGAAATATAAGTAAATCTATATCATTATTTATGATTTGAGAACCAAGCTGTTGTTCACCACCTAAATGACCTGATAAATATTTATTTACAGTTAAATTTGCTGTTTCTTCTACTAAAGCACCAGTAGAACCAGTAGCAAACAAAGTGTGTTTATTTAAGATATGTCTATAAGCAATACATAAATTTTCCATAAGAATTTTTTTATTATCGTGCGCAACTAATGCAATATTCATAATACTTCACCCCTTAAAATTAATATTTATTATATTATACCATAAAAATTGTAAAAAAATAAATAAAAATTTGTTTATTTTTCAAATAAATTTTTTGGTCTAGTCATTGCTACATTTAGCACAAGACCTATACAAGACATATTGATAAGCATAGAGCTACCACCAGCGCTTAAAAAAGGAAATGGCATACCAGTATTTGGCAATAGGCTTGTTGCAACACCTATATTTACAAATATTTGAAAAGCTAACATACCAACAACTCCAACAACAATAAGCATACCAAGAGTATCAATAGCTTTATTTGCTATAATAAGACACTTACCAATTATCAGTAATGATAATAAAATTACTATACAGCAACCAATAAATCCAAATTCTTCACCAATAACAGCAAATATAAAGTCATTATGTGAATAGGGTATATAGTTTAGCTGATTCATACTGCCATTAAAAAGACCTTTACCCATAAGCTGGCCAGAACCAATAGCCCAAGCAGAATTTTTAGTCTGATATAATGAGCTATCATTAGTATTTAAGTCAAAAGATATAATAGATATAATTCTATCTAATTGATAATCTTTTAATATTTTGCTAAGTATAAAGTACTTACCACTTAAAATATCTATTGCTAGTATTACAGCAATAGGGATAAATATAATTAATAAAATTTTAATATATTTAAAATCTAAATTTCCTGCAAAAATTTGAAAAACTAAAATTGCTAAAATAACTAATGATGCGGATAATGACGGCTGAGCTTTAATTAGAACTACTGGTATAAGAGTTAACAAAGCTAATATAAATAATGTTTTAAATTCATTTATAGTTTCTTTGTTTTTATCTATAAAAGTGGCTATAAAAATAATCATAAAAATTTTACAAAACTCTGATGGTTGAATACCAAAAATCCATCTTTTAACATTATTAATACTTTTACCTAAGGGTGATAAAACTAATAATAATAATAATAAATTTACAATATATATTGGTATATAAAGTTTTGCAATAAATCTATAATCTATAAATGCAGCTAAAAGCATTCCTGCTATACCTATAATAAACCATATTATTTGATTCATAAATTCTGAACTTAAAAATTCTTGATTAAATCCTATTTCTAAGGTATTAATTCTATTAGCACTTCCTATGGCTGTTATACCAATAATAACCATACAAAAAACCATAAAAACTAATAGATAGTCAAAATAAAGAAGTTTTTTCTTAAGCATATAAAAATCCTTTCTATAAATATGTTTACAAATTAGTTTTTTGGATAGTTTTATATATAAAAAAGTTATTTATATTTCTTTTTTATATGAAAAACTAAAACAAGTGATAGTTTATAATTTTTCATATAAAAAAGAAATTCATACAAAAAATTTTAAAAAAGCAGAGAATGCTCCGCTTTTTTAAAATTTAGTGTTAAATATGTATTTATATTACCCTTGATTTTTATGCATACTTTTAATAGGTATATTTGCGTAAAGCATAGGAACACTATTTTCTTTGTCATCGGTTTCAGTTTTTGTTATTTGTATATCTAATTCTTCTTCATCAATTTCCATATAATTAGATATAACACGAATAATATCTGTTTTTAACATTTCTAAAACTTGGGTAGAGCAATTTGCTCTATCGTGTATTAATACCAGTTTTAATCTATCTTTAGCAACATCTTTAGATGAAGACTTTTTACCAAATAAATTATTAAATATATCTAGCACTTATAATTCCTCCTTTGTTTTAACACAAATTAATTTATTGAGCCTTTTTGTTAAATAAGCTTTTAAATTTATCTAATAGAGTAGTATTATTAGATAATTCCATAAGAGGAATATCATTTCCCATTATTCTTTGTGCTATATTTCTATATGCTTGTCCAGCTTTAGAGTTATTGTCTGTAACAGCAGGTTCGCCTTTATTAGCAGATATAACAATGCTTTCATCATCTGGTACAATACCTAATATATCAATAGCTAATATTTCTGTAACATCTTCCATAGCCATCATATCGCCTTTTTTTACCATATCAACTCTAATACGATTTAAAATAAGCATAGGGTTGTTTAATTCATTAGCTTCTAAAAGACCTATTATTCTATCAGCGTCACGAACAGCAGATACTTCAGGTGTTGTAACAACGATAGCTCTATCAGCACCAGCAATAGCATTTTTAAACCCTTGCTCTATACCAGCAGGACAGTCTATAATTATATAATCAAATTCTTCTTTTAATGTATCACATAATTTTTGCATTTGCTCTGGGCTAACAGCATCTTTATCTCTCGTTTGAGCAGCAGGTAATAAAAATAAATTGTCATATCTTTTATCTTTAATAAGAGCTTGTTTTAATCTACAATTACCTTCTACAACATCAATAAGGTCGTATACTATTCTATTTTCTAAGCCCATTATAACGTCTAAGTTACGAAGGCCAATATCAGCATCTATCATAGCAACTTTTTTACCAGCAAGGGCAAGTCCAGTTCCTAAATTTGCAGATGTAGTTGTTTTACCAACGCCACCTTTACCAGATGTAATAACTATAACTTCACTCATTAAAACTCCTCCTGAATATAAAATAAAAATATAAAATTTTTAATATACATATATATTAACAGAATTTTATAAAAATTGCACTAATTTTTTTTAGCAAATATTAACAAAATAATACAATGTTATTTAATTAATTGCTCTACAAATATTTGATTATCTTTAACATAAGCATATTCTGGTATAATATCTCGTTTTATGTCATTAGGAAAATAAGCTAAACAATCACCAATAATAAGTTGAGTAGGCATCATATGTAAAGCAGATATAAAACAATTTTTATCACCTTTACAACCAGCGTGAACAACACCTTTTAGTTTTCCTAAAACAATAACGTTACCTTCTGCTATAATTTTACCACCAGGGTTTACATCACCAATTATTACAACACTACCAGAAAAGTCCATTTTTTGACCACTACGTAAAGAACCTTTATGAAAATGTGTAAAATTATTTTTAGCATCTAATGTATAATTTTGGGGAATAAAACTGTTTTGTTCTATTTTATTTTTAGAAGAAGAGGGATATGTAGCCTCTTCTTCTGTATTTTCAATTTTTGAATTATTTACAAAAGAGATATCAAGCCCTGATTCTTTAGAAATAATTTCTAAAAGTTTTATTTCTTCGTCTTCAGATAAATATCTACCTTTAAAGCTTATAGATATATTAGCATCTTCAAAAAAAGATTTTGCATTTTTTACTTTTTCTAAAAGAGCAACCTCAATATCTTCAAAAGAAACCTCTTTATCTAGTATAATTAATATACCATTTGGTATTCCTTTAAAGATAACTATATTTTTATTCAAAATATTTACCTCCCTAGATATAATGTTTATTTGGTAAGACTATTTGTATATTTTTTTTCTGGTTCTTTGTTAAGAGCCAAATATTCTTCTAATATTTTTTTAGTAATTTTTGGGGCAGGTGAATAACTATCATCACCATAAGGTATAAATATAGATATGGCTATTTGAGGGTTATCATATGGAGCAAACCCGATATAAACATTATGATTATTATATTTTAAGTTTTCTTGTGCTGTTCCAGATTTTGCTGCTACTTTTACAGGAAAGTCTTTAAAAACATTTCTTAAAGTACCACTTGAGCCAGAAGTAACTCTATACATACCATTATGAATAGCTTGTAAATTTTTTTCAGATATTTCTACTTTATGCTCTAAGATAGGTTCATACTCATCTATAATAGCTCCATTATTATCTGTTATTTTATCTAAAAAATGTAAAGAATACCTATAACCACCATTTGCTAATGTTGCTGTATATTTAGCCATTATAGCAGTAGTATAATTATTATATGCTTGGCCAATAGCAGTTCTAATAGTGTCACCAGCTTTCCAAGATAAAGAGCTTTCTTTAGCATCTGGGTCTCTAGATACTTCTACATATCGTTTATAATCTGGTGAAGAAATTTTTGAAGGATATTTTTGTAATGCAGATGAATCATATAATTCATATATTTCTACACCAGACCTTTCATTTAGACCAAATTCTTCCATATACTTATTTAATAACTGTATGCCCATTCTATAAGATATATCGTAATAAAAATAATTACAAGATACTTCTAATGACTTTTCTACATCAACATGTCCATGGCTACCGTGTATCCAACATTGAGCATAAGGTTTACCAGCATCTGTAAATACATCTTTATCATAAATAGTAGTATTAGGTGTTATTATACCATTTTCTAAAGCAGCAATAGCTGTTATAGGTTTGAAGGTAGAACCAGGTGCACGAGGTTCTGTAAATGGCCTATTATTCATAGGAGATGTAGGGTCATTACTTAATTGTCTATAATAATCGTTATCAAAATTATTAACAAATCTATTGTTATCATAAGATGGATAAGATACACTAGATAATATTGCCCCAGATTGTATATCAGAAACAACAACAGATGCTGAAGCAGGAGCTTGAAGCATACCCGTCATATGAGGTGTTATTTGTAATGTTTTTAATTTATCAATCAAAAATTGTAAAGGAGATAAATTTCCAGATTTTATACGATTTACATAATTTTCATCATCTACAATAACACCTTGTTCATATAATGCTAATATTACAGTATTTTGAGATACTAGGTTATTTTTTATACCGTCAGATAATATTTTTCTAGAATTATCTAAATCATTTATAGCATTAGAATCTTTTGAAATGATATATTGTTTTAGTTTATAAGAATTGCTATTAGCCTCAGACTCTAATATTTTTTTCATATCTAGTGTATTAGCTTTTACCATAGAAGCAAAAATATCTTTAGATGCTAAATTAGGGCCAGCTGAATTTTTACCTAAAAGTCTATTTACAATAACCTCACTTAAAGTAGTTTCTACTGCATTATAAACAATATTATTTAAATTTGCATCTAATGTTAAAAATACATCATCTCCAGGTATAGGGTCAATAGATAATTCTTCATTTTTCTTAATTTTTCTACCTAAATTATCAACTTCATAATAGGCAGTACCATCAATACCATTAAGTGTAGTTTCAAAGGCTTTTTCTATACCTTCTTTACCAACAATATCATTACTAGTATATTCTTTAAAACCTTTATTTTGATAATATTCCAATTCTTCAGGATTAATACTTCTTATATAGCCTAAAGTGTGAGAAAATGATTCACCAGCAGGGTATACTCTTTTGCCTTCAACATCTATATATACACTTAAAAACTCTGATGAATTTTCTTCTATGGTAGAGATTGTTTTTTCGCTAACATCATATGCTAATGTTACAGGTATAAATTTAGAAAATCGTCTTTTATAAAGCTCAGACCTAACAATTAATATTTTTCTAGCATCTTCATCTGATAGAGAAGGGTCTATTTCAAACTTTTCTCTTAAAAAAATAAATGCTTGTTCAGCAGTTATTTCTTCTATGGGTATATTTAAAGAGTTTTTTTCTAAATTCATATCAGTTTTCCAAGTTTTTTCTAAAGATTCACTACCATTAAAAAGAAATGTGTAAGGTTTTTCTTTAGATATAGGAAATTCATCTACTATTTGTTCATTGTTTTGTTCTAATACATTTACAGTTCTTAAAATAACATCATTTAAGGTAAAACCAGTTATTTTAGGGTCTATATTTATACTAGGGTCTATATTTACTGTAAAAGAAGATTCATTTACAGCCAAAGGACGACCAAATTTATCATATATGTTACCACGAGGGGCATCTAAAGTTATTGGTTTTGATATTGTACCTAAAACTTGATTTTTTAAGAAATCACCTTGAACTATTTGTAATGTATATAGTTTTGCTATTAATATAAAAAATAATACACTAATACCAATAAATATTATCAAAAGTCTAATATTATTATGATTATTACTTAAACGTCTTTTCATATTTCACCGCCTAAAATTTTAGGAATTACTGTTTAAACAAATTTTTCTTTTTTCTATCAAATTTTTCTAGTTTTATATTTATGATAAATAAAATTCTATAAATAAAAAATGATACAATAGATGTATATAGTGCTTCTGGTATAATGATAGTTTTTAAAAAATGGAATATATTAGGATATCCTCTTAAAAATGCATTAAAGAAGAAAAATAAAAAACCATAACAAATATCAAAAAATAAAGTTAAAAAGAAAGGTATTATAATGCTATCTTTATAAAACTCATTAAATATTTTTCCACATAAAAATCCTATTACAAGACCTATAAAGGCATTTAGCCCTAAAACTTGACCAAAAAAAGAATCTACTAATAAACCAGATAAAAAGCCTATAAGGCCACCTTCTGTTTCTCCACGCATAAAAGCAAACGATACTATTAAAATAAGCATTGTATTAGGTTTAACACCTATAATTTCTATATAGTTAAATATAGTAGTTTGTAATATAAAATTTATTAAGATTAGAGCTACATAAGTTATATAACGCAATTACAACCCTCCAAAAATAAAAATATGTGTATATTTAGGTAGTTTAATACATTTTATATGTAATACTAACCTTAAATTTTGATAAAGGTAATATTTATTTATTACCCTTATCAATAATTAAAACTTTTTCAAGATGTTTAAAATCAACAGCAGGCTTTATTGTAGCTGTTTTAGATAGTTTGTTATTGTTATCTAAATGAATCTCTGTTACATATCCTATTGTTATACCGGCAGGGTATATATCACTTAAATGAGATGTAACAATTTCATCTCCTTCTTTTATTTCAGCATCTTTATCAATATAATCCATTTTTAACATACCCTTATTGGATATATCTCCTTTAACAAAACCTTCATCATCTGTTCTTAAAGTTTTTGATGTAACAGAATAAGTACCATTTATTATAGAGCTAACTTTTGCATAATTAGGCCCAACTTCTTCAACCTTACCAACAAGACCACCAGCAGCTAAAACTACCATATTTTTCTCTATACCATCATTAGAGCCTTTGTCTATGGTAAAAGTTTCATACCAATTGCCAGGGTCTCTAGCTATAATATTGCTAGTTATTGTAGAGTATTGTCCATATCGAGAAGAAGCATCTAAAAGCTCAGATAATTTTTCATTTTCTCTTTCTAATTGCTTTAATCTATTTATTTCTTGATTTTTAAGCTCAAGCTCAAGCTTTAATTCTTCATTTTCTTTTTTCAGTTCATTTATATTAGAAAATGCATCTATTTTTTGACCTATCCATTTACTAGAAGATGTTAAACCATTTTGAATAGGTGTAATAATAAATCCAAAAGTGCGTTCAAATAGGGTAGGGTTTATTCTATTAAAAGAAAATAGACCTAAAAATATACAAAGTATTATAAAAAAACCTATAAATAATTTTTTATTTTTTATAAGAAAATTCAATTAAAACGCCCCTTAGTTCATTCTTAATCTTTGAGATGATATAAGAACATTTTTTAAAGTATCTATTTGTTCTAAAACCATACCTGTACCTAAAGCTACACAGTTTAAAGGTTCATCTGCTATATGAACAGGCATACCAGTTTCTTCAGATATAAGGATATCAAGACCTTTTAATAAAGCACCACCACCTGTTAAATATATACCAGTTTCCATTATATCAGATGCAAGCTCTGGTGGAGTTTTTTCAAGGGTAGATTTTATAGCATCTATCATAGAATAAACAGGTTCATTTAATGCACCTTGAATTTCTTTTGCAGTTATAGTTATAGTTTTAGGAAGACCAGTAACTAAATCACGACCTCTTATATCCATTTTTGTTTGTTCATCACCAAGGTATGCACAGCCAATAGTTACTTTAATATTTTCAGCACTTCTTTCACCAATAGCTAAATTGTATTCTTTTTTAATATAATTTACAATAGATGCATCAAAAACATCTCCAGCAACTCTTATAGACTTGCTAGTAACAATGCCACCTAATGATATAACAGCAACTTCGCTTGTACCACCACCAATGTCTACAACCATATTACCAGAAGGCTCTCCAACAGGAAGTCCAGCACCAATAGCAGCAGCCATAGGCTCTTCTATAAGATATGCATTTTTTTCTTTAGCACCAGCAGCCATAGCAGCTTCTATAACAGCACGTTTTTCAACTTCTTTAACACCAGAAGGAACACATATAACTATTCTTGGTTTGCTAGAAAATAAAGATTTATTATATGCTTTGCCTATGAAATATTTTAACATTTCTTGAGTAACTTCAAAATCTGCAATAACACCATCTTTCATAGGTCTAATAGCTTGTATAGAACCTGGTGTACGACCAATCATTTTTTTAGCTTCATCACCAACTGCTAAAACTTGTCTTGTTAATGTGTTTATTGCTACAACAGAAGGTTCATTTACTATAATACCTTTTCCTCTAACAAAAACTAGTGTATTAGCTGTACCTAAGTCTATTCCCATATCTTTTGTCATTGATAACATATATATCCTCCTAAAAAATAAATTATTTATAGTATATCCAAAAATTTATAAAAGTAATACAACCTAAATTATATAAATAGAAATTTCATTATTAATATAGTGTAAAAAATAAAGTTAATTAAAGAATATTGTATTTTTTTGTCAATATAATACTACAATATATAATACAATGTTTTTAGTTATATATCAAGGAAAAAACAAAATCTAAATTGTAAAATTTTTATGACATAAAAAATTATGCTTATTTAGCATATTATAAAGTTTGTTTATAGGTAACCCCATAATAGAATAAAAATCACCATCTATTTTAGAAACTAAAAAGCCACCTTTACCTTGTATGCCATATGCACCAGCTTTATCCATAGGCTCTAATGTATTTACATATTCTAATAATTCTTTTTTAGAAAAATTAGAAAAATAAACATTAGAAGATGAACAAATTGTTTCTTCAAAATAGATATTGTTTTTAAGCCCAACAAGGCTAAGCCCAGTAAAAACAGTATGCATATTATTATTTAAAAGCATAAGCATATTAAGAGCATCTTCTTTATCTTTAGGTTTGCCTAATATTATATCATTAATAGATACAATGGTATCACAACCTATTATACATATATTTTCTTCTGTTTTTTCTAATTTGTTAAATATATTTTTTGCTTTTTCTAGTGCAAGGGTTTTAACAAGTTCACTACCTTTTAAATGTTTAAAAGTATCTTCATTTATATTACTAGGCATTAAATCAAATTTTATACCCATTTGATTTAACAAAGCACATCTTCTAGGAGAAGACGAAGCCAGTATAATTTTTTTCATAATAAACCACCTTTAAGATAATTTTTTATATATTAATATAGATATAATCATACCTATAATACCTGCTAAAGTAAATTTTATTGTAAAAGAAAACTGAATAGCTATTATTTCTAAATTTATTGATAAAGGTGATGTTAAACCTATTACTTTGCCGTAGCTTAACCAGTTAAGATATTTTATATCTTTTACCATATCGCCTATAAAACACCCAATAATTAAACCAGATATAATAGTTAATATAAAAACTAAAGTACTTTTTGAACTTTTGATAAAATCAACCCCTTTTAATTAGATAGCTTTAGAGTTTAAGTATATATTTACATTAAAATTTATTAACCTTGTATATTTTATAATAATTTGACATTTTTTTCAATAAAAAATATAAAAAAATTATTAAAAAATAGTAATATTTCTTTGTTATAGGAATATAAATTATTTAAAAGACAAAGGAGGAATAGAAATGGTTATAAAGGACAAGCTTTTAAACTATTTTGGAAAAAATATAAAGCACATATTAAATAATATTGATAAAGAATATTTTGAAAAATCAGAAGAAATTAGAATAAGATTAGACAGGTGTATAGTTTTTAAAACTTTTGATAAAGAATATTTTGTATTAAAAGATATGAGTATATCAGAAATTTTTATAGAAAATAAAATATATAAACCTACATTAGAAGATATAGGACAAACTATTGAAACAATGAGTGATTATTCCATATATGCTTTAGAGCAAGAGCTTAAAAACGGGTTTATAACATTAAAAGGTGGTTTTAGAGCTGGTATAACAGGAAAAGCTATTATAGAAAATAATAAAATAAAAACTATAAGAAGCATATCTTCAATTAATATAAGAATAGCTAGAGAGATAAAAGGTTGCTCTAATCATATTTTAAAATACATAACTAACCCTAGTTTAAAATCTACAATAATAATATCTCCACCAAACTGTGGAAAAACAACTTTATTAAGAGATATTATCAAAAATATAAGTGATAACAAAGAAAATGTAGGCTTGGTTGATGAACGTTCAGAAATAGCTGGTACATATATGGGTAAAATACAGTTAGATGTAGGCATAAGAACAGATGTTTTAGATAGATGTACAAAATCTGAAGGTATGCTTATGCTTTTAAGGAGTATGTCGCCTACAGTAATAGCTGTTGATGAAATAGGAAGTGATGAAGATGTTAAAGCAATAGAAAAAATTGCAAATAGCGGTGTAAAGATAATATGTACAATACATTCTTATGGTATAGAAGATATTAGAAAAAAAATTAATATGAAAAAAATATTAGATAATAAAATATTTGAAAGGTATATTATTTTAAGTAGAAAAAATAAAATATGTAACATAGAAAAAATTTATGATGAAAATATGAAAATTATATATGGTGGTGTAGATTAAATGTATTTAAAAATAATTGCTTGTATTTGTATATTAATAGGGTTTTCTATGTTTGGAATATATTACGCATATAAGCCTATATATAGAAAAAATGACCTTTTAGAAATGAAAAGAGCCTTACTATCTTTATCATCAGAAATAGTGTTTTTCTCAAATATTAATGAAGCTATATTAAGTATTGAAAAAAGTTTAGACAAGCCTATAAGAAATATTTTTGTAAAATTTAGAGAAAATTTAGAAGAAAAAAGAGGTGAAGAGCTATCTTATCTTTGGGAAGATGCTTTAAAAAATGGTTGTTATGAAACATATTTTGCTAAAGAAGATATAGAAAACATTAATATGATAGGCAAAATAATAGGTAGTTTAGATGTAAACTTTAATGTTGAGGGCATAAACATTGTTATAGATTATGTAAATTCTACAATATCTATGTTAGATGAAGAAAAAAATAAAACTTTTAAAATGTATCAAAGTTTAGGAGTTTTATCTGGTCTTATGTTAATAATATTATTAGTTTAGAGGTGAAAATATGGATATTACAGTTATTTTTCAAATAGCGGCAGTTGGTATATTAGTTTCTGTTTTAAACCAGGTTCTTATAAGAGCGGGGAGAGAAGAGCAAGCTATGCTTACAACTCTTGCAGGATTAGTTGTTGTTTTATTTTGGGTTATACAATACATAAGTGAGCTTTTTGAAACAGTTCAAACATTATTTAGCCTATAAATATGGAGGTGTTAATTTGGACATTTTCAAAATATGTATAATAGCTATTATTTCTGTAATAGTTATTTTAACCATAAAACCTCAAATGGCTAATATGTCTGTAATGATAACAATCGTTAGTGGTGTAATAATGTTTATGATGATTATACCAACGCTAGAAGAGGTTATAAGCTCTATATTAGATATTGTTTCTATACTAGATATTGGCATAGAGCATATAGGTGTTATATTAAAAATAATTGGTATATCTTACATATGTGAATTTTCTTCACAAATATGTATAGATGCAGGCGAAAGTGCTATTGCATCTAAAATAGAACTTGCAGGTAAAATATTAATTATGTTTATATCTATACCTATTATAACAAGGCTTTTAAGCTTAATAACAAGTCTTATGCCTTAGGGGGACAAGAGATGAAAAAAATAATATTTGTAATAATATTTATTATTATGTTTAGTAAAGACGTTTATTGTAATGATTATATATCAGATGGACTTGATAGTTTAAATATTGAACAATATGATACATTAATAAATGAAAATATTTATAAAAGTGATTTTAAATTTTCAGATTTGGTTGAAAATATATTATCTGGAAAAGGTCTTAAATTTAATATAGCTAGTACCATTAACTATATATTACAATCTGTTTTTGAAGAGGTATTTATAAATTCTAAAATAATAAAAAATGTTATATTAATATCTTTTTTAGCAGCATTTTTTAAAATTTTAACTGAAAGCTTTAAAAATCAAGGTGTTGCAGAGATAGGATTTTATACAACATATATGGTTATAGCAATGCTTTTGGCAACAAGCTTTAACATAGTTATACAAATATTATATGATACAGTTGCTAGTGTATCTAACATTGTAAATGGAATAATGCCAACATTGATAGGACTTTTATTTATGTCTGGTGCACCTACAAATGCAACAATATTTAGTAGCTTTATATTAACATCTTTAACTTTTTTATCTTTTTTTATAAAAAATATTTTCATACCTTTAATATCAGCAACTGTTATCCTAAATATTATAAATTATATAACACCTAAAGAAGTTTTAAATAAACTTATAGAATTTTTAAAATGGCTTATAAATTTTTCTTTAAGAAGTTTAGCTATGGGGCTTGGTTTTATAATATCTCTTCAAAGAATAGGAGCACCTATATTAAATGGTGTAGTAAATAAAACAGCTAAAACGTTTATAAGTTTTGTGCCAGTTGTAGGAGATGCTATGACAGGTGCCATAGATAGTATTATGTATTTTGTTGGGCTTTTAAAAAGTGGTGTAGGTATAGCAATATTAATAACAATAATAATATGTTCTCTTGTGCCTATAACAAAGCTTGTTGCATTGATACTTATATACAAAATAACAGCAGTTTTAATAGAGCCTATAACAGATAGAAGAATAACATCTTGCGTTGATACTATGGGAGAATATACAAAATTGGTATTATCTAGTCTAATTGTATTTTTAATACTTTTAATATTTTTTATAGTTATTATGCTAAGTGTTACAGGGTAAGGAAGATTAATATGATAGATTATTTTTATAGTTACATAAGAAATATAATATTATTTTTAATATTTACATCTTTTATACAAGTTATTTTACCTACTAATAAATATCGCTCTTATATAAATTTAATTTTAGGTATGATATTAGTTTTTATTATGATAGAGCCTTTAAATATTATATTTGATAATGCAAAAAATATAGAAACTTTAACAATATTTAATGAAGAAGATTTTAAAGTAGATAGTGATATAGATAGTGAAAAATATTTAAGTATACAAAATGATATGGTTAAAAATGCTTTTGAAGATAATATAAAAAGACATATAGATACAATATTAAAAGATGAATATTTTATATCAGATATAGAAGTATCTTTATATGAAAATAAATATAAAGAATTAAATATAGAAAGCATACAACTACATATAACAAAAAATAATAAAAATATTTATGTAAAACCTTTTAAAGAAGATAAAGATATAGAAATTCAAAATAAAAAAGAAATCGAGAATATAACTAAATTAATATCAGAATTGTATAATTTAGATAAGAAAAATATATTTATAACCATAACATAGTAAAAGGGGATAATATTATGAAAATAATAAGAGAAATATTCAAAGATAAGAAGAATTACTATAATATATTGTTTGCTATTTTTTTAGGAGTTTTATTACTTATTTTTAGCGATAATTTTTTTAATAGTAATAAAAAAGAAAAATCTAGCATAGATTATAAAGGACAATCCATTAATATTGAGAATAATGACAATACATATGAAGCACAGCTTGAAAAAAGAATAGAAGATATTTTAAGCCAAGTTCAAGGTGTTGGCAATGTAGATGTTATGATAACTCTAGAAAATGGTAAGGAGATTGTAACAAAAGATGATAGCTTAAAAGAAAACTCTACAACAAATGAAGAAGCTTTAAATGGAGATAAAAGACAAATTGTATCAGATAAAGAACAATCTTCTACTGTAAAAATAAGTGGTGATGAGCCTCTAATTTTAAAAGAAATAAGCCCTAAAATATCTGGAGTGCTTATAGTTGCACAAGGAGGTGGAAATGTAGAAATAAAAAATATGCTTATAAAAGCAACTAATGCATTGCTAGGGGTAGAAATGCATAAAATAGAAGTATTAGAAATGAAGTAATATTTTAATATTTTATGAATAAACTTTATATTAGTTTATACTATAAATAATTTTTAAGGAGGCAAAAGTATGTTTGCATTTAAAAGAAATCAAGTTATAATAACAGCTTTAGTAGTTATGGTTGGAGCTGCTGGATATTTAAATTATGTAGGTAATAATGTTACAGAACCAACAGAGGTAGCATTAACAGATGAAGGTGATATAACAGGGTTAGTGCCTGATTATGACTTATATGGAGAAGAAGTAGTACATAATGAAGATGAAAATACAACACAAGTAAATGCAACAGCATCTAATGAAGGGACAGAAGATGAAGCAGGAAAAGCTGTTTTTGTAAACAATAGTAACGACACATCATATTTTGTTCAAGCAAAATTAGAAAGAGAGCAAGCAAGAGCAAAACAAAAAGATATTTTAACTGAAATGATAAACAATAATAATATTGAACAAGATAAAAAAGCAACAGCAGCAGATGAAATGCTTAAAATTCAAGAAAGAATAGAAAAAGAAACAGCAGCAGAAGCTATGATAGAAGCAAAGGGTTTTAAAGAAGTATATGTAAGAATAGATGATGAAACGGTAGATGTTGTTGTAAATAAAACTGAACTTAGCGAGGCAGAAATAGCTCAAATAGAAGACATTATAAAAAGAAAAACAGGTGCAACAGTTGATAAAATTAGAATAAGCCCAATAAAAAAATAATAATTTATTAATAAAGAGTATTTTCTATAAATTTGTTTATATTTAAGAAAATACTCTTTATAATTTTATTATTAGCTTTAAATTTTTATTAAAAAATACTAGAATAGTATATATAAAAATGAGATTTTAAAACTAAAGGAAAAGAGAAATTAGTGAAAAGTTAATCACCAAATATAATCGTAAACAAGATAAAATAAATGCAGGAATTACAATACAATCTTAAAGGTAGACCTACAAAAAAATTATATAATAACAGAAGAAATGAAAATTAATGAATTGAAATACATAATAGCTAGAAAAGATTCTAGGATAAGACAATTAGAAATGAAAAATAAGTTAATTAGGGATTTTCTATCACTTATCATAGTCAATGTGAAGAGGAGAAAATCCATACGGTAATACTTTAGTAGAAAATTTATTTTCAATTTTAAAAAAGAATGTATATACAGAGTTAAATTTTAAACCTATGAAAAGAATAACTTCCTTATATACAAGTAAATAAACTTTTACAACAATTGCTGTATTCAAACAAAAACAAAACTGACTCTGTTATAAAAACGAAATCAGTTTGTTGTTTAAAATTTAATTTTCTACCTTAGGTAGTATTTTTTGTGATGTCTTTATAAATTGGTGAAGTTAATTTTTTATTTTAAATATCATTTATAATCTATAAACCAGGATATTGTATCCCAAATCTCTTCTCCATTATTTTTACATAAGTTGCCTTTTGTACTTCTCCCATTTTTTATATAAGTTGCTAATTTATTTGTTAATTCTTGTGCTATATCTTTATGTTCTTCTATAATATTATTAGTTTCTGATATATCCTTTTCTAAGTCATATAATTGAAATTTAGGCATATCTTCAGTAATATCTTCTAAAGTAGGATAAGACCAACCACCAGAACCAGGGCACAATTCTAATTTATATTTACCTTTTCTTATTGAAAGAGAACCATCTATACTTTGATGTATTATATCTTCTCTAACTTCTTTATCTTTATTTTCAAGCCAAATAGAAAGGTTGCTAATACTATCTTCAGCGGTATTTTCTGGTATTTTCCAATTTAAGTAATCTGCTATTGTTGCAAAAAAGTCTGATAAACATACTATACTATTTGATTTAATATTAGGTTTAATTTTATTCTTCCATTGAATAATAAGTGGTATTCTATGACCACCTTCGTAAATATCTGATTTATTGCCTCTAAATATATAGCTTGGATTATGTCCATAATATTTAAGTTCATTAAAGTCTGCTATTAATGAGCAGCCATTATCAGCAGTAAATACTATTATTGTATTATCCTCAATATTTAAATCTTTTAATTTATTAATAATTTTACCAATCATTGAATCACACATTAAAATAAAATCTCCATATTCATTTGTATTAGACTTACCTAAAAATTCATTAGATGGTAAAATAGGAGAATGAGGTGCTGGCATTGGAAAATATATAAAAAATGGATTTTCTTTATATTCTTCTATTTTTTTTAATACTTTATTTGTTAAATGAGATAAAACTTCACTATGTATAAAATCTTCAGAGGTTGGTCCATATCTCCAAAAGCCTTTACCTGTACCTTCAGTATATTTTGTTGGTGTATTTGTAAAATGTTCGTTTTCTATATAAATATATGGAGGCATATCTAAAGAAGCAGATATCCCATAAAAATAGTCAAATCCATAATAATTGGGTGATTTTTCTATTTTTCCGCTATAATCAACTCCTTTGCATTCAGCAAAATTAGGAGCAATTTCAAAAGTTTCATCTGTTTTAAAATTCATACCAAGATGCCACTTACCAATAGCACAAGTTTTATACCCATTTTCTTTTAACATATTTGCTATTGTTAATCTATTATCTTCTATTAATGCTCTACTATAGCCACCTAAAACACCATTTTTTAAATCTGAACGCCAATTGTATCGCCCAGTTAGTATGCTATATCTAGATGGAGTACAAACAGCAGATGTAGCGTGAGCATCTTTAAATGTAATACCGTTTTCACATAGACTATCTATATTTTTTGTTTTAAAAGGACAATTAGGATTTAAAGCTGATACATCTCCATATCCCATATCATCAGCTAAAATATAAATTATATTAGGTTTATCATTCATAACAAATCCTCCAACTTAACTAATTGTAATACTATAATACTACAATATTTTTATAAAATCAATGTATATATAATTTGTATATATTATATATACATTGTATTACTTTTTTGTATAAAATTAAAATAAAAATGTCTAAAGTAATATTATTAACATAAAATTTATATTATAAATTACATTTTAACTAATTATTAATTGTATATTCATATTATGTTCATATTTATGATATATTATAACATACATAGTAACAGTTAATAAATTAGATTATTATAGTTTTAAACTATAAATTAAGGGGTGCTTAAATATGGATTTAATTTTAAATAGTATAATGTTATTTTCTTTATTATCTACACCATTAGATAAATTTGAATCTAAAACTTATAGATTATATACAAATAATACAAAAATACAAAATAAACAAAATAAAAAAATAGAATCTCAAGATATAAATAATATTATGGTAGAAATAGATAATAATTTTAATATAATATCTAATTTGTTATTAGAGAAGAAAGGTTTATCTAATAATATAAGTGCTAAATTTAATGAAAAAATAAAAAATAAAGAAAAGCTTTCTGAACAGCAAATGAATTATTTTAAAGAATATAATAATATAATAAGTGAAGAAGAAGATAATATATCTTTATATACAACTAAAATACATAATAAAAAAGAAATGGTAAATTTAGAAAATGAGCTTTTATCTAATCAAAATAATCTTGATAATATATATAAAAAATTATTTAATATTTTAAATAATCAAATAAAGGTAATTGCAAGTTTATATAGAGCTATTTTTCATTTAAGATTATCTTTAGAAGTTATTTAATTGACCTTTTTATATTCTTATGTTATCATTAAAATAAAATTTTGGAGGTATTTTATGTTAAATATATTTAATTTATTAGAGGTGTGTTCTTGTGTTGATGTCTACTAAATAAATGTATAGTTTTCAACACTTAATATAATAATATTATATTTTGGAAGGACAAAAATAATGGATATAAATATAAGAAATGAAGAAGAAAAAGATTATAAAATAGTAGAAGAAATAGCAAGAGAAGCCTTTTGGAATTTATATTTTCCAGGTTGTCACGAGCATTTTGTTATTAATAAAATGAGAAAACATAAGGATTTTATAAAAGAATTAACATTTGTTATAGAGGTAGATGGAAATATAGAAGGTGCTATATTTTATACACATTCAAAAATAGTATGTGATGATAAAGAATATAAAACCATAAGTTTTGGGCCTGTTTTTATATCGCCTAAATATCATAGAAAAGGGTTAGGAAGAAAGCTTATAACATACTCAATAAATAAAGCTAAAGAAATGGGATATAATGCTATTTTAACCTTAGGATATTCTTATCACTATGAGCCATATGGGTTTTTAGGTGGTAAAAATTATAATATA
The DNA here is from genome assembly GCA_944384215.1 of uncultured Clostridia bacterium. GTDB lineage: Bacteria > Bacillota > Clostridia > Lachnospirales > CAG-274 > Tyzzerella. Next base: position 6,416 of record CALWSN010000093.1, on the reverse strand, counting down.
AGTATGATTGATGGAAAATTTTATAAAGGGCTATTAGTGTTACCACTATATAAAGGAGCTTTAGATAATATTAGTGGTTATGTAGTATTTTCAGATGTATTTGATTGTAATGATGAAGAGGTAAATGAGTTTGATAAAAATTTTCCTTATAAAGAAAAATGTTTTCAAGAAAGTCAGATAGAATTTGAAAAAGCTTCGTCTATGATTGATGAATAATAAAGGCTACTTATTAATAAGTAGCCTTTATTATATTAATTTACATTTAATGAGTTTCACCAGATATTAAACTTTTATCTTGTTTATTTAATATAATAGCTTCTATTGATAGCTCTATTGCTTTAGCTATCATATCTAATGACATACTAGAAGGCATAGGATTTTTTAAAACAGCTTGTTCTGGTAAAAATGGAACGTGTATAAAACCACCTTTTATATTAGGATATTTTTTATCTATTAAGTATAGTATATTGTACATAACACAGTTACAAACAAATGTTCCCGCAGTGTAAGAGATAGTAGCAGGTATATTATTTTCTTTCATATGAGAAACCATACCCTTAATAGGTAAGTTAGAAAAATATGCTGTTTGACCATCTTCTCTTATAAGTGTATCTAATGGTTGATTGCCATCATTATCTTTAATTCTTGCTTCTATTAAATTTATGGCAACTTTTTCAACTGTTATTTCATTTCTACCACCAGCTTGACCAATAGATAGTATAACATCTGGATTATGTTCTTCTATTGCTTTTTCTAATGCTTTAGTGCTTCTTTCAAAAGAAGTTGGTATTTCTAATTTTATAATTTCTACATTTTTTATTGTGTTTGGTAATTTTTTTACTGCCTCATAAGCAGGGTTAATAATATCTTTATCAAAAGGGTCAAACCCTGTAACTAATATTTTCATAATATAATCTCCTTATTAACTAAAAATTATCATATACATTATTTGAAAAATTAATAAACAAACAGAAAGTAAAACTTGATTTTTTATAACACCAAATCTATCTTTCATATCAAGCATAGCAACAGGTAACACATTAAAGTTTGCCGCCATAGGTGTTAATAATGTACCACAATAACCAGCCGTTAAGCCTATCATACCTATAATAACCGGATTTGCACCATACTGTAAAATAAAAGGACCAGCAACACCAACTAACATAACTGTGATAGCAGCAAATGCATTACCCATAATCATAGTAAACAATACCATACCAAGAGCAAAAACTATTATACCAACAGTAACATTGCCTTCAGGTACAATATAAGAAACTATACTAGATATAACTTGTCCTACACCGGCTTTTTCAAATATAGCTCCAAGGCTAGCTAATAGTATAGGCATTAAGCTTAAAGGTCCTAAAGTTGTAAGAGTATCTGAGGCTTCATTTAAAAATACTTTTATAGTGTTTTCTTTTGAATAAAGCATTAATAATATAACACCTACAATAACTCCAACTCCAATACCTACTAGTGCATTGCTACCTAAAAGGGCAAAAATAACTGCAAATATACCCATAGATAAAGCTGGTAAAAATAGTTTTAAGCCTATTTTATCAGCAAGTTGTTGTACCTTTTCTTGAGGTATAGAGTTTTTTTGACCAACACCAACTTTTTTAAATATGGCAGGTAAAGTTAATAATATTACTAGAGCACCATTTATTTTACTAGGTATCCAGTTACCAAAACCTATAACAATACCTAATAAAATCCAAAAAATAGCAGTACCTATTCTATTGTTATTTGTTTTATCTTTAAGATTTCTAAACCCTGTATATAGACATATTAATCCCATAAATATATATAATAATTCTAATAATTTAGTATCTAATGTTATATCTGGATTTGTAAAAAATGACATTTTTTCACCTACTTTTTATTTATATAATATTTTTTATAAAGCATTTTATCTTTAAAATAATAGTATAAAACGCCTAAAACAAGAGCAGTTAAAGCAACAGGTATTTCTACTTTTGCTAAATCTACTAATGTTACATCATAACCTAAGTCTTTTAATGTGCCTTGAACCAATAAAGCTCCAGGGCTACCAATAAAAATAACATTACAAAAGAAGTTACCTATATTTTCAGAAGATGAGCACATACCTTTTATTTCTTCTATATGATGTTCATTTGCTTTATCAACCTTTGTTTCAACAGAGCCAATAGCCATAGGTAATATAATAGGCTTAACAAAGCCAGCAACACCACCAAATGATATATTAAGAGCAGAGAAAAAACCTCTCATTATTGCATATATACCAATAATAGCACCTGCTGATACATTTTTAGCTTTACTAATTAACTTTTTAGCAACTTCTTTTAAACCATTTCTTTCTAAAGTTGCAGTAACAAGTATTATTATAATGAATATTGCTATATTTCTATTTTTTACAAAGCTACTGCCTAATACTTCTAAAAGGCCATCTATACCTAGTCCACCAACTAATGCCGTAACAATAGCAGAACAAACAATAATTAATATAGCATCTTTTTTTAGGGCAAAACCAATAATTATTATTAGTATGCCTAAAAGTTTTATAAATTCCATTGTTTTACCTCCTATAAATTTAATAATTTGTATTATATAATAATTTTCTTATTATGGCTATATAAATATTCTATGTATAAATAATCATAAAAAAATATTAAACAAAATTTCAAAATTATTTATTAATAAATTAAAATACTAAACAAAAATATACTAAAAAATGTATAATTATAAATTTAAATTATATTATTTTTATATATTATTTTAATATATTTTATGTACAAAATGATGAAATTTATAAAATTTATTATTATAACAATATTATATTTTTAGTCGAAACAAATATCATATCTTTTTTTTATGTAAAATAATAACTTATCTTACATATTTTAAGAATAATTTTGTATTTAAATTTTATTGAATAGATTTTATTAATAAAATACAATAAATATGAGGTGATTTGTTATGAAAAAAAGATGTATTATGTTTTTTGTTTTAACATATATATTAAATAGTAGTATAGTAGTAAATGGACAAGATTTTTGTAAAATATATTACCTAGAAGATACATTTGAAGAAAATTTATTATTTGATGATTATATAATTTTAGGAGATTTTATGAAAGAAGAAAAAATTAAATTAATATTACAAACTTATATTTATAATAGTAACAATCGTGTTTCATATATACCAAAAGATACAAAAATTTTAGGTGTAAAATTTATAAATAATGATTTATTTATAAATTTTAATAAAAATATTGAAAATTATGGTGGAGGAAGTCACTACGAAATAAATCTTATAAGGTTAATATTGCATACTTGCTTTCAATTTGAAGATATACAAAGTGTTACATTTTTGATAGAAGGTAAATTTAAAGTTTTACCAGAAGGAAACTTGGTTTTTAAATATAATAGAGAAGATTTAGAAATTATGGATTATAATCAAAATATACATTTAAAAGAAAGCTACTAAGTTTATTGACTAGCTTATTAAATTATTATAAAATATAGATAATATAATAATTTTAAGGAGTTAGTTATGAAAGAAATAATTTTTGCTACTAAAAATAAAGGTAAAATTAAAGAAATACAAGCTATTTTAGGTAACGATTATATAGTAAAATCTATGGAAGAAATAGGGATAGATATAGATGTTATAGAAGATGGTAAAACTTTTGAAGAAAATGCTATTAAAAAGGCTGTTGAAATAATGAAAGTGACTAATAAAATTGTTTTGGCAGATGATTCTGGCTTAGAAATAGATTATTTAAATGGTGAACCAGGGGTATATTCTGCTAGATATATGGGAGAAGATACTCCTTATGAAATAAAAAATACTAAAATATTAGAGCTTTTAAATAACGTGGAAGAAAATAAAAGAGGTGCTAGGTTTGTTAGTGTTATAGCATTAGCTATGCCACAAAAACAACCAGTTACTACAAAAGGTACAATTGAAGGTATTATAGGGTATGAAATAAAAGGTTCAAATGGCTTTGGATATGACCCTATATTTTATATACCAGAGCTAAAAAAGACTTGTGCAGAGTTATCTCTTGAAGAAAAAAATAAAATAAGCCATAGAGGTAAAGCTTTAGAACAAATGAAAAAAATATTAGAAAAAATGGTGTAATATTATGAAGGTATTAGTATTTAGTGATAGCCACGCAAATATTAAAAATATGAAAAAGGCTATAAATATGTTTGAAAATGAAATACAAGCTATAATACATTTAGGTGATTATGTAGAAGATATTGAAAAATGTAAAAAAAAATATAAAGATAAACTTTTTTTACAAGTAGCAGGTAACAATGATTTTACTAATATACCTAACGAAAAAATAGTAGACATTAATGGACATAAAGTTTTTTTAACTCACGGACACGAATATAATGTTTATTTTGGTATAGACAGGCTTTATTATAGGCTAAATGAAATAGGCGTTAATATAGCTTTATATGGGCATACTCATAAGCCATTGGTATTTTTTGAAGATGACTTTTTAATATTAAATCCTGGTAGTATATCTTTTCCTAGAGGGTTTAGTGTTTGTACATTTTTAATAATGGAATTTTTAGACGATATAAGTTATAAATTTTATGGTATATTTGAAGATGGTATAAAAGAGATAAAACAATAAGGTGGTTACAAATGAATATAATAGATAGTTTACAACAAGAATTTAACATAAAAAAATCATATTTAGAAAATGTTATAAAATTAATAGATGAAGGTAACACTATACCTTTTATAGCTAGATATAGAAAAGAGATGACAGGGGCTTTAGATGACCAAGTTTTAAGAGAAATTTTTGATAGGCTTAATTATCTTAGAAACCTAGAAGAAAAGAAAGAACAAACAAAAAAACTTATAGAAGAACAAGGGCTTTTAACAGATGAAATAGTATTATCAATAGATAATGCTAACACTATAACAGAAATAGATGATATATATAGACCTTTTAGACCTAAAAGAAGAACAAGAGCAACAATAGCTAAAGAGTTAGGTTTAGAGCCTTTAGCTAATATTATTTTAGAGCAAAATAAAGATGATAACATAGAAGAAATAGCAAAAGATTTTATAAATGAAAATATAGAAACAGTAGAAGATGCTATTAACGGTGCTAAAGATATTATAGCAGAGATTATATCTGATAATGCTGACTTTAGGGCTATAATAAGAAAAGAATTTTTAAAAAAAGGAATTATTGTTACTAAAGCTAATAAAGAAGAGCAATCGGTATATGATATGTATTATGACTTTTCTGAGCCTGTAAATAAAATAGCAGAACATAGAGTTTTGGCTATCAACAGAGGTGAAAAAGAAGGTTTTTTAAATGTAAAAATAGAAGAGCCTTTAGAAGATATTTTGAAAATTTTACAGTCTAAAATATTAAAAAATGAGAGTAAATATATAATAGAAACTATTGAAGATAGCTATAAAAGGCTTATAGCTCCTTCAATAGAAAGAGAAATAAGAAATTATTTAACAGAAAAAGCAGAAGAGGGTGCAATTAAAGTTTTTGGGGAAAATTTAAAACAATTATTAATGCAAGCTCCTATAAAAGATAAAATTGTTTTAGCAATAGACCCTGGTTTTAGGACAGGCTGTAAAGTAGCTGTTATAGATGGTATAGGTAAAGTTTTACAAACAGGTGTTATATACCCAACAACTAATTCTAAACCTAAAATAGAAGAAGCTAAGCAAATATTAACAGAATATATTAAAAAATATAATGTTGAAATTATTGCTATTGGTAATGGAACAGCATCTAGAGAAAGTGAGCTATTTGTTGTAGATTTAATAAAAGAATTAAATATGCCTTTATTTTATATTATAGTAAATGAAGCAGGTGCATCTGTATATTCAGCATCTAAGCTTGGTGCTGAAGAATTTCCTGATTATGATGTAGCTCTTAGAAGTGCTGTTAGTATAGGTAGAAGACTGCAAGACCCACTTGCAGAGCTTGTTAAAATAGACCCTAAAAGCATAGGGGTTGGACAATATCAACACGATATGAACCAAAAGAGATTATCTGAAATGTTAGAAGGTGTTGTAGAAGGTTGCGTTAATAATGTAGGGGTAGACCTTAATACTGCCTCAGCATCTCTATTATCTTATATATCTGGTATATCTTCATCTGTTGCTAAAAATATTATTAAATATAGAGAAGAAAATGGCAAATTTAAAAATAGAAAAGAGCTTTTAAAGGTAAATAAATTAGGTCCTAAAGCATTTTTACAATGTGCAGGCTTTTTAAGAATAACAGATGGTGAACAGATACTTGATAGTACATCTGTACACCCAGAAAGCTATGATGTTGCTAAAAATCTTATTGAAAAATTAAACATAGATATTAATAATTTAGGTAATAAGATTAGTGAAAATATTAATATAACAAAATTAGCCGAAGAACTTAATAT
>CALWSN010000092.1 GCA_944384215.1 uncultured Clostridia bacterium | reverse complement strand
TTCTTGGGAATAATACACCATTTCTATTGTATGGTAAAAAAGCATTTTCTAATTGGTGGAATGTTTTAAAATCTGTTGTATAAGCTAAACCAATAGTTGGGCCGTGATAACCATTACACCAAGTAATGTAATATTTACCGTCTTCATCTATAAAGCATACACGTGGGTCATATCTATATTCTCTTTTTAAAATTTCTTCATCTTCACCTACAAATTTAATAGGCTCGTGGTTAATTTCCCAGTTAATACCGTCTTTACTAAAGCCTGCAAATATATCCATACTAATAGATTTACTATCACATCTAAACACCCCTGCAAAACCATCACCAAAAGGTACTACTGCACTATTAAATATACTGTTAGAAGTAGGTATAGCTCTTCTACCAATTATAGGGTTTTGAGTATATCTCCATACAGGCATTGTATAGCCTTCTGGTTTATCTTGCCAAGGTATATTTTTTAAGCTTTTTCCAATTATTTTTGTCATTGTTAAATCTCCTTTTTAAAGTTAAATTTTTCTTCTGCAATAGATTTATTTATATAGTTAACATTGTGGCTATTATTTTCAAATGTTATTTCACAAAGATTGTATTTATCTTGTAAATAATCATTAGTTTCGCCGTCATCATAATAATATAATGTACTAGCAGTATCGCCATAAATTTTAAATGTTACTTCATTAGGTCTGTTTTTAGTATTTTTATATTCTTGTTCATATACTGGTATAATAGAACCTTCTTTTACAAATACTAAAACTTCATCAAGCTCACATTGTAGGTTATAATATTTGCCACCTTCAAATTTTTCATTTGTAAAGTAATTATACCAATTGCCTTTAGGTAAATATACAACCTTTCTTCTTTCACCTTCATAAACAACAGGAGCAACTAACATAGAGTTACCAAACATAAATTGTTCTTTTAGCTCTAAAACATTTATATCATCTTCAAACTCCATAACCATAGGTCTAAAAATAGGAAAACCAAGTTTATGTGATTGATAATATAAGTTATAAAGATAAGGCATAAGCTCATATCTAAGTTTTATACATTTTTTAGCTATATCTTCTGCTCTTTTACCAAAAGCCCAAGGCTCTTGTCTTCTAGTGTACATATTAGAGTGATTTCTAAGTATAGGTAAAAATGTTCCTAGCTGGTTCCAACGTATAAATAATTCTTCTGTACTATCTAAGCCAAAACCAGATACATCATTACCTACAAAAGAAAATCCACTAATACCTAAGTTACAATTCATAGTAATAGACATTCTTAATTGTTGCCAAAGGCTCATATTATCCCCTGTCCATACAGAAGAATAACGTTGCCCACCAGAATAAGTAGCTCTTGTCATAGAAAATCCTCTTTTGTTAGGATATAACTCTTGTTGTGCCTCACAAGATGCCCTACTCATTTCAAAACCATATCTATTATGAAACTCTTTATGCTCAATAATACCATAATCACTGTTGTGTAAACAGTTTTCTAACATAGTTTTATAGTCATTATTAAATACACAAGGTTCGTTCATATCGTTCCAAATACCGTCTATGTTATATTTAGATATAAACTGTTTAAGCTCTTCTTTCCACCATTTTCTACAAGCTTCATTTGAAAAATCAGGAAAAGCACTATCATTAGGCCAAACAGCACCAACATATACTTTGCCATCTAAAGTTTTAGTAAAATGGTCGCCTTCTAAACCTCTATTATAAACACCATAGTTTTCATCTACTTTAACACCAGGGTCTAATATAGTAATAGTTTTTATACCTTTTTCTTTAAAGCTAGATATAGCCTCACCTATACCATCAAACTCTGGAGATTTAAAAGTCATTACTCTAAAACCGTCCATATAATCTATGTCTAAATAAACTACGTCTATTGGTATATCTTTTTCTTCAAAAGTAGCTAATAATTCTTCTACCTCTTGTTTAGAAAAATAACTAAATCTACATTGTTGATAACCTAAGCTCCATAAAGGTGGCATATCCATTCTACCAGTTAATAATGTATATCTTCTTACAACATCTTTTATATTTTTACCAAATATAAAATAATATTGAATTTGTCCACCATTAGCCCCAAAGAAAATTCTGTCTTTATAGCTTTTGCCCATATCAAAATAGCTTCTAAAACTATTATCAAAAAACATACCATAAGTATAGTTTTCTTTAACCGCCACATAAAATGGTATAGTTTTATAATACATTACTGAGTTGTCGTCTGTTTCTGGGTCATCTGTGTTATAATTTTCTAAATAGCAACCTTTTTTATTAAGTTCGCCACCCTTTTCGCCAAAGCCATAATAAGCTAGTGCATCATTTTCTTTTGTAACAAATATATGCCCATTTTCATCTATAAAGCTAGGTTGAAAATCTCTACAAATAATATTTTTATCTAAGTCTAAGAAAGTTATCTCTGTTGTATATTTATCTACATAAATAAAACCTTCTTCACATTTTATAACAATATTATTTTCTTCTATATCTACATTTATATTTTTATAAAATTCATTATAACAAATAGCACCTGTTGGCTTAGCTTCTTCATATATATCAGATATAAAAACTTTAATTATACCTTCTTCATAAAAAGAAAATGTAAGCATACGATTAGTAAAATTTAAATATAAGTTATGTTCTTCTAATTTATATTCTTTAAACTTAATAGGCTTACCAATATAAGCTTTAAATTGTTGATTTAATATTTCACGATATTTTAATTGTTCCATATTAAAATCTCCTTTTAGTAGTATATAATTTTACAAACTAATACCACCAGATAAACTGGTGGTGAGGGTATAGACAAAGTCTACACCCTTTCAAAAAAATAACAAAACTATTTTTTTGAGGTACTATATGAAAAAAAGCCGATTTCTTCGTGCAAGAGCTAAAGCCCCTAGAAATCTGGCTTTTTTACACAATCTGAGGCAAAGCCCCGTCTTGTGATTAAAATTTTTATGCTTGCATAAAAATGCGTATAGTTTTATCTTTTAATCTGTACCACTAGATAAACTAGTGGTACTTTATATTATATTTTAATAAGGTTAATTATTATTGAGCAGCTTTCCATTCATCTAATTGTTTTTGAGCTTCTTCAATAACTTTATCTATATTTTGAGCTTTTAATTTATCATTTAATTTTGCTAAATATTCATCAATATCAACAGAACCACTATAAATTGTAGCTTTAAACTCTTCCATAACGTTGTTTATAGCTGCAAGCTCATTTGTTACAGGAGTAGTATCAAATTTAAAACCTAATAAAGGAGAAGTTTCTGCACTATTATTAAATTGTTTAAATTCTTCCCATTTAGTTTCTGGTTCACTATCTAAAGTATAAGTTATAAATAAGTTACCACCACCAAAATATGGTACAGAATAGTTTTTAGATTTTTCTGGGTCTAATTTAATAGAATTTTCGCTACCTTCAACTTTAGTGTAGTGAACACCTTCAATACCATAGTTTAATAAGTTTCTAAGGTATGTGTCAGTATTTAAAAGATTTAAAAATTCTACTGCTTTATCTTTGTTTTTAGAATTGTTAGAGATACCAATCATAGCACCTGTTGTAGAGTCGTTTGTTACTAAACCGTCCATAATAGGGCTAGCTACAACTTCATAACCTAAATCTTTGCTCCATAAAATTTCTGCATAAGGTTGACCATCACCTTTTGTTACAAGTCTTTTAATAGATTTGTCATCTTGAGCAGTTGCAGAGTCACCATTTATATAACCTGCTTGATAATATTTTCTTAAAGTTTGTAGAGTGCTTTTCATTTTTTCAGTATCAAAAATACTTTTAACTGTTAAGCTTTCATCACCAATCTCTACACCAACTGGATTTGTAATAAAGTCAAAATATTGAGGTGGAGAGAAACCTTTTGTAATATATAAAGGTACTACATCTGGTTCATTTTCTTTAATAACTTTTAACCAAGGTTCTAAATCTTCAAGAGTATGAAGGTCTTGATAAGGTATATTATATTTATCTACATATTCTTTAGTAAATACCCACATAGGCATAGTAGATATTTCTTTTTGATTAGGAGCAGCATAGATTTTACCATCTATTGTAGCACCTTCCCAAAATCTTTGGTCGATAGCATCATACATACCTTTAGCAGTTGTATCTAAATATGGTGTTAAATCTAAAAACGCACCTTTTCTAGCATTGCCAAGGTAATCTCCTGCCCAAGAGCAAGTAAAAGCAAGGTCAAATGGCTCACCAGAGTTAACAATGATAGATAATTTTTGAGTATAATCACCAAAATCAATATAAGTCATATCAAGGTTAACGCCAATTTTTTCTGCTAAATATTTATTAGCTTCATCTAATACCATTTGTTTGTCTTTAGGCTCTGCACCTATAGAATAATATTTTAATGTTACTACATCACCATTAGATGCACTACCACCATCTGATGAACTACCACAACCTGTTAAAGCAGTTGCACCAAGTGCTACTGTTAAAGCTAAGGCTGCAAGTTTTTTCATTTTTTTAAAAATCATTTCTTACACTCCTTTAACATTAATAAATTAATATTAATTATTATTACATTAGAATAGGATATTATCCTATTCTAATGTATATATGTTAAATTAAAATATATTATTTTAATTTAATTTTAAATGTTTTAATTTCATAAGGTTTAATTTCAAATGTAAATTCTTTACCATTTGCATTAATCTCTTCAATATTGTTTTCCATAAGGTCACATTCATAAGCTTTTTCAATTTCTTTAAAGAAGCTTAATGTTGCATTAGTTCTCTTATTATGATATTCATATACCCTTACGATTAAGTCTTGGCTATCTTCAGCTTTTTTAATAACTTCTATCATAACATTTTCTTTGTTTATATCTACAAAGCTAAGCTCTTTATCTAAGCTACCATTGTGAGCATCTTCTACAATAGTAACTAATGGATTATTTAAGTTATAAGCTTGCATAGCAGTGTTAGCTTCTCTCCAATCACCTGTATGAGGGTAAATAGAGTAAGTATAGTAGTGTACTTCTTTATCTGCATCTGGGTTAGGGTCACAAGTAGATTTAATAAGAGTTAATCTCATATCACCTTCTATTATATCGTGTCCATATTTAGATTCGTTTAACATAGACACACCAAAACCTTCTTCAGATAAGTCTGCCCATTTATGACCACAAACTTCAAATCTAGCTATATCCCAAGTAGTATTGTTGTGTGTAGGTCTTTTTACGTTACCATATTGTATTTCATAAGTAGCTTCGCTAGTGTTAATATCAATAGGGAAACATACTTTTAATAATACATCTTTTTCTTTCCAGTCTACAACATTTTCAAAGTCTACTCTTTCAATATCTTTGTAAATGTGCATATATTGAGTAATAGTAGAAGTTAAAAACTGTCTTACTATTTTAAGTGTAGCTCTAACAGGACCATTTTCTACAACTTCTGCACTTTGTAAATCATCTACTAACCACATTTTTTCTTTGTAGAAAATATCAATATCCCAGTTGTCAAAGCACATTGGTTTATCTTCAAAAGCTTGAAGCTCGTTAGCTACTCTACCTTCTTTTAATAATTGTCTGTTAGTTGCTTTGTGTACAAAAGAAGTAATATTAGCTTTTTCATCTAAAGTAATTTTAAAGAAATCATTTTCAATATTAGATTTAGTGCAATCTAAAGTAGCTTTTTCACTTTCTTCATCTACAAGCTTAAATGCTTTGTAACCATTAGCTGGTACGTTTTTAGCAAAGAAAATAACTTTGTTATCTCTTGTCATTTGACAAGCAACTTTATTATTATTTTCATCTAATACAGATACATTTTTAAAGCCTTCTGGCATATCAAATGTAGCTACATCACTTCTTGTAAAGCCTAAAGTATTGTTAACAACAACACTCTTCGCATCTAAGTTAATTTTAGAAGCAAGGCTCTTAATATTATTTTGTAAAATATTGTTACCTTTTTCTAAAAGTTCTTTATATTCTACTTCTGTAACATCATATACTTCTTTTATAGAAGAACCTGGGATAATATCGTGGAATTGATTTAATAAGATAGTTTCCCAAGAGTTATTAATTTCTTGTTGTGGATATTCTTCACCAAATAACATATTTAATGAGCTTAATTTTTCTAAAGATGTGTAAAGATTTTCACATTTTCTGTTATCTCTTTTATTTCTAGCCATAGAAGTATAAGTACCTCTGTGATATTCAAGATAAAGCTCACCATTCCATTTTTTAAGTTTTTTGCTATCTTTAACTTTGTTTTCTAATCTTTTAAAGTAGTCTAAAGATGTACCCATTTTTACTTTTGGAGCACCAGGAATACCTTTTGCAAATCTTCTTGCATTTTCAAGCATTTCTAAAGTAGCACCACCGCCACCGTCACCCCAACCAAATGAGATTAAAACGTCATCATTAATATTTTTGTTTTGGTATCTTCTCCAAGCACCCATAACAGCATCTGCTTGAATATGTCCATTGTAAGTAGTATTAAATGAAGTTTTAGGCTCACCAGGGTTTGTAGCAGTTATAAAGTGAGTAAATATTTCTGTACCATCAATACCTTTCCACATAAATGTGTCGTTAGGTATTTTATTAAATTGGTTCCAAGAAATTTTAGTTGTCATAAAGTAGTTAATACCAGATTTTTTAAGAATTTGAGGTAACGCTGCTGAATAACCAAAAACGTCTGGTAACCATAAAATTTCGTTATCTACGTTAAATTCTTCTTTAAAGAATCTTTTACCGTGTAAAATTTGTCTTACTAAAGATTCGCCTGATGTAACATTACAGTCTGCCTCAAGCCACATAGCACCTTCTGTTTCCCAAACACCTTGTTTAACTTTTTCTTTAACTTTTTCATAAACTTTTGGGTGGTCTTCTTTTAAGAATTTATATAATTGTGGTTGAGAAGACATAAATATATACTCAGGATATTCTTCCATAAGTTTTAAAACAGTTGAGAAGCTTCTTGCAACTTTTTCTCTTGTTTGAGCAACAGTCCAAAGCCAAGCAACGTCAATATGAGTATGTCCTACACAAGTAGCTATACAATCTTCGTGGCCACAAAGCTCGCCATAAAATTTTTCATTTAAAAATTCATTAGCTTTTTTAACACTTTCGTGGTATAACTCACTTTTTGGTTGTCTTAAATCTACTAAATTACAAGCTTCTGTTAAAACTGTAATCATATCTATTCTTCTTTTATCATTTTCGTCTAATTCTTTACATACATCTGCTGGTACTTTCATATTAAAGTATAACTCTCTAGAGTCCATATCTATAACAACAAGTTTACCGTGTAATGTAGCTAATTTATCAGATAACATACCTGCATATGCGTGTAAGTCTATTTCATATTTAGTACCTGCAACAGCATTGTGAGATAAAATAACCTCTCTATGGTTCATATCTAAACCTTGGATATGCTCGCCATTTACATATAAGATAAACTGAGGGTTAGTCGCGTCCCAACCTTCATTAAATGTGTGAAAGTTTAAAGCAATAGTTTTACCTTCAAACTCTTTAGGCACTTCAACACTACATTTAAACCAACCGTGTTTATCTCTACCACCCCAAAGGTCACCTGTTTTAAACTCTCTAAATTCGTTTTCGCTAACAGTTTTAATGTTGTCTATATTGTGGTAGTTACCGTCAATATATTTATAGTTTTCTAAAGGAATTTCTTGATTGTAAACATTTTTAGCTATATGTTCACAAGTTTTGTTAATTCTTTCTAATAAATAGTACATAATTTTTTCTCCTTTGCTTTATTATTCTTTAACAGCACCAATTGTTAAACCATTTACAAAATATTTTTGGAAAAATGGATAAGCAAACATAATTGGTAATGTAGTTATAACAACTATTGCCATTTTTAAAGTTTCTGTTGGCATATTTTTAGAAGCTTCTATGGCACTTGCACCAATGCTAGCAGCATTTTTAACTAAGAACTCCATAGATGTTTCTATTTTTATAAGCATATATTGAAGAGGTATTAAATTTGGGTCTTCTATATATAACATAGCATTAAACCAATCGTTCCAATAAGCTAATGTTAAGAATAAACCTATTGTTGCAATACCTGGTATAGCAATAGGTAAAACTATTTTTATAAATAATTTTAACTCACTTGCTCCATCTATTCTAGCAGATTCTATAACAGCCTCTGGAACAGATGTTTTAAAAAATGTTCTAAGTATTATTATATTAAATGAACTTACACAAAGTGGTAAGATTAATGCTAATATATTATTTTTAAGTCCTAAAAAGTTTACCATAACTAAGTATGATGATACCATACCACCTGAAAATAACATAGGTATAAAAATAAGTTTTGTAAAGAACTTTCTATAAGCAAAGCTTCTTCTTGATAAAGCATAAGCATAAGTAGACATTATTATAAGACCTAATATAGTACCACTTATTGTAACAACAATACTAACGCCATATGCTCTTAATATATCACTACCAGAAGATAAAATATGTTTGTAAGCTTCAAAGCTCCATTCTTCTGGGATAAATCTATAACCATTTAATCTTAATGCTTCCTCACTAGTTAAGGAAATTATAACTACAAATAAAAATGGTACAACACAAGCTAAAGCCAATAATAAGAATAATAGTGTTAATATAAAATTAACAGGCTTAGATACTTGGTTAAATTTGCTTTCTGATTCTACTTCTTGCATTTTTTTAGCTTTTTTTTCTACCTTATTTGACACAAAATTTCCCTCCTATCTTAAAAGAATGCATTTTCATTATCTACTTTTCTAACAATACCATTAGTTACAAGTATTAAAACTAAACCTACAATTGATTGATATAAACCAGCGGCAGAGCTCATACCTATATTACCTAAGTTCATTAAACCTCTATAAACATAAGTATCTATAACGTTTGTAACAGGGTATAAAGCACCAGAATCTTTTGGTAATTGATAGAATAAACCAAAGTCTGACCTAAACATACCACCAACTGCATTAATAAACATAATTATAAGAACAGGCTTTAATAAAGGTATAGTTATACTTTTAATTTGTTGCCATTTAGTAGCACCATCAACAAGAGCTGCCTCATAATAGCTTTTATCTATACCACAAATAGATGCTAAATAAACAACTGTACCATAACCTACACCCTTCCATTGGCTCATAAATATAATTATAAAAGGCCAATATTTAGGCTCTGTATACCAAGATATAGTATCCATACCTAAGCTTTGTCTTATACTATTAATATATCCTTTATCTGGGCTTAAAAATGCATATAAACAATAACTAACTACTACCCAAGATAAAAAATAAGGTAAAAACATAGATGTTTGAAAATATTTAGATAATTTTTTACTATGTAACTCTTTTAATAATATTGCTAAAGTTACAGGTAAAACTATACCTAACACTATAAATACTAAATTATATAAGATAGTATTACGCGTTATAAGCCAAGCATCGCTTGATGAAAATAAAAATTTAAAGTTATCAAACCATACCCATTTACTTTTAATCAAACTTTCTAAAAAGCCACCGTGGATACTCCAGCTTTTAAATGCTATTAAAACACCAAACATTGGTAAATAAGCAAATATTAAAAACCATACTGTACCTGGTAAAGTTAAAAATAATAATTCTTTATTACGATTTAATGTTTTAAAAAATGAATTATTGCCATTTTTAACTTTAGGCTTTTTTTCTTTTTTATTTTCCATTTTAGTTCCTCCTGCTAAGTTTTTCTTATAGTTTTTTAAATAGATTTAATATTAAAGATAACATAGTTATCTATTAATTAATAGTTGACTTTTTTTAGTTTTATTGGACAAATTTTATATTATTGTTAAATTTTTTTCAAAACAATTTTTGTCAAAAAATTATACACAATATGCAAAACATTTTTTTGTATATTGTGTATATTAAAATAGATTTTAAAGTTTGTGCAATTTTACTATTAATAGTTTTGTAGCTCTCTTAATGTAGCTGGAGTTACTCCATAATATTTTTTAAATTTTCTATAAAAATAACTTGTATCTAAATAGCCTACTTCTTTTGATATATCACTTATTTTTTTATTTGTATTTAATATTAAATCTTTTGCAACAGAGTTTCTTATTTTATTAAGATAATCAGAAAACTGTATGCCTATTTCTTTTGTAAATACCTGCCCAAGATAAGAGGTATTTACATTATATTCTAAAGCTAGCCCCTTTAAGCTTAAATCTTTATTATAATTTTCATTTACACATTTTACAATTCTTCTAACAATAGGGCTTAATTTAATATTTTCATCTACAATATGCTCTATAAGATAATCTAATTTATGTTTTAAATATTTTTTAATATCATCTAATGTTGTAAAGTTTAAAACATTTATTATAGAGCTACCTAAAACATCTGCATTTTCATTATCTATTTTAAATTTGCCTTTTAAATTATCATATAATATTAAAACTTTTGTAGCAAATTCATATATATTTTGAGGAGTTAATTTATAATTATCTAAAATATCATCTATATATTTATTTATACCTTCTTTATCATTATCTATTATTAATCTATTTATTTCATTTAGCTCATTTTCAAAATGCATATCTATATCATTTAATAAATCTTCTTCTGTTAAACATTTATTAAAACCAGATATTAAAATATTTTTCTTTACTGTATTACTAATTTTAAAACTTTTGCTTAATAGGTTAATATCTTCTACAACTTTGCCAACAGATATTAAAACATCATATCCATATTTATTTCTTATATCTTCTAATATATCTTCATAAAAATTTTTTATTTGATAAAGGCTTGTACCTTTCTCAAAACTATTAACAAGAATAAGGTTTCCATAATCATCATATAAAACTTCTGTTTTTTCTATATTTTTAAAATTAATAGTAGTAAAACCTTCTTTTATTAATAATATACTTGTAACATATAAACTATTATCAAGATTTATTTTTATTTTTTCTTTACTATCTATCAAATCTTGTTTTGTTGCAATATTATTTAATATCCCTTTTAATATAGTATCTTTTTTAAGATTAATTTTTTTGCTACTTTTAGCCTCATCTAGCTTGCTAACTATTTCTTTTAAACTTTTAGTAAGTTCTTCTTCGTCAATAGGCTTTAATATATACGCTTCCACACCAATAGATATAGCAGCTTTTGCATAGCTAAATTCTTCATATCCACTAAGGATAATAAATTTAACATTTTCATCTATAGACTTTATTTCTGTTAATAAATCTATACCATTTATAAGGGGCATATTAATATCTGTTATAATTATGTCTACTGGATTTTCTCTAAATTTTTTTAAAGCTTCTTTTCCATTTTCTGCAGTCTCTAAAACAGTTATGTTTAATTTTTCCCAGTTGATAATGTTTTTAAGACCTTCTGTTATAAGGTTTTCATCATCTACAAGCATTGCTTTATACATAATCTAACTCCCTTCTTTATAAATATGGTAATTTTATAGTTATTTTAGTACCTTTACCCTCTTCACTATCTAATGCTAAACCATAATCACTTCCATATTTTATCTTTATCCTTTGATTTACATTTAAAATACCTACCATTTGAGTGTCATTTTCTTCATTTTTTATTTTTTCTCGTAAAGTATTAAGCTTTTCTTTAGGTATACCTTTTCCATTATCTTCTATGGTAATAATAATAAAATTTGATATATGGCTTATTTTTATTAAAATTTTATTGTCATTATTTTCTAACCTTATACCGTGTACAAAATAATTTTCTATTAAAGGCTGTAAAATAAATTTTATTATTTCTTTTTCTAATAAATCTTCTTCACACTCTACGGTATATAATATTTTATTAGCATATCTAAATTTATAAAGCTCTAAAAATTTATCACAATATTCAAGCTCACTTTTAATAGTAATAATATCTTTTTCTTTTAATTGGCTTCTAAATAAATGTGCAAGCATATAAATCATTCTAGCTACTTCTTTATCATTATTTATTATAGCTTTCATTCTTATAGACTCTAATGTATTATATAAAAAATGAGGGTTTATACTGCTTTGCAAAGTTTTCATTTCAGCATTTTTTTCATTTATTTTAGATATGTAATATTTATTTATATATTCTTCTAAATTATCACACATACTATTAAACTTTTCACATATTATAGATATTTCATCTTTTTCTTTTTGTACATCACTAGGTATTCTTTTTAATTTATCGTTAACATTTATATGTGCCATAGTATCTAGTATAATATTTAATCTGTTATTCATTTTTTTAAGACGCTTAAATATAAATATCTCAGAAGCAATTAAAAATATTATATCTATTAAAGCTATATAAAATATTAATTGTTTATTTTTTGTTATTATAGAAGCATCTTCAATTGTCCCTAAAACAACTATATTATTACCTAGCTCAGAGATAGCTATATTGTCTTGATGAGTATTTAAAAGTTTAGTAACATCTAAAAAATCTGTTTCTTGTTGATAGTAGTTCTTTTTTGAATCATATAAAATTAATCCATTTTGTTTTAAAACTAAAATTCTAAAATATTCATCATAATTTTTAACAACATTATCTATTTCTGCTTTATTTAGCTTAAATATTATAATCCCTTCTGCTTCTAGGTTTAAAGGGTTACTTATTTTTCTAACATATAATATTTCTTCATCTTGTCCTTCTGTGCTTTGTAAAAAATTTTCATTCATTTCAATATCAGAAAATTGCTTTTCTTTTATCTTATTTTGTCTATCAAATAAATAAGATATATTTCTATTATAAGATACTAGCTCTATACTTTCAATTAAATAGTTTCTTGAAAAACTATTTCTTATTAAATATTCTATACCTTTATAATAACTATCATCACTTTCATAAAATTTATCTAGCTTATTTTTTAAATATGTGTTTAAATCATTGTTTAAAAAAAATATTGTATCATTAATAATATTTGTATCGCTATATAGTTCAGACATAAAGCTACTTATAAAATTTTCTGTACCATAAAATATTTCAGACACATTATTAACCATACGTCTGTTTATTTGTTGATTATAAGCAATATCTCTTTGTTGTATATTTTTAAATAAAACCAAATTTATCACAAAAATAAAGCTAAATATAACAACATTATAGCTTATCATTAATTTTTTATAAAAAATTGTTCTTTTTTTCATATTTAGGTGCCTTCCATAAAGTAATAAAACAAAGTATATTATACACTTTATTTATGTAATTTACAATATTTTAATGAATTTTTTAAATACTTTATATAAAAATATAGTTATTTATAATATTTTTAAACAAAATAATTTATAAATTTTATTTAAAAATTATTAAGTCATACCTTAATTTGAACAATAAAAAATAGTAGAAGAAAAATCTTCTACCATTTTTTATTGTTACTCTAAACCATAAACTTCTATTTCATATATTCTAGCAGCAGAGTCTGAGCCTTGTGTAGCTTTTAAAACAGTAAATCTTACATATCTAGCATTAACAGGTTTAAATGCGTCTGATGTAACACCTAAAGTATTTTTTTCTACATCTAATACTTTAGTAAAGTTAGTACCGTCTTCGCTAACTTCAAGCATATATTCTTCTGTGTTCATATCTGGGCTTTCTCCACCTGCTTCTGCGTGGTGTACATCTAATCTAGCAATTTGTTTAACTGCACCTAAGTCTATTGTAATATTATGTTTGTCAGAACCAACAGCACACCATTTTTTAGATTTATCGCCATCTACTGCAAATTTTGGTGCTTCATTATCATTAACAAAGCTTGATGCTTCTGTATTAGCATTTAAAGCAAAGTTTTGTAAACCATTAGCTGCTTTTGATGTAACAGTGATAAGCTCTTCTGCTACATATTCATCTTCACCTTTAGCATTTTTAGCTTTTAATTTAACAGTATAAGTGCCTTCATTTTCATATTTAACAACAGGGTTTTCATCTGTGCTAGTTTCTATATTAGCTCCTTCAAAAGTCCATTCAAAACTTTCTGAAAGTTTGTTACTCATATTAGTAAATTCTATTTCTTCACCTGGAGCAACTAACGTTTTAGATGCTTTAAAGTTAGCTTTAGGCACTGTATTATCTGGCCAAGTTAATTTAGTAGATGCACTTTTACCTCTTACATCATCTTTGTTAACTGCCATAACAACAAATTCTGTTTCCATACTTTCTGGTGCTCTTTGTAAGCTATTTACAAAAAATCTATTATTTAATGTAGACCCTAATAAAGATAAGCTACCATCTGCATTTTTTCTATAAATTTCATAAGCTTTTAAGTCTTTGCTATCTGTTGCCTCCCAAGATAAGCTTACACCTGCTAAAGTATCTTCTTCTTCAAATAAGCTATCATCTATATTTACAGCTGTAACATCTGTTACAGTAGCTTTTTGAGAGCTATCTTTTATGCTTATACCACCTAAATTAACTGCAACATTTTTATCTTCTTTAGCAGATATTTCATAAGAAATAGTTTTTATATTTTTACCAACGTGTTCAGAAACATCATAAGAAATAGTTTGCCAATTTTCATTAAGAGCCTTATCAGCTTTAATAACTACTTCTTCATCACTGTCGTGGAAAGTTAATTTAAGGTCTAATTGTACTTCACTATCTGCTTTAGCATAAGTTAAAAATTGTGTTTTTTCTTCTATTTTTAAATCTGCACTAAATAATTTAACAGTAGATATAGTATTAGCTTTTAAATCACTTAAAAATTTAATAGAGTTACCACCATAATAAGCATTTGCATAGTCCATGCTAGCTTTAATGCTGTTACCATTTTCTTCTATTATCCATCTATAAGTAGGCATAACATCTGCTAAGCTTCTATTGTTCCAATCTAAAGATGAAACTTTTTCACCATTTATAAAGTAGTTGTAACCATTACCCATATTAAAGTTTGTATTAAATGGCATAGAATTTACAACAGTTTTTTCTGTAATAAATTTAGACATACCTCTCCATTGTGTGCCAGTTGCTTGGCTATCTTTAGAAGGGTCTCCAAATTCATTTACATACATTGCATTTTCTTTACTTTGAAACTGGTCTACATCTCCATTAGAAGAGCTAAAAGTCCAATTTGGAGCATAAAGCCCAATAGAAGTTTGAGTGTCTGTACCATTTTCTAATAATTCCCATTTAATAGGTGTAGCAGTACCGTTTGCTTGTACGTCAATACCTGCATATAAATCTTTACTATCAATATTTAAAGATTTAGCATATTCGTTAGATTTTTTAAGCAGTTGGTTTGGTGCTAATTTATCTGTTGTCCACCAGAAATTTAAAAACATCATATCTGCAATTTGATTGCCATTTGCATCTATCATAAAATCTTTATTTTTTTCGTTAAATTCATTTTGCCAATCTAGCTTGCCTTCAACTGTCATAGCATCATACCATATAAGCTCAAGGTTTTCACCTGATTTTTCATTATATTGTGCTACAAGTTCTTGAAAAAGCTTAGCATATTCTTCTGGTTTCATAGTTGTGCTTTCTGTTGGGTCTGTTTCTTGGTTTATAAACCAGCCATCAAAACCAAACTCGTTAGCAACTTCTATAAGTTTATCAACCATAATAAAGTTACCTTGTTCATCTTTTTGTAAAAACTGGTCTAACCATTCTACTTTACCACCATATTCTAACGGTGGAAAAAATACCGTACCTAAAACAGGAACACCATTTTTATGTGCAGAATCTGTAACATCTGGGCTAGGTGGTACTATAATACCTTCACCAGCAGACCCTCCCCAATAAACAAGCTTATCTAAATATTGCCAATAAGAAAATGTATTAACATTAAAATTGTTACTACCGTGTGGTATGTTACCACTTGTGTTATTGTTCATAATAGATATAGCTAATAAGTTTGTATCTTTATTTTGAGTAGAGTTTACAGGATAAATTCTATCTTCACTAACTCTGTCTTTTAAAGGCACCATACTTTTATTATATAAAGCATCTGCTTTTATATCTGCTTCTAAAAGTTGTTCTGGCGTCCAAGCAGGTGTAGTTGGAGCATTAGGCATTTTAAAATCTACACCTTCTTCTGTTACAGTGTATGTATATTCTGCTTTAGCTCCTATATTTGAGCTTGCTCCAGATTGATTGCTACAACCAGCTAAAGATGAAGAAACTACAAACATTGTTGCAATAGCTAAAGCCGCTGTTTTTTTTAAGTTTAAATTATATTTCATTTTTCCCTCCAAAATATATATAGTAATTTTAAACAAATTTATATTGTTTTTTTTTGATATTTAATATAAAAATACCAATCTTTGTAAAATGTGTCAATGTTTTTTTATATATTTTTTAAACTATCCTATAAAAAATACAATAAATATATAATTAATTCAATTTATATATTTTATTATGTAAATTATTTATATTTTACAGTGCATATTTTGTATATTATTTTAAAAATATTAGTCTTTACAGTCTTTTATAATTAAATTATAATATGTTTATATAACTATTGTTTTAGGAGTGTGATTATATGAAATACATAGGTGTAGACCTAGGTGGTACAAACATAGTTGTTGGTATTACAGATAGCGAAGGTAACATTTTAAAATCTTATACTAGACCAACTATAACTACTAGAAAAACTGAAGAAATATTTGATGATATTATCGATATGTGTCAAATATTAATAGAAGAGTTTAATCTAGACACTTCTTCTTTAAAAGGTATTGGTATGGGTATACCTGGCGAAGTTGATAGTAAAAATGGTGTTATAAACTATTCTAACAACATACCTATGAAAAATTTTAATGTTAAAGATTATATGCAAAATTTATGCAAAAAAGTAAATATGGATATACCTTTCTTTTTTGCAAATGATGCCGATTGTGCTGCTCTTGGTGAGCTTGTTGCTGGTGCTGGTAAAGGTCATACCGACTTAATTATCCTTACATTAGGAACAGGTGTTGGTGGAGGTATAATCATCAACAATAAAATATATTCTGGTTTTTATGCAGGTGGTGCAGAGCTTGGCCATCAAACTATTGTTCATAATGGTGAGCTTTGTACTTGTGGTAACAAAGGTTGTTTAGAAGCCTATGCTTCTGCCACTGCTCTCATTAGAGATGCTAAAAAAGCTGCTAGCCAAAACCCTTCATCTGCTTTAAACACTTTAACAGAAAATAACCTTGATAATATGACTGCAAAAGTTGTTTTTGATGCTAAAGACCAAAATGATAGCATAGCTATCAAATTAGTTGATGATTATATAGAATATTTAGCAGTTGGTGTTGCTAACCTTATTAATATATTTAAACCAGAAGTATTACTTCTTAGCGGTGGTATATCTAAACAAGGTGAAAAATTAACATCACCTTTAAAAGAAAAAGTTATAACAAAAGTTTTTGGTAACGACTTAAAAACTAAAATAGATATAGCTACTCTTGGCAATGATGCTGGCTTAATAGGTGCAGCTATGCTTTCAAGATAATAACAAAATAATAATTTTTTAATAATTTATATTAAAAATAGTTGTCATTTAATCAACATTAAATAAAATATTTACTTAGGAGAATTACTTATGAAAAAACAATTACCACAATCTATGGAAAATTTATTAAAAGACGTTTATGAAAAATTAGGCAATGACGAAAAATTAAAAACTATGTTTGAAAATTGCTACACTAACACATTAGATACTACTGTTAAAAAAATGGACGATGGTACTACTTACGTTATAACAGGTGATATTCCTGCTATGTGGTTAAGAGATTCTGTTTGCCAATTAAGACCATACTATTTCTTAGCAGAAAAAGATGAAGAAATAGCTAATCTTATTGAAGGTTTAGTAAAACGTCAAATGAAATATATCTTATTAGACCCATATGCTAATGCTTTTAACGAAGCAGATAATGGTAGCTGCTGGGAAAAAGATATTACAGAAATGTCTGGTTGGATTTGGGAGAGAAAATATGAGATAGATTCTCTTTGCTTCCCTCTTCAAATGGCTTACCTTCTTTGGAAAAACACAGGTAAAACATCTCATTTTGATGATACATTTAAAGAAGCTGCTTATAAAATTATCGAAGTTTGGAGAACAGAACAAAACCACGAAGAAAACTCTCCTTATTCTTTTGTTAGAAAAGATTGCTACTACACAGACACTCTTTCTAGAGATGGTAAAGGTGCTTTAGTTAAATCTAATATTGGTTTAACTTGGTCAGGTTTTAGACCTAGTGATGATGCTTGTCAATATGGTTATTTAATACCTTCTAATATGTTTGCAGTTGTAGTATTAAAATATTTAAATGAAATATCTTTAGAAATTCTTAAAGATGAAAAATTAGCAGAAGAAAGTATTAAACTTGCTAAAGAAATAGAAGATGCTATCGAAACTTATGGTGTTATAGAACATTATAAATATGGTAGAATGTATGCTTACGAAGTAGATGGTTTTGGTCAATATAATCTTATGGATGATGCTAACTTACCTAGCTTACTTTCTATCCCATACATTGGTTATAGAGATGAAAACGACCAAACTTATAAAAATACAAGAGATTTTATCTTAGGCAATGGTAACCCTTACTATTATGAAGGTGAAAAAGCTAAAGGTATTGGTAGCCCTCACACTCCTATCAATTATATTTGGCATATTTCTTTAGCTATGCAAGGTTTAACAAGCAGTGATAAAGAATACAAAAAACAAATTATCGACTTAATGAAAGCTACTGATGGTAATACAAACTTAATGCACGAAGGTTTCAATGTAGATAATCCAGAAGAATTTACTAGAGAATGGTTCTCTTGGGCAAATGCTATGTTCTGTGAATTAGTTTTAGATTATTGTGGTTATACAGTAAAAAGAAAATAAGACATAATTATATTTTTAGATAAACCCTATCTAAAAATATATATTAAACTAAATACATCTTAAACTACTTTGTTTAAGGTGTATTTTTTATATAAGGAGAATAAATTATGAAAAAAATAGTTATTGTATCAAAAACTAATATAGGTATGAAGGCTAACACATTTGGATTTGATGGTTCTATAAATATTTTAAAAAAATCTTTATCTAAACAATTAAAAGAAAACCTAAATGAATACTTTAAAAACAACAATATGGAATATATTGTAGAAATAGAAAACCATGAAACATTAGAAAATATTATAAAAAATGGTGCTTATAAAATTTTAATATCACCTTATTTAAAAAATGCTATTGACTTAAGTAGCTTAGATAAAAATTCATATTATATATTAAATGAAGATGATTTTTTAAATAGTAATATTAAAAATATTTTAGATATTTTATAAATATTGACTTTATAAAATATAAGTGTATAATGTAAGTATATTAAAATATTTAAAGGGGGTATAATTATGAAAAATGTTAAAATAAAAAGTATTATATTATTATTAGTTACTATATTGTACATATTTTTAATGCCTAATAAATTTTCTATTGCTACCATAATAATTAATTTTTATGATTTACCTGCACTTTTAATAGCTACTATTGTTCCTTTAGTATTAATACTGATAAAAAAAGAAACTAACAATTTAATAGAAAATATAAGTATACCTATTTCTATATTATTTGCTATTTATTGGAGCTTTTCTTTATCAAAAGAAAATTTATTTTTAACTTTATTACCTATAATATATGGTTTATTAGTTAGCATATTAATACCTACTATAAAATATTTATTACAATATAAATCATCATTTAAATAAAAAAATAGAACATAGATTTATCTATGTTCTATTTTTTTGATATATCATATGATACTTTTATATCTTTAAAATAATCAAAAAGTGTATATTTCAATACCATATTTTTATCTTCATATAAAGGTGTTATTTCTTTATACATAGTTATGTCCATTCCACCTTTATCAGTAATTCTAGAATAATTTAAATTACTTTTTGAAATATTATAAAAATACTCATATATTAAATTTAATTCATTGTTATATATTACTTCTATAAAATATCCGTTTCCACCTTTTGAATCATAATAAATATTTAATTTATTAATTTCTTCTTTATTTATATTTTTACTATTCAAATATTTATAAAATGCATTTTCTGATATTTTATCCACTACAAAATGTTTATACAAATTATAAGAGATAGTTTTTAATAGTAAAATAGAAATTAATAATATTATTATACGTTTAAAATACTTACTTTTTAATTTTTTCATTTAAAACCTATATTGTATATTTTTTATACTACATATCATCATCTAAAAGTTCTATATCTAAAGCATCTTCTTCATCAAAATCTGCCTTAAACTCTGTATCTTCCATAGCCATTTGAACTTCTTCATCATTTATAGGTTTAGCCTCTGTATTAGCTATACTTTCTTTTATTTCTTCTAGCTCTGGCATTTCATAATGTTTTCTTACAGCATTTTCTATTGTTCTTAATAAATGAGGGTTTTCTAAAAGAAACTTTTTAGCATTTTCTCTACCTTGTCCAAGTCTAGTTTCTTCATAAGAATACCAAGCACCACCTTTTGTAACAATACCAAGCTCTGCACCAAGGTCTAAAACGTCTCCTACGTGTGATATACCTTGACCATAAATAATATCAAATTCTGCTGTTTTAAACGGAGGTGCAATTTTATTTTTAGCAATTTTAGCTTTTGTTCTAGCACCTATTATATCTGCACCATTTTTAATAGGTTCACCTTTTCTTATATCAATTCTAACGCTTGCATAAAATTTTAAAGCACGTCCACCAGTAGTAGTTTCTGGGCTACCATAAGAAATACCAATTTTTTCTCTAAGCTGATTAATAAATATAACTATACATTTACTTTTAGCAGTAATAGCAGTAAGCTTTCTAAGGGCTTGGCTCATTAATCTAGCTTGCACCCCCATATGAGAATCGCCCATTTCTCCATCTATTTCAGATTTAGGCACTAATGCTGCAACAGAGTCTACAATAATAATGTCTATTGCACCAGAACGAACCATTGTTTCTGTAATATCAAGAGCTTGCTCACCATCATCTGGCTGAGATATATAAAGCTCATCTATATTAACACCTATTTTTTGAGCGTAAACAGGGTCTAAGGCGTGCTCTGCATCTACAAACCCTGCTATACCGCCAGCTTTTTGTACTTCTGCTACCATATGTAGAGCCACAGTGGTTTTACCACTAGATTCTGGCCCAAATATTTCTATAATTCTACCTTTTGGCACACCACCAGCACCAAGAGCAACATCTAAACTTAAAGAACCTGTTGGTATAACTTCAACAGTTTTATTGTTAGTTTCTCCAAGTTTCATAACTGCTCCTTTACCAAATTGTTTTTCAATTTGAGCAAGAGCATTTTTTAAAGCAGTTTCTCTACCTTTAGCTATATTATCCATAACGCTATCTTTAGATTTTTTATCAGCCATTTTTTATCTCCTTTAATATTTATACTAATTTTAATAAATTACTAAAACAAATATGCACTGTTTTTTCTCTTATTTTTTGTCTATCACCTTTTAGCATAAGTTTTTTACAAATAGTATCTTTTCCATTTATAGCTATTGCTATATATACAAGGCCTACTGGTTTTTCATTTGTACCTCCTGTTGGCCCTGCTATACCTGTTGTAGATATACCTATGGTTGTATTAGATTTTTTTCTAATACCTTCTGCCATTTGTATAGCCACTTGCTCACTAACAGCTCCATATTTTTCTAAATCTTCTTTACATACATTAAGCTCATATATTTTACTTTCATTAGAATAAGATATAACACCATTTAAAAATACTTTAGATGCTGATGCCACATTTATTATTGTAGATGCTAAAAGCCCACCTGTACAAGATTCTGCAGTAGATATAGTCATATTATTTTTTATAAGCTTATTTACTATAACTTCTTGTAATGTGTCATTATCTTCTCCATATATATATTCTTTAAAAATTTCATATAAGTTATCAACTGTTGGTTTTAAAATTTCTTTAGCCTCTTCTTTTG
Source organism: uncultured Clostridia bacterium (assembly GCA_944384215.1). Classification (GTDB taxonomy): domain Bacteria; phylum Bacillota; class Clostridia; order Lachnospirales; family CAG-274; genus Tyzzerella. The sequence goes on along the minus strand of CALWSN010000092.1, from coordinate 13,038 downwards.
TCTTTCCACTAGCAGTTACTCTAAATCTCATTTCATTGTTGCCAGCATAAGGTGCTATTGTAGGATTTTTAGAAGAAAGCATCATATCTTTTATTATTTCAGATGCTTTGCTTTCTCCTATACCACACAAATTAAGACTTTTAGATACTAATACTTTATTAGTATATTTTTCTAATATAGGCTTAACCTGTTTTTCAAACATAGGTATACACTCATTAGGTGGCCCTGGTAAAATAACTGCTATTTTATTATTTTCTTGTATAACACAACCAGATGCTGTGCCGTTTTCATTTAATAAAACTATTGAACCTTCTGGCATATCTGCTTGTTTTAAATTTGATAATGGCATATCTTCATTTAAAAAATATGATTTTAAGTTTTGTAAACTTTCTTGATGGGTAACTAATTTTTTATTAAAATATTTTGCAAATGTTTCTTTTGTTAAATCATCATCTGTTGGCCCAAGCCCACCAGTAGATATTATTATATCTGCTCTTTTATAGGCAATATCAATAGCATCTAATAATCTATTTTCATTATCTCCAACAGATGTTTTATAAAATACATCTATGCCCATATTGGCAAGTTCATTCGCTATATGTTTTGCATTAGTATCTAATATTTCACCTAATAAAATTTCTGTTCCTACGGAAAAAATTTCTGCTTTCATAAGGCCACCTCTTTTTTAGTGTTAAATTTTAACCTTGTAACATTTTTTCAAACTCTTCTAAAATAACTGGCTTGCTAAAATAATACCCTTGTAAATAATCTATACCTATACTACACATTATATCAAATTGTTCTTTTGTTTCTACACCTTCTATAACAACTTCCATATTTAATAAATGTGCTAAATCTTTTATTTGTTTAATAATATCAAAATCTAATTTTTGATTTGTTCTTAAAAAGCTTCTATCTATTTTTAAAATATCTAATTTATAATTTCTTAAATAACTAAAAGATGAATAACCTGTTCCAAAATCATCTAATGCTATTTTAATGCCTAGCTCTCTAAGCATATTTATATTTGATATTACAAACTGTCTATTATCTAAAAGAACTGTTTCTGTTATTTCAAAACATAATAAATTATAATTTATATTATATTTATCTATAATATTTTTTACATTATCTACAAAATCTTTTAACATTAATTGTAGCGGAGATATATTAATACTTATTTGTATATTATTTTTTGCTATATCAGAATTTACTATATCTTCACATACTTTTTCTATAATCCAATATCCCACTTGTATTATTTGTCTTGTTTCTTCTAGATGCTTAATAAATTTATCTGGAGGTATAAACCCAAGATTTTTATTGTTCCAACGTATTAAAGCTTCAGCTTTTGATATTTTATAGTTTTTATCCACTATTGGTTGATAGTTTATATAAAATTCGTTATCATCAAGAGCTGTTTTTAACTCACTTTTAATTTTTTCACTATATAACAAACTGCCATACATTTCTTCATCAAAAAATGATATTTTTCTATTAACAAAACTTTTTTTATTAATATACATCATAAAATCACTTTTATTAATAAGCTCTTCAAAATTTTTACCATCTTTAGGGTATATAGCAACACCTGAAGAAAAACCAATTTCTGTTGTTAATTCTTCATTTATTTTAATAGGGCTTAAAAAAGCTTTTACAAGTTTTTCATTATAAAATGTTAATAATTCTTCATTTGTAGTATAATTTTCATAAACAATAATAAATTCATCACCAGAATATCTTGTTACAATACCTTTTGTTTTAATTAAATTATCTATTATACTAGCAAATTTAATTAAATATTCATCTCCTACAATATGCCCAAAAACATCATTTATATACTTAAATTTATTAAGGTCCATAAATATAAGAGCAAATTGTTTGTTATTATTAATTAATTCTTCACAAGTATTTTCAAGCATTTTTCTATTAGGTAAACCAGTTAGTTCATCATAATATATAAGCTCTTGTATTTTATCATCAAAAGATTTATTAAGTGTATCTGCTAATACTTCTAACTGTCTAAATTCATTTTTATCTTCTACAAAATAGCTATTATTATTTAATTTATCTAATATGGATTTTAATTTATTTATAGACATTAAAGCAGACCTAAAACATATTCTAATACTTATAAATAATAATATAGAAATAGTAACACCTACAATTACTAAAGCTATTTTCATTTTCTTTAAAGAAGTTTCTGTTACAGAATCATTTATTAATGAAGATTTATCAAACTTAAATACTAAATATTCTCCATTATTTAATATTTCTTCATTTATATATATATTATAATTCCCTTGCTTAGATTTTAATTGGTCTAGGTCTGTTTCTTTTGGGTATATTTCAGTTTCTAAAACCCCAGTATAAAAAGAGTTATCAATATAATTTAATAAATCATCTACATATATATCTAATATTGCAGCTCCTATTGGTTCAAAATATTTAGTTAAATCTTCATCATCATATATTAAAGAAACTATTGATATAGTCTTTTCACCTTTACTATAATCTATATGTTTTTCTGTTATTTTAGAAGATTTATTATGAGATGTGAAAAAATTTTTATCATACCAAGGTCTTGTTGTTATATCAAAGCCTTCAGTTTCTCTACCTTTAGAAAATAAATATCTATTTTCTAAATCAACTATATTTATAGAATCTATAAAACTTATTGTGGTAAGTATTTTTTCTATATTTTTAACTTCATATAAAACCTCTTGCCTTTCTGTAAAAATATTATCTGAGAGTTGGTCTGCATTTTTTAAATATTCAATTATTACTTCATTTTCTGTTAAGTATTCATTAGCAGATTTTAATAATAATATATCATTTTTTACCTTTGATGATATTTGCTCATAATAAACATCACAAACCAATTTCATGTTAGAATCTAATATATATTCTATCATTAAATTACAGAAAAAATAGAATGCAAATGTAAAAAATATAGAAACTATTCCTAGTTTTAAATATGTTCTGTTAAAAACATTCATAAAGCTTTATTTTTCCCTTCACAATAAATACAATAATAATTAATCTTTTAACACATTTTTATTTTTTATAACATATTCTATTAAAGAATATATAGTTAAAAACACAGATATATATATTAAGCTAATACTTATATATTTAAATATAACATTATTAATATTTAATAATAAAAATATTATCATAAACATTTGAAAAATAGTTTTTAATTTTCCAGATTTTCCAGCAGCTATAACTACATTTTTTTCCATAGCAATTGTTCTAAAGCCTGTCATAAAAAACTCTCTAGCAATTATTAATATAACAACCCAAGCATCTAGTGGCACTATTGCATCTTGCATAGATATTAAAGCTATCATAGTTGATGTAACTAATAATTTATCTGCAAGAGGGTCCATAAACTTTCCAAAGTTTGTTATAAGATTATATTTTCTTGCTATGTGGCCATCTAGCGCATCTGTTAAAGATGCTATTATAAATATTAATGTAGCTATATAACGTCTTGTTTGTATATCAAGTGGTATAAAATCAAATAATATAAATATTAATAAAAATGGTATTAATATTATTCTAAAAATAGTTAGTTTATTAGGTAAATTCATATTATTACCCCCTATTATAATTGTATTTCACCTATAAGGTCATATTCATAGGCATCTGTAATTTTTATGTTATAAAAATCACCTGCTATAAGCTCCATATCTTCTGGTGCTTTAAAAAATACAAATCCGTCTATTTCATAGCAATCTCTATAACTTCTACTACAATAAACATTATCTTCGCCTTCTATTTTGCCCTCTACAATAACCTCTAATGTTTTACCAATAAATTGTCTACATATATTAGAAGAAATATCTTTTTGTAATAACATAAGCTTTTCTTTTCTTTCTTCTTTTATATCTTCATCTATTTGGTTATCCATATTATAAGCTGGTGTGCCTTCTTCTCTAGAATATGTAAATATACCAAGTCTATCAAATTTCATTTTTTCTGTAAAATCATAAAGATTATTAAAAGCTTCTTCAGTTTCGTTAGGAAAACCAACAATAAAAGTAGTTCTTATACATATATCTGGCATTTTTTCTCTTAATTTTGATATTGTTTCTTCTAGCTTAGCTCTTGTGCTTCTTCTGCCCATAAGCTTTAATATTTTATCATCTGCGTGTTGTATAGGCATATCTATATATTTACATACTTTATCATTAGTAGCCATTTCTTCTATAAGCTCATCATCTATATGCTCAGGGTAACAATATAAAATTCTTAACCATTTTATATCTTCTATTTCTGATAATCTTCTTAAAAGCTCTGGCAATTTTTTTTCACCATATAAGTCTGTGCCATATAAAGAAGAATCTTGTGCAACAAGTATAATTTCTTTAACATCTTGGCTAGCTAATAGTTTAGCCTCTTCTACAAGACTTTCTATACTACGGCTTCTAAACTTACCTCTTATAGATGGTATAGTACAATATGTACATCTTTTATCACAACCTTCAGCTATTTTAAGATAAGCAAAGCCACCTGTTGTAGTAACAACTCTTTTAAGTGAATTTTTCTCATCTAAAGGTTTATTATTATCTGTTATAAGCTGTACTTTTTTATGTCCTTGTAATATTTCTTTTATAACATTTCCTATATTTTCAAAATCTCCAGTACCTACTACGGCATCTACTTCTGGTAAAGATTCAAATATTTCTTCTTTATATCTTTGAGCCATACAACCTGTAACTATTATACCTTTGCAATTTCCAGTTTGTTTATAATCTGCAACTCTTAATATATTTTCTATACCTTCTTCGCTTGCATCAATTTTAAAACCACAACTATTTATTATAATTATATCTGCTTTTTCTTCTTCTTGTGTTACTATATAACCTTCTTCTTTTATAAGACCAAGCATTATTTCACTATCCATAAGGTTTTTATCACAACCTAAAGAAACAAATGCTATTCTAACTTTATTATCCAAATTAATCCTCCTCTATATTTATATTGTATTATTTTGTATTTTATATGCTATTAAACAATTTTTCATAAGCATAGTAATAGTCATAGGTCCAACTCCACCAGGAACTGGGGTAATAAGGCTAGCTTTTTTGCTACAACTAAAATCTATGTCTCCACACAGTTTACCATTATATCTATCCATACCTACATCTATAAGTATAACTCCTTCTTTTATCATATGAGGCTTTAAAAAATTGGCAACACCAATAGCAACTATAATAATATCTGCTTGTTTTGTTAAATATTCTAAGTCTTTTGTTTTTGTATGTGCTGTTGTAACTGTTGCATCTTCATTTAAAAGCATCATAGATATAGGCTTACCTACAATATTACTTCGGCCTATAACAAGAGCATTTTTCCCTTTTATCTCTACATTATATCTTTTTAAAAGCTCTATACAACCAGAAGGCGTACAAGATTTTAACATAGCACTATTAGTAGATAACATACCTATATTATAAGGGTGAAATCCATCTACATCTTTTAAAGGGTTTATTTTTAAAAGTACATTTTTTTCATTTATATGACTAGGTAAAGGCAGTTGTACTAATATACCATTTACATTATCATCATTATTTAATTTGTCTATTAAGCATAAAAGCTCCTCTTCTGTTGTTGTATCTTCTAAAAAATATGTATCACTTTTTATACCTACATATTCACAAGCTTTATTTTTATTTTTTACATATATATGGCTTGCCTCATCATTACCTACTATAACAACAGCAAGACAGGGCTTTTTACCTTGTAAATTTTCTATCTCTTTTTTAACTTCATCTTTAATAATTTTAGCTATTTCTGTACCGTTTATTATATTACTCATATTATACCTTTCTAGTTTTAAATTTTTTAATAGCCTAATTTATTATATAATTAATAATATTCTTTGTCAAATAGAATAAAACTATTTTTGTAGTAATTAAAATTATATTCTTATAAAAATTTAGACACTTTTAAAATCTGTATAAAAATTTTACAAGTATAAATAATTGTATAAGTACAAATCATATTAAAAGGTATAAAATAAACTTAGTTAATATATTATAAGAAGTTATAAATTTAAGTAAAAATTATAGAAAAGAGGTTTTATATATGAAACTAAATAAAAATCAAATAGCAAAATTAATAGGCTTAACTGGTATGGCTGTTGTAACAGGTGCTACTATAAAAAAAGCTTATGACAAAAACAAAACAAATAAAATGTTAAATGCTCCCTTAGATACAAATAGAGATGTATATTTTGTAGGTGGAGGTATAGGCTCTTTAGCTGGTGCTGTTTATCTTATAAGAGATTGTAAAATGGCTGGTAAAAACATTCATATTTTAGAAGGCTTACCTATACTAGGTGGTAGTAATGACGGTAGTGGTAACATAGAAAATGGCTTTTTATGTCGTGGTGGTAGAATGCTAAACGAAGAAACATACGAAAATTTTTGGGAGCTATTATCTACTATACCATCATTAGAGCAAGAAGGTATTAGTGTTACAGAAGAAATATTAAACTTTGATAAACACCACCCTACTTGTGCCCAAGCAAGACTTGTTGATAAAGATGGTAACATTTTAAATGTAAAATCTATGGGCTTTAATAATTCTGATAGATTAGCTCTTGCAAAACTTATGAAAACACCAGAAAAAAAATTAGACAATCTTACAATAGAAGACTGGTTTAAAGACACACCTCACTTTTTTGAAACAAACTTTTGGTATATGTGGCAAACAACATTTGCTTTTCAAAAATGGTCTAGTTTATTTGAGTTTAAAAGATATATGGATAGAATGATATTTGAGTTTTCAAGAATAGAAACTTTAGAAGGTGTTACAAGAACTAGATATAATCAATATGAATCTGTAATATTACCTTTAAAAAAATATTTAAAAGATAAAGGTGTAGATTTTAGAACAAATCAAACAGTTACTGACATAGACTTTGAAGATGGTGAAAAAACTATTGCAAAAACACTTTATATAAAAGAAAATAATAAAGAAAAACAAATTCAATTAACAGAAAAAGATTTATGTATTATAACAAATGGTTGTATGACAGATAATGCTACTCTTGGCGATTTTAACACTGCTCCAGCATATGAACCTAAAAATCCTATGTCTGGTGAACTTTGGAGAAAAATAGCTAAAAAAAGAGAAGGCTTTGGAAACCCAGAACCATTTTTTGATAAACCAGAAGAAACTAACTGGGAAAGCTTTACTGTTACTATGAAAGGTAACAAGCTTTTAAAAATGATAGAAAACTTTTCAAAAAATATACCAGGTAGTGGTGCTTTAATGACATTTAAAGATTCTAACTGGCTTATGAGTATAGTTGTTGCAGCACAACCACACTTTAAAAAACAACCTATGGATACAACTATCTTTTGGGGCTATGGACTTTATACAGATAAAATAGGTAACTATATTAAAAAACCTATGCGAGAATGTACAGGTAAAGAAATTTTAGAAGAACTTTTATATCATTTACATTTTTTAAATGAAAAAGATGAAATATTAGACACTGTTGTAAATGTTATACCTTGTATGATGCCTTATATAGATTCACAATTTCAACCAAGAAAAATGTGTGACAGACCTAATGTTGTGCCTAAAAATTCTGTAAATGTTGCTTTTGTTAGCCAATTTGTAGAAATACCTGAAGATATGGTATTTACAGAAGAATATTCTGTAAGGGCAGCAAGAATGGCTATATATGAGCTTATGGGATATAAAGGTAAAAAAATATGTCCAGTAACACCATATAAAAAAGACCCTGTTGTTATTAAAAATGCTATAAAAACATCTTTTAGATAATATTTATACTTTAATATTATTATTGGTGGTATAATATTATTATACCAATATGGAGGTGTTTTTATGAATAAAACTATATACTATGGTGGAGATATTATAACTTTAGAAGATAAACTTTATGCTGAGGCTGTTTTAGTAGAAAATGGTATTATAAAAGAAATAGATAGTTTTGATAATCTTATTAAAAATCATAAAGATGCAAATCTTTTTAACTTAAATGGTAATACTATGCTACCTGCCTTTTTAGATCCTCATAGCCATTTATCTGGTTTTGGGTTAACCACAAAATTTGCAAAACTACAAGATGCTAAAAGCTTTGATGATATTAAAAATATTATTTTAAAATTTGCAAAAGATAATAATATACCTAAAGATGAATGGATTATAGGCTTTGGTTATGACCATAACAATTTAAAAGAAAAAGTACACCCTGATAAATTTGTTCTAGATAGTATAGGTATAGAAAACCCTATTTTATTAACTCATACTTCTGGGCATATGGGTATAGTTAATCAAAAAGGACTTGACTTATTTAATATAAATGAAAATACTAAAGAACAACCAGGTGGTAAAATAGGACGTATAAAAAACTCTAATGAACCTAACGGATATTTAGAAGAAAATGCCTTTATATCAAAATGTGCAACAGTTTATAACCCTACACAAAATGATATTAAAGAAATGATGAATAAAGCACAAAATATTTATGCAAGCTATGGTATAACTACTGCTCAAGAAGGACTTTTAACTCCAAAAGAACTTGGTATGTTACAATGTGCAGATAACATTATTGATAAAATAGGATATGTTGATATAAAAAATTATCCTAATTTATTAAAAGATGAAAAAACTTATTTTAAACAATATAATAATGGTATAAAACTTTTAGGATATAAAGCATTTTTAGATGGTAGCCCTCAAGGTAAAACTGCTTGGCTTACAAAACCATATGAAAATGAACAAGATTATAAAGGTTACCCTATATATAAAGATGAAGAACTAACTAGCTTTTTTAAAAAAGCTCTTTTAGAAAATGTTCAAATATTAGTACATTGTAATGGTGATGCTGCTTGTGAACAATTTATAAGATGCTATAAACAAGCTAAAGAAGAAACTAAATCTAATAACAATATTAGACCTGTTATGATACACGCTCAACTGCTTAGAAAAGACTTATTACCACTTGTAAAAGAGCTTAACATAATACCTTCTTATTTTGTGGCCCATACTTACCATTGGGGAGATATTCATATAAAAAATTTAGGTGATAGAGCATATAGCATAAGCCCTTTAAACTCTTCTAAAAAACTTAATATAGTTTACACTCTTCACCAAGACACACCTGTTATTATGCCTAATATGATAGAAACTATATGGTGTGCTACAAACCGTATTACTAAAAATGGTATTTCTCTTGGTAAAGATGAAATCATAGAGCCTATTGATGCTATTAAAGCTATTACTATTAATGCTAGCTATCAATATTTTGAAGAAAATATAAAAGGCTCTATAAAAATAGGCAAACAAGCTAACTTTGTAATTTTATCAAAAAACCCTTTAAAAATACCTAAAAATGAAATTAAAAATATAGCCATTTTAAAAACTATAAAATTAGATAAAGTTATTTTTGAAAAATAAATTATAATAAAAAGTAATAGAGGTTAAAATTAGCCTCTATTACTTTTTAACTTTTATATACCTATAATATTTGTTAAAAAAATATAATTTTAATTATATATAAAATTATATATATAATATTTATCAAAATTAAAATACCTATTAATTTAACAAAAATATTAAAAATAATAAATTTATCTTTTAAAAAATAAATAATTACAAAAATAAAAAATAATGTAATATATAAACTATATAGTATAACAATATTAAGATAAACTATATCTTTTTGTGTAATTTCTATAAAAATATAACAACTTAAAAGTAAAGAAATAAAATCAATAACAACTATTGCAAAACTATGTTTAAAATCTTTTAAATCTTTAATCATTGAAAAAATAAAATATATTATTATTGAACCTAAAAAAATAATAATTTTAAAAAATGCTGCAACAAAGAGTATAATTAGTATAAAGCCTGTGCCATTGCCAAAATCTTCACCTGGTTTAACATTAGAAATCTCTTCTAACATCAAAAAAATATATATAAGTATATAATTTGTTGTTATAAAAATTGGTGAAAATAATGCCATAAACATTACAATGTTTATAATAATTTTTGAATTTTTATCCTCCATAAATTTTATCTCACTTTCATTAAAAAGGTTATATTTTAATAACTATGCTCTATTATTTTTTAACCCTTCTATAACATAAGCCTTTATATTATCTACCAAACTTTTTAACCTTTTAGTGATTTCTTCTTCATCTTCTTTCATACCATTTCTTATCCAATCTATTATAATGCCACACATACCGTGAGAAAAGTAAGTAGCAAAAAAATCTATATTTTTATTATCTAATGTTTTTTCTACATCTATCTTTTTAATACCCTTTAAAAATAATTTTTTTATAACATTAAAAAAATAAGACTTAAAATAATTTTCATCACATTTTACAATACATACATAAAAATGTTTTTGCTTTTTTAAAACTTTTAAAGCATCTAAAAGTTTTATATTCCAATTATCAAGTGTTATTTCATTGCTTATATGTAATAAGTCATTATTATATATCCATTTTATAAGCTCAAATTTGTCTTCAAAATGATAATAAAAGGTTTGTCTATTTAAACCACTTTTTTTAGTAATATCTAATACACTTATTTTATTAAATGGCTTTTCATATAATAACTCTTTTAAACTTTTTGATAAAATATTTTTTGTAATAGTAGAAGCTGTCATAAAAACCCTCCTTTTAAAAATAGTATAGTATAAATACATTTTTTTGTAAAGAATCTTGAAAAATACTTTATATAAAGATATAATATATATTAGTAAAATTTTAAGGAGTTATAAATATGTCTATTTATGAAAACTTTGCCGAAGTATATGACACTTTTATGGAAAATATCCCTTATGAAGATTGGCTTATATATATAGAAAAAATATGGGACAAGTTTAACTTAAAACCTAAACTAATAGCAGATTTAGGCTGTGGCACTGGTAACATTGCTATACCTCTTGCCAAAAAAGGTTATGAGCTAATAGGTATAGATGCATCTTATCAAATGCTTGCAAAGGCTAGAGAAAAATCTATAAAAGAAAACGTAAATATATTATATTTACAACAAGATATGCGAGAGTTTGAACTATATGGCACAGTAGATTGTATACTTAGTATATGTGATAGTATAAACTACATATTAGAAGAAAATGAACTGTTGCAAGTTTTTAAATGGGTAAATAACTATTTAGAGCCTAAAGGACTTTTTATTTTTGATATAAACACTATATACAAATTTGAGAATGTTTTATCAGACAATAATTTTTCTCAAACTACTGAAAATTCTGCATATACCCTAGAAAATTATTTTGATAATGAAGAAATGATAAATGAGTTTTACACAAACTTTTTTATAGAAGATGAAGAAACAGGGCTTTATCATAGGTTTGAAGAAATTCATTATGAAAAAGCCTACTCAATAGAAAAAATAAAAGAGCTTATAAAAAAATCTGGGCTAAATCTTTTAGGTGTTTATGATGAGCTTACATTTAATGAACCAAAAGAAAATAGCCAACGAGTATTTTTTGTAGCTTGTGAAAATGGAAAATAATTATATAAAAAGGAGATAAAAATGGACTATATTTTAAGAGCAATTGCTGGAGAAGGCAGTGTTAGAGTATTTATAGCTAACACTAGAGAAACTGTACAACAAGCATTTTTACATCATAAAACATCACCTGTTATGTCTGCCGCTTTAGGTAGAGCATTAACTGCTGTATCTATTATGGGTAGTATGTTAAAGGCTGATGATGACCTTGTTACTATAAGAATAAATGGAGATGGGCCAGGTAAAGGCTTAATAGTTACAGGAGATAGCAAAGCAAGAGTTAAAGGCTATCCTTTTAACCCTATTGTAGATATACCTTTAAAACCTAATGGTAAGCTTGACGTACAAGGTGCTTTAGGTGAAGGTAGCCTTACAATTATAAAAGATATGGGGCTTAAAGAACCTTATGTAGGACAAATTCCCCTTGTATCTGGAGAAATAGCAGAAGATTTAACTTACTATTTTGCAAAATCTGAACAAACTCCATCTGCTGTTAGCCTTGGTGTGTTAGTAGATAGAGATTATTCTATTAAGCAAGCTGGTGGCTTTATTATACAAGTTATGCCTGATGCAGATGAAAATATAATAAGTAGTTTAGAAAATAAACTTGCAACTATGAAATCTTTTACAACTCTTTTAGAAGAAGGCAATACAATAGAAAATATATTAGATATGCTTTTAGGAGAGTTTGGTGTTAATATACTTGATAAAATACCTGTTAAATTTTATTGTAACTGCTCTAAAGAGCGTGTAGAACAAGCTTTAATAAGCATTGGTAAAGAAGAATTACAAAATATAATTAAAGAAGATAAAAAAGCAACTTTACATTGCCATTTTTGTAATAAAGATTATGAATTTAATGAGCAAGATTTAATAAATCTTTTAAACGAATGTACAAAATAAAGGATATAGTAATATCTAAAAAAATATTAGGTATAATTTTTACTATAATGTTTTTTTAAATCATTTTATTAAGTATTGTTTCTACTTTTGATAAAAAGGTAAAAATTACTTTTTTTGTTTTATACAGATTAATTCTTTATATTTTTATCAATAATCTTGGTATATTATTTCTTTTTTTAGATAATAAAAAATAACTTATTAAAGGTATATTGAAAAATTTTTCAATATACCTTTTTATTTATTGCAATTAAGATATGACTTAATAATTTTTAAATAAAATTTATAAATGATTTTGTTTTAAATTATTTAGCAATTTTATAAATTGCTAAAGTTTAAAAATGTTTAGGAATATATGTTTTTAAATACAAATTATTCAAAAAATTGATTGCTATAAACTATTTTTATATTAAAAGCTTTTAATAAATTAGGATTTACAAATATTATATTTTTGTTTAATTCTAAAGCATAATTTATAGTATTTTTTGTACCACTATTTAAATATTTTTCATCATATACTGCAATAATAACGCTAGAATGTTCTACAAGAAATTTATTTCTTTTAAAATAGCAGTCTGGGTCATATTCTTTTTGTAGAAGTAATAC
>CALWSN010000091.1 GCA_944384215.1 uncultured Clostridia bacterium | reverse complement strand
CTATATTAAATTCATCATTTAAAACTTCATCTATAACAATATTTGTAGCACCTGTTTTAGATATATTAGCTGCTAATTGTTTAAATATTTCTTCTAAATCTGAAGGTGTTGGAGCAATAGAAACATGTGTACTATCTGGGTCTGTTGCCCAATCATTTAACGCACTAACATCTATACCTCCCGAACCTGTAAGACCTATACAATATATAGTTATACCTAAACTTCTTGCTAATGCTGCTTCTATAGATGGGTTTGGCCCTACTGTTGTTTTTCCATCTGTTATTGTCAATATATAACTTAAAAAATTTAATCTTTTTTAAAATTCCATTCTATCCTTATGGTATTATTATCATAAATATATATACTTTTTAAAAATACATCTACCATATCTTTAGTTAAAGACTCTTCTTTTAAATATTTTTTTAAAATGCTACTTTCTTTTTCCATATTTTTATTTTGTAAAAATTTATTATTTAGTTCTTGTATTTCTTCTTTTAATATATTTATTGAAATTTCTTTTTCTGCTTTCATTTTTAAATAATTTTCTTTAGTTATTTTTTTATTTATATAGTCTTCATACATTAATCTTCTACTAAAAATCAATTCTTTTTCTTTTTGTTCTAATTTTAGTATTTGTTGTTTTAAATTATCTTTATCTATTATTTCTTCTTTTTCTTCTTTAAAATGTAACAGTATTTGCTCCTTTAAACTTTCAAATACTATTTTTTTTAATTCACTTTCTAAAATTTTTACATTTTCACAACTAGAATTATCTGTTTCTCTACTACCAGAACAAAAATATTTTCTATCGATTACTTGCTTATTTTGGTACGAATAATTATATTTTAGAGAATATCCACAATTTCCACATTTTAATTTATATGAAAATATGCTTTTAAGTTTTCTGTTTTCACTCTGTTCTATATTTTTTGATTTTACTTTATTAAAAATTTCTTTAGATATTATAGGCTGATGTGTATCTTCAATTTTTAAAGTATCATCACTTTTCATTATTTTGCTACTTCCACATTTTACCCTTTTTATTTTAGAAGTTATTGTACACCCTGTATAGACTTCATTGTTTAGTATTATTCTTATATCTTCATATTTCCAAATTTTATTATCTAATTTATTATTATATTCTTTTCTAATACCATTTTTAATTTTAAAATAACTTCTCGTTGGTATTTTCATACTATTTAAAATTTTGCATATATTAACAAGGGAATTTTTTTCTAATGCTAAATCAAATATCATTTTTACAATAGGTGCTGTTTCTTCATCTATTTCAAGTTTTTTTGTTTTTTCATTTTTTTTATATCCAAAAGGTGCAAATGCTGGAGTATAATATCCTTGTTTAGCTCTTGCTCTTAATCCTGTTTTGATTTTAGTAGATAAATCTTTACTATAATAACTATATAATATGTTTTTAAATGCTATATCTAAATCTGTTGTACAATTTTTATTGTTTTTACTATCATAATTATCATTTATAGCTATAAATCTTATATTAAAAAAAGGAAATATTTTATCTAAATAATTACTTACCTCTATGTAATTTCTACCAAATCTTGATAAATCTTTTACTATTATACAATTTATTTTACCCTGTTTGATATCTTCTATTAGTTGTTTTATAGCTGGACGCTCAAAATTACTTCCAACATATCCATCATCACTATAAGAAATTATTTCACTTTCTATAAATTCTTTATTATTTTTAATAAAATTTTCTATTATGGACTTTTGATTTACTATACTTTCACTTTCAATTTTACTCTTTTCTATATCTTCTTTAGATATTCTTGTATACATTGCTATTTTATATGTCATATTTTAATATTTTATCCATTTCATTTAGTAATACATTATATTCGTCCATATAATTAAAAGTTATTTGTATAGTCTTATCTTCATACACTAATATCTCTTTTATTAGTAATTTTAGTAAATCTCTTGTTAAAACATTAATATTTTTAAACTTTAAAAATTCTTCTAAATATTTATTTTCTTTAATTAGATTATTTTTTAAATTTAATAAATTTCTTTCTAATTCATTTTTCTTTTCATATAATTCTTTTTCTTTTTCTAAATAATTATTTTTAGTAAATAAATAATCGTCTTCATTTAGTAAGCCTGTTTTATAATCTTCATAAATAACTTTATAAAAATTTCTAATTTTATATATTTCTATGTCTATATTTTCTATTAAATTATTTAGATTATTTTCTTTTTTAATTATTACTGTATCTTGTTTTTTTATTATATTTTTTAGATTTACTGCTATTTCTATTTGTCTTTTTATTTCTTCAAAAACAACTTCATTTAATAAATCCTCATTTATACTCTTAAAACTACAACTATTAATAGTTTTATAGTAACATAGAAAAAGTCTAAGTGTAGTGTTATCCTTTCTATTTTCTTCTTTTCTACTTAAACTCCTATTACAAACACCACACTTTATTAGTCCTTTAAAAATATTTTCAGTTTTGTTTTTTGCAATACTATTTTTGTTTTTTTCTTTGTAATAATTTGTAGCCTTATTATTAATTTCATTTACTTTATTAAAAATTTTTTCAGTTATTATAGGCTCGTGTGTATTTTTAATAACTATCCATTTATCTTTTGGCAAAACTTTTTTCTTTCCATTTGCTAATAAATCGCTACTTACTTTTCCTTGTACCATATGTCCTATATATACTTGATTAGATAATATATCTTTAATTGCAGAAGTACGCCACTTCACACTTTTATTTTTTTCATTTTTTAAAAGTCCTATTTTGTAAAGATATGCACTTGGAGATAAAATATTTTTATTATTTAAGTTAATTGCTATTTTATTATATCCATATCCTTGTAACCTTAAATCAAAGATATATCTTACAATAGATGCAGTTTCTTCGTTTATAATTAGCTTATGCCTATTATTAGGGTCTCTTAAATAACCATAACTTGGTCTGCCACCTATAAACTCCCCATTTTTTTGTTTTTCTTTAAAAACTGTAATAATTTTTTTAGATATATCTTTTGCATAAATTTCATTTACTATATTTTTAAGATGCATTAATAATATTTCACTTGCATTTTCATTATTGCTATCATAACTATCATTTATAGCTATAAACCTTACATCTATAAATGGAAAAATCTTTTCAAGATAATTGCCACATTCTATATAATTACGCCCAAATCGTGATAAATCTTTTACTATTATACAATTTATTTTGCCTTTTTTAATATCTTCTAAAAGATTTTCAAAACCATTTCTATTGAAGTTTGTTCCTGTATAATTGTTATCTTCATAAATTTCTACTAACTTAAATTCTTCTTTATCTTTTATATAGTCTAAAATTATATTTTTTTGATTTTCTAGTGTATTACTATCTTTTTTATTATTGTCAAGTCTTGATAATCTAACATAAATACCAACAGAGTAAACTTTTTTATTAGTTATAAAATTAATTTTTTCTATGTTTTTTCTACTTTTTCTAGCCATTACAACTCACCTGTAAATCACTTATATTTTCTAAATAAGAAAATAAACTTTTATATTGTTCTTCATATTTGAAATTAATTTCAACAGTTTTGTCATTATATATTTTTATATCATCAATTAAATTTATAACTAACTCTCTATTTAAACTCTTTATATTCTTATATGTCTTAAAATATTCTATCCACAATTGCTTTTCACTTATTCCATTTGACAAAGTTTCAATTTCTTTCTCTAAATTACATATTAATTTTTTAATTTCTAGTATTTTTTCATTATATGCAAAATTAAAATCTTTATATTCTTCTTCTGTTAATATACCTGTCTTTAAGTCTTCATATAGTTTTAACTTAATATTTTGATATTTTTTTAGTTCTAATTTTTCTATATATATTTTTTTATTTATCCTTTCTTTTTCTTTTATTGTATAATGTGTATTATTTACCATACTTATTATATCTTGTAGGCTTATAATAGAGTTTATATGATTTTTTAATGTCTCAAAAACAATTTCTTCTATTGTTTCACTTTTTATACTACTACCTATACAGCCTTGTTTATTTCTAGCATTGTTACAAATATAATAAATATAAGGTTTTTCTTTTGTTCCATTATTTTTTCTTACTAAATTTGAGCCACATTCTGCACAATTTATAAGCCCACTTAATAAATAAACTTTTTCTTGTGTAGGAGCTATCCTTGTGTCAATAGCCATTAGTTTTTGAACATTTTTAAATGTTTCTTTTGATATAATAGGCTCGTGATTATTTTCTACAACTATCCTTTCTTCTTTAGGAACGTATACCATTTTTCTAATTTTATGATTAGGTGTTGTATATTTATTTTGCTCCAGTGTTCCTATATATACAGGATTTTCTAATATTCTAAATATAGCTTTTGCCGTCCATAATGCCTTTTCTTTTTTTTTAAAATTTGTACCTATATTAATTCCTATTGATTTTTTATATTCCATAGGAGAAAGTACATTTTCATTATTTAATTTTTTAGCTATTTTGTCCGCACTTAAACCTTCTAAACGGTATTTAAAAATATCTTCTACAACTTTAGATGCTACTTTATCTACAACAAGTTTATTTTTATCATTACTATCTTTTAAATATCCATAGGTTGCAAAAGAGCCTATAAACTCGCCTTTTTTTCTTTTTATGTCAAAACTACTTCTAATTTTTAATGAAATATCCCTTAAATAAGGTATTGTCAATAAAGGACATAAAAATTTTTATATTTTTTTAAAGCTCCATTTTATATTTACTGCATCATCGTACAGATAAATACAATCAACGAAAGCTTCAACCATTTCTCTAGTAAGTTCACTAGATTTTATATATTTTTCAAACAATTTATTCTCATCAGTTATATTTTCAAGTGCAAATATTTCTTCTTGTAATAACTGTATTTGCTTTTGTGTATTTTGTATAGATATTTCTTTTTCATTTTTTTGGATTACATACTCATCTTTACTTATTTGTTGATTTAAGTAAATTTCATATAAATTTCTTTTTTCACTTTTTAAATTATTCACTTCCTTGCTTAATTTTTTTAAATCTGTTTTTAAATTTAACAAATTTGATTTTAGCTCATCTTCTTCTAATCTTAACAATATTTCATTTCTAAAACTGTTAAAGACTATTCTTTTTAGCTCACTTTCTTTTATGTGAGTATTTTTGCAATTTTTTATATACAATTCATTTTTACTATTACAGTAGTATTTTTTATCAAAAACTTCATTATGTTTTTTTAACTCTGTATTTTTTAATGCATAGCCACAATGCCCGCATTTTAATTTGTATGCAAATATATTTTTAATATCTCTAGTAGGAGCATATTTTTTTCTATTGGCATTAACTTTAAAAAATAGCTCTTCTGATATTATTGGTGGATATATATTTTCCTTTACAATAACTTCATCTTCATCAGATTTTATTCTTTTTCTGTGTCCACATTTTAGCTTTTTAGTTTTAAATAAAACTAAAGTTCCCATATATATTTCATTTTGTAGCATTGATATTAAATCAAAGTTTCTCCAAATTTTATTTTGTTTTAAATGAGGATAGTTTTTAACTGCTCCATTTTTCATTTTAAATTCACTTCTAGTTGGAATTTTATTTTTATTTAGAAAATCACAAACCTCCGAAAATGTTTTACCTTCTGCCACCATTTCAAATATCATTTTAACAATAGGTGCTGTTTCTTCATCTATTTCAACCTTTTTTGTTTCACTATTTTTCTTATATCCAAAAGGTACGTTAATTCTTATGTATTCTCCCTGTCTAGCTTTATTTTTTATACCTGTTATTACTTTGTTAGATAAATCTTTGCTATAATAATTATAGAGTAAATTTTTAAAAGACACATCTAATTCTAATGTTTTATTTTTGTTGTTATTACTGTCATAATTATCATTTATAGATATAAACCTTACATTCAAGAATGGAAAAACTTTATCTAAATAAGTATTTACCTCTATATAATCACGCCCAAACCTTGATAAATCCTTTACTATAATGCAATTTATCTTACCTTTTTTTGCATCTTCTATTAATTTTTCAAAATATGGTCGTTTAAATGTTCTGCCAGAATAACCTTCATCGCTATAATAGAAAATATCACTTGAACAAATATCACTATTATTTTTTATAAAATTTTCTATAATATCTCTTTGATTTTTTATACTTTGTGTTTCATCGTTACACTTTTTATCTTTAATAGAAATTCTAGTATAAACAGCTATTTTATACTGCATTTTTAGAAACCCTTTCTATTTCATTAAGTATACGCTTATACTCATTTTCATATTTAAAGAATATTTCTATGCTTTTGTCATTATGTATAACTATTTTTTCTATTAAAGTTTGTAACAATTCCCTAGTTAAAAATTTATAGTTTTTAAATTTTAAAAACTGTTTTATATATTCATTTTCCTTGTTTAATGTATTTTTTAAATCAAAAAGTTTGTTTTGG
Source organism: uncultured Clostridia bacterium (assembly GCA_944384215.1). GTDB lineage: Bacteria > Bacillota > Clostridia > Lachnospirales > CAG-274 > Tyzzerella. The sequence goes on along the minus strand of CALWSN010000091.1, from coordinate 1,730 downwards.
ATATTTTCTTTTTGTAAATTTAATTCATTTTCTTTTTCTATATAATTAGCTTTTGTAAATAAATAATCTTCTTCATCTAATAAACCTGTACAATAATCTTCGTATATAGTCTTTTGAAAATTTTTAATTTTTGTTATTTCACTGTGTAGATTTTGTAATGTATTTTTAAGTAAATGTTCTTCATAGGATACAAATTTATCATTTTTTACAATTAAGTCTTGTAAATCTAACACTAACTGTATTTGTGTTTTTAATTGATTAAAAACTATTCTTTTTAGTGTTTCTTCATTAGTAGAACCAACTTTACATTTTGATTTATAAATTTCTTTACATTTAAAATCATAACTTACATTTATTTTGCCATTTTTATTTTTTACACAATGTTTAAATCTGTACATATTTTTGCCACAATTACCACATTTCACTAAACCTTTAAATATATTTTCTGTTGTTTTTATATCATATTTTTGTTTAAAAGTTTTAGCAATATTTTCTGTTACTTGTTGCACTTTATAAAAAACTTTTTCGCTTACTATGGGTTCGTGCATATTTTTAACAACGATAAATTTTTCCATATCTAAATCTTTAGCTTTATCTCCATATACGTTGCTTTTCTTTTCTGCAATATTACCTATATACACTTGATTTGTACAAATTCTTTTAACTGCAAGGGGTGTCCATTTTAAATCTTTGTACTTATCAGTTTTAAAATAACCTTTTGTATGTAAATAAGCATAAGGGGATAATATGTTTTGGTCATTTAATTTACTAGCTATTTGTACATACCCTAAACCTTGTAATTTTAAATCATAAATCATTTTTACAATTGGTGCTGTTTCTTCATTTATCACAAGTTTATTTTTATTTTTTTCATCTTTTTTGTAACCATAATTAGGAAAAGAGCCAACATATTCTCCCCTTTTTTGTTTTGCTCTTATAGCCGTTGACACCTTTTTGCCTATATCTTGTGCGTAAAGCTGATTTATTATATTTTTAAGGTGCATCATCAAAATTTCGCTAGAATTCATATTTTCGCTATCATAATTATCATTTATAGCAATAAATCTTACCCCTATATACGGAAATATTTTTTCAAGATAATTGCCACATTCAATATAATTTCGCCCAAACCTAGACAAATCTTTTACTATAATACAGTTTATTTTACCACTTTGTACATCTTCTATAAGCTTTTGGAATGCTGTTCTGTTAAAGTTCGTCCCAGAAAAGTTATTGTCCTCGTATATCTCGATTAGCTTAAACTGTTCATTATTTTTTATATAATTTAAAATTATATTTTTTTGATTTTGTATGCTACTGTCATCTTCCATATTGTTATTAAGAAGAGATAACCTTACATATACTCCAACAGAATAAGTTTTTTGATTAGTTTTTGTTAATTGTTTTTCAGGTGTTTTTCTACTTTTTCTAGCCATTGCACGCCACCTGCACTTGTTCTAAGCTTTGTTTATATTCTAATAAATCTTTAAATTCATTTTCATATTTAAACTGTATTTCAGTAGTTTTATCTGTATATATTTTTATTTGCTCAATCAAGCTTATAATAAGCTCTCTATCTAACTTCTTAATACTATTATACTTTTTAAAATGTTCTATCCAAAGTTGCTTTTCTGTCAACCCATTTGAAACATTATCAAGTTCCTTTTTTAAATCTGATATTACATTTTTTATATGTACAATTTTTTCAGAATAACCTTTTGTAAAGTCGG
>CALWSN010000090.1 GCA_944384215.1 uncultured Clostridia bacterium | reverse complement strand
AAGTTAAATAAATGGAGCAACATATTAAAATACGCTTGTCGGTAAATATTTGTAATAATAAGGTTTGTGATGAACTAATTGCCAAGATATTTATTTAATATAATGATACTTCTACATAGTCTTAACTTATCGTATAGAGTGTAGTCCGTCTATAAGGGGGAAATCCAAAGGGGTTATGGTTGTCTATATAATCAATAGACCATTTGTTATATTTATATTTTTAAAATTAAGTAGTAGAAAAGGAAAATAGGCTAAAAGGTTATTAACAAAAAATAATAAAAACTTAAAGCCTATTTTTCTAAATGTGTTACTTAATAGTAATTTTTTTTTAACAAGCTTAATAAAATGTAAATATAAAATTTATATAAAATATACTTTGATAGGAGATAGTTATGTGTGATAAAGAAATTAATTTCGAAGAATTAAAAAAAATTGATATAAAAACAGTTAATATAGAAAATTTAGTTGACATAGAAAGTATAAATATAGATACAGATTTAAGTTATGAAGAAAAATTGGAGCAATATATAGAACAAGTAAAAAATCCATTTTTTATTAAAGTAGGAAATTTTATTGTTAAACAAATTTTTGAAGAAGATGAAAACTCATTAACAATAGAAGGGTGTATGCAAGGGTTAGCAGATAACGTATAAAATTAACTAGACATATGAAAATATTTATGATATACTTTATCAAAATAAGACGTATGAAAATTCTAGTTGATTTTTGATAAAATAAATCAATTAGGAGTGTATAATATGAAAAAATACAAAGTTGCAATGTACTTACGTTTATCAAAAGAAGATATAAATAAAAGTAGAAATGAAAGTGAAAGTATTTTAAATCAAAAACAAATGATAAATACTTTTATTAATGAAAGAGAAGATTTAGAGCTTGTTTCCATTAAAATAGATGACGGATATAGTGGGAGTAATTTTGATAGACCTGCTTTTAAAGAATTAATGGAAGAAGTAAAAAATAAGAAGGTAGATTGCATAATAGTAAAAGACTTTTCAAGATTTGGGCGTAATTTTATTGAAGTTGGAAAGTATATAGAAGAGATATTTCCTTTTATGGGCATAAGATTTATAGCTATTAATGATAACTATGATAGTTTAGATGTTAATAATTCTAATGATATAATAGTGCCATTTAAAAATCTTATAAATGATGCTTATTTAAGAGATATATCAATAAAAATAAGAACTCAATTAGATAGCAAGAAAAAGAACGGAGATTTTATAGGCTCTTTTGCTACATATGGATATTTAAAAGACCCTAAAAACAAAAATAAATTAATTGTAGATGAATATGCTTCTAAAATAATAAAAGAAATTTTTAAATTAAAATTAGAGGGGTTTACTCATAGTAAAATTGCAAATAAATTAAACGAAGAAGGTATTTTATGTCCTATGGAATACAAGAAACATATGGGACTAAAATTTAGTACAAGTTTTAAAACAAGCTCAAAAGCAAAATGGAATCACAATACCATAATAAGAATTTTGAAAAATCCTGTTTATATAGGGGTATTAGAACAGAGTAAATTTACAACTTTAAATCATAAAATAAAAAATAAAATTGAAAATAAAAAAGATAAATGGATTATTTGCAATAATAGTCATCAACCAATAATAGATAAGGATACATTTGATACAGTTCAAAAATTAATGCTTTCTGATACAAGAATAGCATCTAATAATGAAAAATTATCTTTATTTTCTGGTATTTTATATTGTGGTGATTGTGGGCGAAGTTTAATTAGAAAAAATTATGGTACGAAAGAAAAAAGATATATTTATTATGTGTGTTCAGGAGCAGTTAAGAAAACTGGATGTACAAAACATTCTATTAGAGATAAAGTTATAGAAGAATTGATTTTTAAAATTATAAAAAGTCATATAAAAAATATAGTTAATTTAGAACAAGTTTTAAAATATATAAAAAATGTTTCTTACATAGAAAAAGAAATTGAAAAAATAAATATAAATAATGAAAATAATAAAAAAGAACTAAAAAAATTAGAAGAACAAAAATTTAAAATTTATGAAGATTATAAAAATGGATTGCTTGATAAATTAGAATATCAACTATTTTCTAAAAAAAATGATGAAAAAATAGAGCTAGTAAAAGAAAGAATAAATAATTCTGAAAAAGAAATTACAAAATTATTAAAAGATGATGGAAAAGAACAAAATTTTATAGAATATTTTAAAAAATACCAAAATATAGAAAAATTAGATAGAAAAATTATTATATCTTTAATAGAAAAAATCTATGTATATGAAGATTGCAAGATAGAAATAAAGTTTAAATTTCAAGAACCTTATAATCAAGTTACAAACTTTATTAAAAACATAAATCTATCAAAGGAGGTTATTTAATATGGCTAGAAAAAGTCGAATAAATCAACCTTTAGATAAAGATTTAAAAGATAGATTTAATGTTGGTGTGTATGTTCGTTTATCTGTGTTTAATAGCGAAGAAGATAATGATACTATCGAAAATCAAAAAAAGGTAGTTTTAAATTATATTGAAAAAAATACAGATTTAACTTTAGTAAAGATATATGAAGATACAAATAAAACTGGTACAAATTTTAATAGAGAAGGGTTTGAAAATCTTTTAAAAGATGTAAAAAAAGGAATTATAAATTGTATTGTAGTAAAAGATTTATCTAGGTTTGGTAGAGATTATAAAGAGTGTAGCAACTACATAGAAAATATATTTCCATTTATGAATATTAGATTTATAGCAATTAATGATAATTATGATAGCTTTAAAATATCATCTAATAATATTTTGTCTATGCAACTTAAAAATATTGTGAATGAAACTTATGCTAAAGATATATCTAAAAAAGTTTCAAGTGTTTTAAGAAAGAAAAAAGAAAATGGACAATATATGTGTACAATACCCCCTTACGGTTATTTAAAGGATAATGACAATAAAGGAAATGTTATAATAGATGAGGAAGTTAAAGATGTTGTTGTAGACATTTTTAATCTTAGATTAGAAAATTATTCTTATAAAAGTATAGCAGATATATTAAATGAAAAAGATGTTCCTTCTCCTTATAAACGTTTAGTAAATTTAGGGTTATTAAAAGAAAATAATAAAAAAACAGGTTTATGGAAATCAGGGGGTATAAGGGATATATTATCCAATGAGTTTTATATAGGAACTACAATACAAGGTAAGTTTAGTAGAAGTAAAATAAATACGCAGTTAAATAATGATAAAAAAATAATAAAAATGGAAAATCACCATCAACCTATAATAGATAAGGAAACATTTTATAAAGTACAAGAGATAAATTTAAAAGCTAGCGAAAAATATAACTTAAATAAAGATAAGTTTAAAGAATTACATACTAAAGATGATAGATTAAAAGGTATATTAAAATGTGGGTGTTGTGGTAAAAATCTTATAAGAATAGAAAAATTTAAACAAAACAAGACTAAAGATTGTAATATAAGAATAAGTTTTACTTGTAATACAAGAAATATTAGTAAAGAAAGATGTAGCTTTACAAGTATTAGAGAAGATGAGTTATTAGATGTTATATTAAAAACAATTAAAACTCAAATAATGATAGCTAAAGATTTTAATGAGATAATTTCTAATAATTCTAATAATTTGTTTAATAATATGTATAAACTTCAAACACAATTAGACAACAAAAAAATAGAATTAAACAAATTGGAAAGTAAGTATGAGGATATATATACAGAATATCTAGAAAACTTTTTATCAGAGCAAGACTACATATTTATTAAAAATAAGTATAAAGAGCAAGAAAAAAATATTAAAGATGAAATTAAAAATTTAAAAAAGGATATAAAATGTGAAAAAAATAAAACTTTAGAAAATCCATTTTTAAAATCATTTTTAAATTTTGAAAACAATGATAAAATAACAAAAGAAATGATTTTAGCTTTAATAAAAGAAATAAAAGTATATCCTAACAAAAGAATAGAGATACATTTTAAATTTAAAAAAGAATTTGATATTTTAAATAATTATATTTATAGTTTGGAGGAATTAAAATGAGTACAAGCTATAAAGTAGGAATTTATTTAAGAATTTCAAATGAAGATGAGAATAAAAATCAAGAAAGTGATAGCATAAAAAATCAAAGGCTTTTGATTTATGATTTTATAAGTAGTTTTCAAGAATTAAAAAATAGTGATTGTTTTGAATATGTTGATGATGGATATTCTGGTACGAACTTTAATAGACCTAGTATTAAAAGTTTATTAGATGATATAAAACTTAATAAAATAAATTGTATAATAGTAAAAGATTTATCTAGGTTTGGAAGAAATTATATTGAAGTTAGCAATTATTTAGAAAATATATTTCCATTTTTCAATATAAGATTTATAGCAATTAATGATAATTATGATAGCGATAACAACAAATATGGGTTAAGTGATTTAGATGTTAATTTTAAAAATTTAATATATGATTATTATTCAAAAGACTTATCTAAAAAAATTAAAAGTGGTAAACTTGAAAGAGCTAAAAAAGGATTTTATCAAGGGATAGTTGCACCTTTTGGTTATAAAAAATCAAATAAGGAAAAAGGTAAACTAGAAATAGACGGTGAAACAGCTCCTATCGTAAAAACAATATTTGATTTAGCATTAAAGGGTAAGTCTAATAAAGAAATTGCAAAATACTTAAATGAAAATGAAATACCTACAAAAGAATATTTTTTAAATAAAAATGGTTTAAGAAATACTAACTTAAATACAGACAAAAAAACAATATGGTTTACAAGTCAAGTTAGAACAATATTAATTAATGAAGTTTATATTGGTAATATAGTATATAATGATAAAGGTAAAAAATGTGTATGTGAAAATACGCATCAACCTATAATAAAGAAAGATGACTTTTTAAAGTTACAAAAGAATATAAATTATAGAAATATAGAAAAAAGTAAAAGTATATTTTCTAATAAATTAAAATGTGGATATTGCCAATACAGTTTATTAAAATCTGGTAAAAGTTATGTATGTAATTCTTATAAATATGATAATAGTATGAAATGTAAAGATAATAGTATTAATTTTAAAGAATTAGAAAATACAATTTTACAAATAATAAATGTATTTATAAATAACTTTTTAAATAAAGAAAAAAATGAAAATTCTATTTCAGATAGAATAGCCAATACTAACTATGAATTAAATAAAATTGATGAAAAAAAAATCTTAATTTATGAACTATATCTAAATGAAGATTTAACTAAAGAAGAGTACATACAAAAGAAAAAA
>CALWSN010000089.1 GCA_944384215.1 uncultured Clostridia bacterium | reverse complement strand
TCATTTCTGTCATTTAACACAATAATAAATGTTGTTTTATGTATTTCATTTTTCATACTTTTAATTATGTCTTTGATGATTTCTCTTGTGTATATCATTGTTTATTATCCTTTCAAGTTTTTAATATCTATGTTGTAAATCTTAGCCAAAGCTATAAGTACACACTTTTTAGGCTTTGTTCTACCTAATTCCCAATTAATAATAGTATACTTACTAATACCTAGTTTATCTGCTGCTTCTTGTTGTGTTAAGTCTGCATTAACTCTAGCAGCCTTTAATGATATTTTCATAATTTATCCTCCTTTATTTTAAAATTATAATAAATCTATATAGCCAGTAACTTATACTAATACGCCCTATCATTGACATAAGTAACATATTAGCTATAAGTATATTTGCATTTCTATCTTCTTTTTTGAATATATCACTATTTTTATAAATAGTTATTGCTACTACTTTTCTTCTTTCTCTTTTAGTCATATTCCCTCCTAAATTACTATATTTCCTTATTTAGCATTAATTCATTAGCTTTATTAAAAAAGTTTCTATCTATCTCAAAACCATAACAACTCCTATTTAATTTTTGACAAGCTCTTAATGTCGATGCACTACCGGCTACCGGGTCTATAACCGTATCACCTTCATCAGTGAAAATTTCTATTAATTTTGATAATACATTTATTGGTTTTTGTGTAGGATGGATTTTAGGTATTTCTTTTCCGTCTTTTTCCCAACTAAACCAATTAAATATCATTTTACCTGTCCCACGTATAGGTTTGCCATCTTCTCCTATTTTTCTTCCATTGTTAAACTTCGGTAGTTTATCTCTGTATAAAACGACAGCGTGTTCAGTTGCTCCTACAATTTTCATATTAGCTTTCAAAACTTGTGCTGAATAATTTTTTATAAAGAATAAGGGATAATGATTTTTAAAACCATATTTTTTACCATATTCAATAACTGTAGGTATCTGTTCAAAAGAACAAAAAACTATCATTGCTGGGGCTTTCCCTTTTTCCTTTGGCTCTTTTATTAGTAATTTAGAACAAAAATGCATATATTCTGCTATTTTAAAATTATTGTCTGTATTAAAGAAACTTTTCCCAGCTTTTTTACTTTCACCTTTACCATTATCACCATCTATATACCATTCTGTGGATGAAGCATATGCGTTTACTCCTAAATTGTAAGGGATATCCGCTATTACAAGTTGAGCTCTTGGTATATTATATCTTTTGTAATTTTGGAAGTTATCTCTAAATAATTTTATCTCTGTTTTTTTCATCTTCTGCACCCCATATTTAAAAGTATAGTTTTGCCCGTATCATCTTTTAAAGCTTTAAAGCTTAAAAAAGTTAAGGCTAGTTTTTTGGCTTCCCTACCATCTTTAGCTGGCAATGGTAACACATTTCCATTACCTAAAAACATTGTATAATTTTTCATTTGTTTTCCTCCTTTCGTTTTATGGAAGTGGGGGGAATTGAACCCCCGTCCAAACCACCTACTCAATAAAAATACTTTCACACCATTAAAAAGGAATTTCTCCTATCTCCACCACTTAATTTTTTTAAAAAAAGTTAAGAAAAATAATACTGTTATTCTCTGACCCTCAAATATTTACCAACAGTATGGATATTGTTTTGGGGTAACTTAATTAAGCTACAGATAAATATTGTTTATCTTTTATTTTTAAAATTGTTTAGCTATTAAGGTTGCTATCCTAGTGATATTTTTATCTTTCATAAGTCTGTCGAACCCTTTACACTCCCTTGTGCAAAATTTAATCAAGTCCAGTCGCATTTATTATTTATTTAAACCCATTTCTTCCAAAAATTTATGTCTATTTATAAAATAAGTATAGTGCGTGCTTAATTTAATAACATACCCCCAACTAAATAACCCTTGCTGTAGCCCTACTCGAACAAACTGTTCTGATACCCCCATTATTTTGGCACATTCTTTAACAGACATTCTAACATCTGGATTCATAGTTATACTCCTTATTAACTAAAGATTCTGCAAAATTTACCGCACCTATAAATTGATTAAACAAATCTCTTTCTATATCTTTAGGTAAGATAGTAGAAAATATGCAAAACTTTTCTGTAGCTAAAATATTCTCACTTTTAGCTATATTTTCTAATGTTTCTAGTTTTGATTTTAATTCTTTCATTTTAATCACTCCTTTGTATTTAATTTTTAATAAAATATTGTAAATATATCCCTTTTCTTGTATAATTTTAGTATCCATATTTTAAAACTGCCATTTTAGGATATGGAAATACACAGGAAAAGGAGGTGTACATATGAAAGATATTGATAAAGAGACTTTTGAAACAAGTGACTATTTTGCTAAACATCTTTTTGGAGATGTACTTATTGACAATAAAGACTTACTTAATCTTTTACCCAAAGGCGATATTGCTAAAAACGATAAAAGATTTGAACTTGCTATACAAGAACTTAAAAAATACTTAGACGAGCATGACCCAAACGATACTGAAGAACAATTCGCTAATGATGTTTATAGAATAGTTAAAACTGCTTTTATGACATCATTTTAAATATAGGGGCTTAATGCCTCTATTTCTTTTTAAATATCTCCACGCAACATTGCAAGCATTATTCTATTTTCTAATAATCTATGTACACTAGTACCTGCTTTGTCTGCGCTTTCTTGATATTTCTTTAATTCATCTTTGTGCATAATTACCTCAACAGTTACGCTAGTCATATCCTCAATTGCCTTTTTTGCCCATTCTCTAGCTGTTTTTTTAGGTTTATTTTCTATCAACTCTGTTTTGCCTAAAGTATATTGCTCGCCGTTTAAAACTGGTGCATTATCACTTGTCATACTATCACTCCTCCCTATTCAATTTTCAATATACTGTAACAAGTTAAGCCAACAAACCTCTAAAAACATTTATAGCATTTTCAAAATATCTAAAGGTTGAAACTTCTTTATTGCTATATTTTGATTTATCCATAACCCACATTCCATTTTCTTCTGTC
>CALWSN010000088.1 GCA_944384215.1 uncultured Clostridia bacterium | reverse complement strand
TTTTCATACTTTTCAACTATACAATTTACACAATTTTATTTTTTATATACATATATTATAATTTTATAATATTAATATATGCTTTATATGTATTTTTACCACAAAAAAACCTAAGATAATATTATCTTAGGTTTTTAAAAAAATGTTTAGAATCTCCAAATTCACCAAATCCAACTTTTTCTCCAACACTCATAACTCTGCCTGTTAAACAATTTTTACATTTGTCAGCATTATCATCTATACAAGGTTTGTTATCATATAATTGATATTTTTCTCTATAATCTTCTAAAGTTATAATAGGCATAAGTATATTTGCCCCAGCTTTTATGCCCTTTTCTCTACCTAAAGGGTCTAAAGCTTGTAAAGCTGTTGTTGCAGCAATGTTTACATCTTTTAAAAATATTCTAGTAACTGCAATCATTTTAAGTCCTAGCAAAAATCTCTTCTTTTTATGCTCATCAGTGTCAAGCCCCTGCTCTATTGCATATTTTCCTATTGGAGTGTCTTTATGAACAATATAAGGTCCCATACCTATCATATCAATATCCATATCTTTAAAAAATATAATATCGTTAGCCAAATCTTCTATTGTTTGGTTAGGTATCCCCATCATAACACCAGTACCAACTTGATAACCTATTTTTTTTAGAGATTTTAAACATTCTACTCTTTTATTAAAAGAATGTAACTCATCTTTAGGGTGAATATTTTTATATAAATCTTGATTAGTAGTTTCTATTCTAAGTAAATATCTGTGTCCACCAGCATCAAACCATTTTTTATAAACTTCTTCTGTTTGTTCACCCATACATAAAGTCATTCCAAGCTTACCATTAGTAAACTCTTTTATAGATTTTATAACATCTGTAACAAATTCTACAAAATCATTATCTGTTCTTTCGCCGGATTGTAAAGTTATAGAGCCATATTCATTGTCAAAAGCCCATTTTGCCATTTTTAATATTTCTTCTTTATTCATAGCAAATCTATCAACCAAGCTATTGCTTTTTCTAATACCACAATAATTACAATCTTTTATACAATAATTAGAAAACTCTATAAGCCCTCTATAATGAGATATTCTTCCTATATATTTTTCTTTTATAGAATAAGCCTTTTCAAACAATTTATTAAGCTCTTCTTCTTTTTCTATTGATAAAAGTTCTATAATATCATCTTTTGTTAGTTCTTCTTTATTTAATATTTCATCTATCAAAAATATCAGTCCTTTAAATATTTATTTTATCTAATATACCGTTTAGATAAGCTATAATTATACCATAATTAGTAACTGGTATGCTTTTATTTCTAGCCATATTTATTCTGTTAAGAACATATTTTCTATTAAACATACAAGCACCACATTGTATTATTAAATCATAGTTTTCTAAATCTTCTGGCAAGTTATCTCCTGTTACTACTGTTATATTTATATTATTACCAAATTTTTTTCTTAAGAGATTAGGTATTTTTTCTCTACCAATATCCCCATCTATTGCATTGTGGGTGCAAGCTTCGGCAATTATAATGTTAGCATCTTTTTTTAAATTTTCTAAAACTTTAACACTTTCTAAATAATATCCTATATCACCTTTATAACCTGCAAATAAAACAGAAAAAGAAGTCATTTTGCTACTATCTGGCTTTTGTTCATAAACTTCTTTAAATATTTGTGAATCTGTTATAATAACATCAGGAGCCTTAGCTAAGCTATTTAAAGCATTAGATATATCTTTTAAAGATGTAGATATAACAGTACATTTTTTATCTAATAATTCTCTTAAAACTTGTACTTGTGGTAAAATAAGTCTACCTTTAGGTGCTTGTTTATCTTGTGGCATAACGAGTAAAACTACATCATTTTCTTTTACAAGCTCTCCTGTTATTTCTATATCTTGCTCATTATCAAAATTACTTTTTATAGCATATATTAAATCATCAAAGCCTATTTTTTCTTTACAACTTATAAGAATAGGATTAATACCAAAGTCATTATATATTTTAGTAGATAATATGTCGTACTCTTTTATTAAATCTATTTTATTTAAAACGCATATAAAAGGTATTTCTAAAGATTTAAACTTTTCTACCCATTTTTTTTCAATATAAAAATCATCATCAGAAAATACTAAAATAGCTAAATCTGTTTTTAATAGAGCATTTTCTGTTTTTTTCATTCTTTGGTCAGATAAGTCTGTTGTATCATTAAACCCAGCAGTATCAATTAAAGTGCAAGCACCAAGTCCTATTATTTCTATATTTTTATATACAGGGTCTGTTGTAGTACCTTCTTTATCAGATACTATGGATAAATCTTGATTTGTTAAAAAATTTATTAAAGATGATTTACCTGTATTAGTTTTTCCAAAAATAGATATATGTTTTCGTTCTCCTTTTGGCACACTATTCAATTATACTCACCACTTTCTAAAATCTAAAATCTTGCTTACCATTACATATTTCTTGTAAATACTTTTTAGTAATAGATTTTACTTTTTCATTAGGTATAGTTTCTAGTTCTTCTTCAATAACTTTATTTGCTATATCTTTTGTGTTTTCTAAAGCATAGTTTTCCACATATTCTTTAAGAGTAATTAATGAATTAGGGTTACAGCAGTTAACAATTTGTCCAGATTTAGCTAATTGCATAAATCTATCACCTGTTCTACCTTCTTTATAACAAGCAGTGCAAAAACTAGGAACATAACCAAGCTTTAATAGCCACTCTACAATTTCTTCTAAGTTTCTTTCATCAGTAATAGAAAATTGCTCTGTTTTTTCTTGTGGAGCAGTTGTATATCCACCTACACTTGTTTTAGACCCACCACTAATTTGAGAAACACCTATTTCTAAAGTTTCAGCTCTAACCTGTTGAGATTCTCTAGTAGATACAATAATACCTGCATAAGGCATAGTTATTCTTAATATAGCAATAATCTTTTTAAACAATTCATCAGATATGGCATCATTATATTCAGAGCTATCAACATTATTACCATCTTTTATTCTAGGTACACTAACCGTATGAGGTCCAACGCCCATTGTGGCTTCTAAATGCTCTGCGTGCATTAAAAGTCCAACAAAATCATATTTATACATATTAAGACCAAATAAAACACCTATACCAACATCATCAAGTCCTGCCTCCATAGCTCTATCCATAGCTTCTGTATGATAATCATAGTTGTGCTTAGGGCCATATGGGTGTAATTTTTCATAGTTTTCTTTGTTGTAAGTTTCTTGAAATAATATATAAGTGCCTATTTCAGCTTCTTTAAGCTTTTTATAGTTTTCAACAGAAGTAGCAGCTATATTAACATTCACTCTTCTTATAGCACCATTTTTGTGCTTAACGCTATAAATAGTTTTAATACTTTCTAAAACATAATCAATAGAATTATTAACAGGGTCTTCTCCTAGCTCTAAAGCTAATCTTTTATGACCCATATCTTGCAAAGCTTTCACTTCGTTTATAATTTCATCTTGAGTTAATTTTCTTCTAATAATATCTTTATTTTTGTAATTATATGAACAATATACACAACCATTTACACAATAATTAGAAAGATATATAGGAGCAAATAAAACTACTCTTTTTCCATATATTTTATTTTTTACATATTTAGCAAGTTTATATATTTCTTGGTTTAAATCTTCAAAAGGACATTCTAATAATAAAAGAGCTTCTCTATGGTCAATGCCCTTTAAATTTTTTGCTTTTTCTAAAATATCAAACATTAATTCTTTGTTATTTAAGTTTTGCTCAACCCATTGTATAGTTTGTAAAATTTCTTCATTACTTATAAACTCTTGAGCCTTTTTTGAATATTTATTATACACATTTAAGCCTCCCAAAATCAACTTTAAAATACTATCAATTTACTAGTATATAAATATAATATACCAAATAATAATATATATCAAGCTTTATTTAAAATTTTACATAATCAAGTATATTATACATCAATTTTTCCAATAATTTATATTCGTAATAAAAAGCTTAGCTATATAAATATAACTAAGCTCTAGACTGTAGACAAAATAAATAATATTCTTTGGGTTGTATTTATATTTTTAAATGTAAAGCATTTAAAAATTTTAATCACAAGGCGAGGCTTTACCTCGGATTGTATAAAAAGCTAGATCAGCTTTTTTTCATACAGTATGTCAAAAAAATAAACTTGTTATTTTTTTGAAAGGGTGAAGACAAAGTCTTCACCCTCAGCTTAGCTATATAAATATTTAAGGCTTTATTTACTATTTTTATAGAAAATTTTTATGTCTTTAAATAATTTTATATTTATAAAAATATATGACACTAGTGTTATCATTAAAAGTATTATTGTTATTTTTTCTATTTGTAAATACTTACCAAGTAAATATACTAAAAAATAAGATATTATACCACCTATTGAAATAACTAAACTTCTTATAGATAACATAGTAGAGCGTATTTCATTATCTATATGTACCTGAAATATTTCATATTTTATAGGTGCAAATAATGAAAAACAAGTTGAGCTTAATACATATAAAATAGGTATCAAAAAAATATTATTTTGAAAATATATAGCTAATGCAAAAACCACTTTAAATATGGAAGAAAGCATATATACTTTTACTTTATCTATTTTTTTATAAAAACTATGTACAATATATCCTATTATAGATGAGCCAAAAAGCTGTAATGCTATAACAATCCCTATTAATTTTATATCTATGCCACTATCACTTAAAAATGTAGAATAAAAATCTTCTACATTAATAAAAGAAATAGCTGTAACTATATCCATAAATAAAAAGTATCTCAAAAACTTCTTACCTAATATTAAGTTTATGCATTTTTTTACATACTTTTCATTTGTATTAGTTTCTTCTTTAGTTTCTTTAACAAGTAAAGAAATTATAAATATAATAATTATTATTAAAGTATCTAAAATAATAATCATATTAAAACTTAAAATATCTATAATTATGCCACCCAATGCACTAGAAATACCTATTCCAAAATAAAAAAATATTCTATTAATAGAGTTTAACTTTAATAAATATTTATTATCTAAAGAATTTACAAAAAGTGCTTCAAAGCTTCCAGATATAAATGTATACCCTAAACCTTTTAAAAAGAAACTAACATAAACTAATATAGGTTCATTTAATAATAAGATGGAATAAGAAGATATTATTAAAATATTCCCTATAATAACACTTATCTTTTTACCATATTTATCAGATACAACACCTGTTGGTATTTCAAAGATAAATTTAGTTACCTGATATATTATTAATATTATACCTATACTAGATACACTAAACCCAAACTGCTCTTTTAAATATAAATTTGTATATGACGATATAAATGATATACTAGAAAAAAAAGTGTATATCAAATATAATATTACATTTTTATTTTTTAACATATAATTTTCCTCCTAGGCTTCTTATAGCCTTTGCCTTCTTCATCAATGATATGATGATAAAACAGGAGATAAATTATAAAATAAATGATTAAGGTTATAGTTAAATATTAAATCCTATAAATCATCAGCTCATTAAATAAAGTTATGGCTTATTTTTACCTCTTTAAAATTTATATTTATTTTTCTTTCTAACTGTTTCATATAAAATCACTCCTTTTGAAACATTATATAAAATTATATATTTATTGTCAATTAATTTTTTGAACACTTTGTATTTAAAAACAGATATTTCTAAATATTTTATTGGCAAAAATTAAAACAAAAACCGTTTATAATTTTTTCTCTAAAATATTAAGTCATATCTTAATTGCATAAATAAAAAGCCTAGTTATATAAATAAACTAAGCTTTTTTATAATTTTAAAATATAAATATTATATTAATTAAAGTTATATTCTGTTAATATAGCCTCTCTATTTAAAACTTTATCATTATAGTATTCATAGAAAGATAGCCCCATAAAACCACCTGATACATTATAAACATTATCAAATCCTAATTGTTGTAGAGCCAAGCAAGCATTATAGCTTCTTTGAGCACTTCTACAATGTAAATATACTGGTATATCTTTTGGTATTTCATCTAATCTATCTCTTATTTGACTTAATGGAATATTTTTAGCACCTTTAATATGACCTACCTTATATTCATTAACCTCTCTAACATCAACAATAAATGCATTGTTTTCTACCAAATCTCTTATTTGTTGAACATAAACTTGTTTAAATGTACCTTCTAAAATATTTGATGCAACTAACCCTGCATAATTTACAACATCTTTAGCTGTTCCAAATGGTGGTGCATAGCAAAGCTCTAAATCTTTTAAATCTTCTACAGTACCTGACATTTTTATTAAAGTAGCAATAACATCTATCCTTTTATCTACATTACCTTTACCAATAGCTTGAGCTCCCAAAATTCTACCTGTTGGAACTTCAAAAATTAATTTAAAATGTAAAGGTTCACTACCTGGCATTAAGCCTACTTTATCTTGAGCTATAACTCTTACAACATCATAATTTAAGGTTAAATTGCTAGCTTTTATTAGTTGTTCTGTTAAACCAGTAGATGCTCCATTATAATCAAATATTTGTATACAAGATGAACCAATATAACCACTATTTCTTGATGGCCTACCTTTAATATGGTCAGCCACTGCCCTAGCTTGTTTTTGAGCTGGTCCTGCTAATGATAATTTTGTTTTAGAATTAGTGAGTGCGTGATAAACCTCCACGGCATCACCAACTGCATAAATATCTTTATCATTTGTTAGATAGTTTTGGTTAACTTTAATTGCACCAGTTTCACCAATTTCTAAATCAGCATTTTTTGCTAAATCAGTTTCTGGAGCAACACCAATAGCCATTACTACTGCATCTGCTTCAATTTTTTTACCCGATTCTAAAATAACAATGTCCTTTTCAAAAGAATTTACTTTATCACCCACTATTAAGTTTACACCTTTATCATACATTTCTTTGTGTAATACCTGAACCATATCATAATCAAATGGTTTCATAATTTGGTTCATAGCTTCGATTAATGTTACATTATATCCAACCTCTTTTAAATTTTCAGTAACTTCAACACCAATAAAGCCACCACCTATTATAGATATATTTTTACAATCATTATTTTTAATAAATGTATTTAATTTTACTATATCTACAACATTTCTTACTGTAAAAATATTTACATCTTCAATTCCTTCAATTTTAGGTACAATAGGTTTTGCACCAGGAGAAAGAACTAATTTATCATAACTTTCAGTATATTGTTCACCAGTTGTAACATTTTTTACAACAACTTCTTTAGCCTGTCTGTTAATAGAAATAACTTCTGTTGAAGTTCTAGCATCTATCCTATATTGTTTATAAAATTTTTCTGGTGTCATAAGTACCAAGTCTTTATCATTAGCTACTTTTCCACTTAAATGATATGGTAAACAACAGTTTGAAAAAGAAACATGAGGACCTCTTTCAAACATTATAATTTGCATATTTTCATCTAATCTTCTAAGCCTTGCAGCAGTTGATGCTCCACCTGCAACCCCTCCAACAATAACTACTTTCTTAACCATATTATAACCCTTCCTTTCAATATATTTTTAATTATTTAAAATACATATAAAAATTAAGTTAAAATACCAAATAAAAAATTATTATTTTATAATATAATATTTATTATTTTATAATAAATATTCAATAAATAATTATCAGTACATTAAACTATATAATTTACATAATATTTTTGTATTATTTTATATTAATAATATTAATATAAAAATTTTTAAGTTTAATGGCTATATATTTTTAATGTTATTAAAATTATTATATAATAAATTTTGTAATTCATTTATAAAACGACATATATGAAAACCATCACACACAGCGTGATGTACTTGTATAGATAAAGGTAATAAATATTTATCATTTTCTTTAAAATACTTCCCCATTGTAAATATTGGTAACAAATAATTATAGCCTTCTTTAAGATTTAAATTAAAACCTTCAAAACTAGCCCAAGGTATCATAGAAATTGGAAAAGTATTTACTGGGGTATTCTTTTTTAAGTTCATACCATATTGGTTTTTAAATTTATCCATATCTTTATTATAGTTTTTAAAGAATTTATAGTAATCTTCATCATAATCTGTCCATAAATTAGAAAAAGTTTCTGTTTCTTTGTTAAATATGGTATAAGATGGTATCATTTTGTCAAAAATTATTAACTTTTCACTAGAATCTAAAGATGTTTTAAATTCATCATATCTATTAACAATATTTGTAATTGAATATAACATGGTAGGATAAAGTTTTAAATTATATTCTTTTATTTTACTTATATCTAATTTAGTAGTCATACTATATGTACAAGGTATATTTTTATAATAATATTGAAAATACTCTTTTCTATTCCAGTTATCAAAGTCAATATATTTATAATTCATAAGAGTTCTCCTTTTTATATTTGTTTTTATATAATACTAAATAATAAAAATCCCCTTTAATATGTACAATAAATCTATTTTATATTTTAAAATTAATAAATATTATTTTATCTATAAAGTAAAGCTCTTTTAAAAAGAGCTTTTATTTTTAAAAGTCAAAAGTATCTGGGTGAGAGCCTACTCTTTCATTTTTATCTAAACTGTCAATTTTTAAAATATCATCATTTGTAAGTTCAAAATCAAATATACTAATATTTTGTAATTGACGTTCCTTGTTAGAAGATTTTGGTATAGTAACTATACCTTTATCTATATTCCATCTTAAAATAATTTGAGCAGGTGTCTTTTTATATTTTTCTGATAATTCTACAATAGTGTTATCTTCTAAAAGCCCATTTTTAACAGCACCTAATGGGCTCCAAGATTCAAATTGTATATTATGTTTTTTACAAAAATCTGTAAGCTCTTTTTGTACAACATAAGGATGAAATTCAACTTGATTAACAGCAGGAACAAGGTCTGATGCTTTAAATATATCTTCTAAATGATGTATTAAAAAGTTACTTACACCAACTGCTTTTGCTAAGCCTTCTTTATATATTTTTTCCATTTCTAACCAAGAAGGCACATATTTTTCTTTAACAGGCCAATGTACAAGATATAAATCTACATAATCTAAACCTAATTTTTTAAGGCTTGTTTCTATTGCATTTCTTTGGTTGTTTTTTCTCATATCTTCGTTCCAAAGTTTTGTTGTTATAAATAATTTTTCTCTAGGTATTTTGCTATCTTTTATGGCTTGTCCTACTGCATTTTCATTTTCATAAATCATAGCTGTGTCTATATGAGTATACCCTATTTCTAGTGCCGATTTTACAGCATTATAAGCTTCTTCTTCGCTACATCTAAAAACACCTAAACCAACCATAGGCATTGACACACCATTATTTAATATAACATTTTTCATACAAAAACCTCCTAAATATGTATTGTATAAGAAATGATTTATTTTATCATTTCTCATACCTATATCTATATTATTTATCTACAATATATATTTGTCAATATATTATTATTTAAAAAATAATTTTAATTTTTCTATAAAAGATTTTTTAATTTTAAAAAATATCTTTTGTATTGTTTCATTATATCCAACATCATATCCTAAAGCCTCTCCTATTTCTCTAGCATTCATATAATTAAATCCACCAGAGTTTATACATTTAATAGTTGCTTCTTTATTATTTATCATTATAGGCTTTTCTTCTATAATATCTACCAAAGATGTAATTTTACTGTCATTATCATAAGATATATTTTTGTTTAATAAATCTGCTAAATCTCTAATTTTTATATAGTTTTCACCATTTTCATTAATAACTACATAAGATTTTATCTTATCATTATATTGATAATTTCTTTCTATAAACATATAGCCTTCCTCCTCTGGTTGTTGCCAAGTTTTTTTAAAGTTTTCAAAATTTCCATATTTATCAACTAAATAACTTGTTGTCCCATATTTTGTAAGCTCAAAATGTGGTTTATCTTGTGGTTGCCAATCTCCACCCCAAGATAAATCATATTTTTTTGCTATTTCTCCAACTTTAAAAAACCAATTATCACTGTCATCATAAGCACCTCTACCATCATCTCTACATACATCAAAAGCCATACCCCAGTTATGGTTGCTATATGGATATTTTACCCAAGTAACAATATTCCCTGGTTTTGTTCTTCCTTGTGCATATAAATCATTTTGCTCTTGTTTATTTCTTAATGTATCTGTTATTTTTACTATTAGCCCTTGTTTTTTACATTCTTCTAAAAACTTAGGTATTATAGATTTAACCTCTGGGTGTAATAATGTTACATCTCTACTCACTAAAATCACCCCTTTTTAAATTAATCTGATATTCCCTTTGTTGTAGGATTAATAATGTTGTTCCATAAAGACACAAAAGCAAGACCTAAAACATATGGATTTTTTAATGCATTTAATGTAATATCAAATACATCACTCCAACTAGTAAAGTCTTGAGAAGATACTTTATAATAAACTAAAATAGGTGCTATAAAAGCTAAAGCATTATTTATCCAAAATATTGGATTTTTAAGTCTTGCTTTTAAATCTATTTTCATAATAATCTCTCCTTAATTTATACTTGTCCATAAAAAGTTATCTTTTGTTATACATTAATATATGTTTATTATTAAAATTAAGTGTATAAATTAAAGTTGTAATAAGTAGACATAAATATTTTTTTTATGATATAATAATAAAATATTTATAAACTAAGGAGGGAATTAAAGCTATGTTTAGAACTATAAAATGGTATTTTAAATTTATGTTTATGCTTTTTATAACATATCCTAGGCTAAAAAAGGCAGAACGTCTTTTAAAAAATAATGAAATGGAAAAATTTTATAAATATAGTTTTTATCAAACATCAAATTGGGCAATGAATAGAATAAAAGATAGCGGGGCTACTATAAATGTATATGGTAAAGAAAATATACCAACTGATAGAAACGTAGTTTTTATAAGCAATCATCAAGGTGATTTTGATATAGCTATATTTATGGCATTAATACCAAAAGAAAAAGGGTTTGTAGCAAAAATAGAGCTTAACAAAATACCAATATTAAGAACTTGGATGCGATATTTAGGTTGTGTTTTTATGGATAGAAAAGATTTAAAACAATCTTTAAAAACAATAAATCAAGCAATAAGTTTTATAAAAAAAGGACATAGTATGGTTATATTTCCTGAAGGCACAAGAAGTAAAAGCGATACAATGGGAGAATTTAAGGCAGGTAGCTTTAAGCTTGCTACAAAAACAAATGTACCTATTATACCAGTAACCATTGATGGTTCTTATAAGTTAAAAGAAAAAAATAATGGACGTATAAAACCAGATATAGTAAATGTTTATATACATAAACCTGTGTATGTAGAAAATATGTCTAATGAAGATAAAGAAAATTTACCTAAAATGGTAAAAGATATTATAGCAGAAAAATTACCTAAAAACGTATAAGGAAATATAAAAATATGAAACTAAACATTAAATATTACAAAAATTTAATACTATTAGGGCTTATAGGCATACCAATAGGAGCTATTGTAGGTGTTATTGATACAATATTTGGTAAAACACTATTAAAAATAACAGATATAAGACAATCCTACCCTTTAATATTAATACCTTTTTTAGCTTTAATAGGTGTTATAATTGTATATTGTTATAATAAATTTGGAGGTAAAAGCTCAAAAGGTATGAGTCTTATTTTTGAAGTATCTCAAGGTAAAGAAGATAAAATTCCTTTAAGATTAATTCCTTTTATTATAATAAGCACTTGGGCAACACATTTATTTGGTGGTAGTGCTGGTCGCGAAGGTGTTGCAGTACAAATAGGAGCTACATTTTCAAATTGGGTTGGAGATAAAATAAACATAAAAGATACAAAAAAAATATTTTTAATAACAGGTATGTCAGCCGGTTTTTCTGGGCTATTTCAAACACCTATTGCAGCTATCTTTTTTGCTATTGAGGTATTAATAGCAGGTAATATACATTATAGAGCATTAATACCTGCTATTACAGCCTCTTTTATGGCTAGCACAACATCACATTTACTAGGGCTTGAAAAATTTACTTTTTCACTATCTTCAAATATAAATTTAAACTTTATAACTATTTTAAAAATAATTATACTAGGTATTATTTTTGGGTTAGTTGGTGGTAGCTTTGCTATATGTTTAAAAAATATTAAAACATTTTTTACTAATAAAATAAAAAATCCTATAAAAAGAATTTTTATTATAAGTATAATACTAAGTATAATATTTTTAGTTTTATACAAAGGTAGATATTCTGGTTTAGGTACAAACCTTATAAATGCCAGTTTTTATAATGAACAAATTTATGCTTACGACTGGATGTTAAAATTTATACTTACAATTATTACACTATCAATAGGCTTTCAAGGTGGTGAAGTAACGCCTCTTTTCTCTATTGGTGCTAGTTTAGGTGTTATATTAGCTAGTTTGTTCAACTTACCTTTAGAATTTGTTGCAAGCCTTGGCTATATAAGTGTTTTTGGTAGTGCTACAAATACATTTTTTGCTCCTATATTTATAGGTGGTGAAGTATTTGGGTATGAATATATGCCTTATTTTTTCATAAGTATGGCATTTGCATATACCTTTAATTTTAATAAATCTATTTATTCATTACAACAAGCTAATTATAATATTTAATACATCAATAAAAAGCTCCTATATAAAAAATAAAAAGTATACTGCCAAATGACAGCATACTTTTTATTTTTTTATTTTTATTTTCTTTTATTCCTCATCGTCTTCATAGTCTAAAGCGTGGTAATCTTCGTAGAAATCATCTTCATCATAATAAAAATCATCGTCGTGAGATAATAGTTCCATTTTGTGTTTAACTTTGATAATTAAAAATACAACACTTACCAAGGCTATTACAAACCCTAATATAATAAATAATGCAGTTCTATTGCTTATTTTTTTAGAAAACTTTTCAAGTTCTCTTTTTAATTCTTGGATTGAATGTTCTGTTTTCATACTAAATCCTCCTTGTATGATTTTTATTTTTCGTAAAAAATCTTCTTCTATGCTCCATATATTCAGCATAGGCACGTTTCATTATTTGTTTTTCATCATTAAATTTTAATAGATGATATGCCTCGTGCTCTTTATAGTATCCAGCATCTACAAAAAATTCTTCTGCTTGTGGCTTACAATAAAAAGAATCTGTTGTCATAAGATACCAATGTACTGTCTTGTTGACAATATCTGAGCTACCTTTAAAAGTATATACAGTTTTGCCAATATATTTTATTATTTTGGCAGAAGCACCAGTTTCTTCTTTAACCTCTCTTAGTGCTGTTTGTTTAAAAGTTTCACCTTCTTCAACAGTACCTTTTGGCATAACCCAACCCATATATCGCCCATTTTGATTTTTATAAAGCAATAAGACCTTTCCACGATGAATTACAACACCTCCGCAACTAACAGCTTCTATCACAATTAATTCCTCCGATGTTATAAAATTGGTAGCATAAGCTAATTAATTTTATACAAAATAGGTTTGTTCATATAAAATTTTATTATGGTTCTATGCCAATTTATATTTAGCAAAAAATTAGTTAAAGAACCTTTAAGCTCTTAATAAGAGTATACTCCTTTTATAATAATTTTTCAATAAAAATTTTATATTTTTTGAATATTTTTTATATTTGGGCTCATAAAAATATAATATATTATTTAAAAGGTGATATCTTTATATAATAGTTAATTCTTTTAAGGCTTATAAAAACTATATAAACAAAAAACATTATAAAAAATAGATGACGATGATTAATATTTGTAAATAATAATAAGTCGTATATACCGTGTATAAATATAGGTATTATTAATGATAAAATCTTTATTTTATGTTTTAAAAATTTTTGTTTAGATAAATAATATCCCATATATATACCAAAAATAGCGTGAGCTGGTATAGAAAATATAGCTCTTGCTATTGCTGTATATAACCCACCCATCACTGGATTAAAAACATATAATATGTTTTCTATTGTAGCAAATCCAAGTGATATATAAACTGCGTATAAAATACCATCAAATGGCTCATTATAATTATTATTTTTATATACTAAAAATATTAATATAATATACTTATATGCTTCTTCAACTAATGATGCTACTATAAAAGATACATAAAATGGATAATATATAGAAGTTTGGTTTGGTGCAAAGCTCATAACATATTTTTCTGTAAAAGTTATAGGTATAGATATAATTATGCCATATAAAGTACCTGTTAAAGCAAGCTTAACTGGCTCTTTTTCATATTTATCTTTAATATATATAGTTAATAATATTATAACAATAGGAGCAAGACATATATATATTAATCTTTCCATTTTATCTCCTTAAAATAAATTTATTTAACTATATAATTGTATTTTTAAATATTTTTTATACCTTAAATTTTTAATTTTTTTATTATTCTTATATCTCTACCAAAAAATTTTATCATTTCATATTCACCATATAAGCGAGATACAATTCTTTCAGAATAATTTCTACTAATCTCATCTGATGATAAATTTGTAGATATTATAGTTGATTTTTTTAATAAAATTCTACTATTTATAATATCAAAAAGCTCAGTAGTAGAAAGAGACGTTATAAATTCTGTACCTAAGTCATCTATTATTAATAAATCTGCCTCTTTTGTAAGCTGTAAAATTTGGTTATCTATTTGTTCATCATCTTTATTAAATTTTTCTTTTTCAAACATTTCAAAAAGATTTTTTGCTGTAACATATAAAACTATTTTACCTTTATCTAAAAGTTCTTTAGCAATACATCTGCATAAGAAAGTTTTGCCAAGTCCAGAATCTCCATAAAAAACCATATTTTTAAATTTACTATCAAAGTCTTCTATAAAAATACTACATCTTCTCATTATATATTTCATATTTTCATACGGAGACATACCATTTTGCTCATCTATTTCTTTATCATAATAGTCCATAGAAAAACTTGAAAAATTTTCTGTTTTTATTATTTCAGCTATATTAGACATATCATATACTTTATTTATTAATTTTTGCTTATAACAACTACATTTTTTATTATCTATAAATCCTGTATCTTTACATTTATCACATACATAAACATCTTTAAAATATCCATCTAAAAAGCCATTTTCTTTCATAAGTTTTTTCTTTTCTAACTTTAAATTTTCAGTTAAAACTCTAATTTCTTCTAAATATTTATCTTTATCTATTTTGTTAGCATTTATAATTGCTTTTGATAATTTTATAGCCGTAGTATTAAGTTCATCATCTATTTCTTTTATTCTTGGGCATTTTCTATAACAAATTTCTTTTTTTAATTCTAGCTTTCTTTTAGCATCATCTGCCAATTTTTCATATTCTAGTAATATTTCTTTATGTATATGCTGACTAATCATTATCATCTATCCCCCTTTTTAAATCTCTAATTTCTATTTCTCTAAGTAAATCATAATCTAAAGGTCTTTGTTTATAATTTACAAATTTATTTTTATTATAAATACTATTGTTATTAGGTTTAAAAACTTGCTCTGCTCTTTTTTGTTTTTCTTCTTTTTTAGCTTTTATAGTATTTTCATATTCATTATCCAATTTTTTTACATCTTCTAAAGATTTTACATTTTTACTATGCCAATTTTCTATTATAGAGTTTGCATAATTAAAGCTAGGTTTACCTATTTTTAAAATAGTTCTCATACAAACCTCTTCTATAATAGGCATAGGCATTTTATATTCAAAAAGCCATCTTTTCATAATATTTTCTTCTTCTTTTATAGGCTCTCTATTAGTTATTCCAAAAAATTTCATTATTGTTTTAAAATCATTGTTATATACTTTTAAATAAGCCTCTACTTTTTCAAGACTATCTATACCATTTTCACACCAATCTATTGCTACTTTTTCTATATAATTAAGGTTATTTTTTCCATTTTCAACACAATATGTAAATAAGACTGCTAAAATTTCTAATGACATACCATAAGTTTCATATAAAGTTATTAATATTTCTCTATCTCTATATGTTAAAGTTTTTGCTAATTTTTTTTCTGCTAATCTAAATAATTGTTGTATCGGTTCTTGTTGGCTATAAATAGTTATTTCTTCATCTGTATAACCTTTTTTTTGCGTATTTATTATTTTATTTTTATCTACATTATTAAATAAAATTTGCTCTTTTATTTCAAAAAATTCAATTTCTACTTTATTATTTATCTGTTTATATGATATAATATTTTCAGACTGCCAATATTCTAAAGCTTTAATTATATCAGATGCTAACATATTTAATTGGCTAGATGTATGTTCTAAATGAATGTCTTCATTATTTATATATTTTTTTAATAAAAAAATATATACTATAACAAAACTATGATTTGATTTTATCATATATCTTTCTATAAAAGAATTATATAAGGGTACAAAAGAAAAATAATTATTCATAATATTACCTCTTAAAATTATAATAATTATAATAATAACATCTATAAATATAGTTTTCAACATTTTTATGAATAAATAATATATAAATAGATAAATTTAATAAATATAAGATAAAAGGAGAAATTATATGAGCATTGTAGAAATTATTTTTATATCTATAAGTTTGGCTATGGACGCTTTTGCTGTATCTATATCTAATGGTATGCTTTTAGAAAAAATCAAAGCAAAATATGCAATAAAATTTGGTATATTTTTTGGTTTTTTTCAATTTATTATGCCCATAATAGGATATTATTTAACTAATTTATTAGGTAAACAAATATTAAATTTTGACCATTGGATAGCTTTTATATTGTTAAATATAATCGGGTTTAAAATGATAATAGAAACATTCAAACAAGAAGAAAATAATATATCTGATGATAAAAACATATTATCAATAAAAAATTTAATTGTTTTAGCTATTGCAACAAGTATAGATGCATTAGCTGTTGGTGTTAGTTTTTCTGTTATAAAAGTAAATATTTTTATGCCTTCTTTAATAATAGGTATTGTAGCATTTATATTTTCTTTTGTAGGTGTTTTAATAGGTAAAAAAATTAGCAGTTTGTTTTCAAAAAATGCTGAAAGAATAGGTGGTTTAATACTTATTATTATAGGTTTTAAAATTTTAATAGAACATTTGTCAAATTAAAAGGGTTTTTACCTATATTTGTAAAATAAGTATATTATATAAAATATTTTTAGGAGGTGTTTTATGACTATTAGGTTAAAAAAAGAAGCTTTAGAAGAGCAAATATTAAGTAATTTTGCAACAAAAAGTAAAAATAGCTTAGGACGTTTTAAATATGAAGAAGAATGTGATATTAGAACTTGCTTTCAAAGAGATAGAGACCGTATTATACATAGTAAAGCTTTTAGGCGACTAATGCATAAAACACAAGTTTTTATATCTCCAGAAGGCGACCATTTTAGAACAAGAATAACCCATACTCTAGAAGTTGCTCAAATAGCTAGAACTATTGCTAGTGCACTATTTTTAAATGAAGATTTAACAGAGGCAATAGCCTTAGGCCACGACTTAGGTCACACACCTTTTGGGCATCTTGGTGAAGATGTTCTAAATGAAATATTAGAAGATGGCTTTCATCATAACGAACAAAGTGTAAGAGTTGTTCAAAAAATAGAAAAAAATGGGTTAGGTCTTAATCTAACAAAAGAAGTTTTAGATGGTATATTAAATCATCGTGGAAGATGTAGTCCATCTACATTAGAAGGAAAGATAGTACAAATTTCTGATAAAATAGCATATATAAATCACGATATAGATGATGCTATAAGAGCAGGTATTTTAAAACATAGTGATTTACCTAAACAATGTCTTGATTTATTAGGTCAAACTCCAAGAGAAATAATAAATTTTTTAATAAGAGATATAATAAAAAATAGCACTAATAAAAATGATATTATTATGACTAAAGAAGTTAAGGCTTGTATGTATACACTTAGAAAGTTTTTATTTGATAATGTTTATACAACAGGTATATTGGCAGAAGAAAGAAAAAATTATAAATTTATGATAAAAGATATTTATGACTACTACTATAAAAACTTTGAGAAAGTTCCACAAGAATTTGCTAATATATGTAAAACAGGTGAAAGTAAAGACCGTGCAATATGCGATTATATAGCTGGTATGACTGATAGATATGCTATTAAAACTTATGAAAAAATAAATTTTTAATATAACCATATTAAACAAAAAGGATTTTTAAAAACCTTGTCGAATAAGTATATGTAAAGAATATAGTATGTTATTGTAATAAAAAAATGGAGACAGTATATTTTATGAGATATTCTGATGATATTATAGAAGATATTAGGTTTGGCAACGATATTGTAGAGGTTATAAATTCTTATACACCTTTAAAACAACGAGGTAGCTCTTATATAGGCTTATGCCCTTTTCACAAAGAAAGCACACCATCTTTTTCTGTTAGCCCTGATAAACAACTTTATCACTGTTTTGGTTGTGGTGCATCTGGCACAGTTTACAACTTTATTATGGATATAGAAAATTATGATTTTTTAGATGCTCTAAAATACTTAGCAGATAGAATAAACTATCCTTTGCCAGAGCCTAACGGAACTTTTGACAATTCTTTAGCAGAAAAAAAACAAATTTTATATGATATACACAAACTAGTTGCTAAAAAATTTTATCAAAACTTATCTATGCCTCAAGCACAAATAGCTAATGATTATTTAGATAAAAGAGGTATAAATAAAAATACTCGTATAAAATTTGGTCTTGGCTATTCTCTTTTTAAAAAAGATGATATATACACATTTTTAAAAGAAAAAGGCTACAACGACGAAATTATTTTAGAAAGTGGTTTAGTTGTAAAAGGTAAAAATAATACTTTATTTGATAGGTTTTTTGGTAGACTTATGTTCCCTATTATAGATGTTCAAGGTAGAGTTATAGGTTTTGGTGGTAGAGATTTAACAGACAACAAAAATACTGCTAAATATTTAAACTCTCCTGACACTCCTATTTTTAACAAAAGCTATAATCTATATAGTATTAATATTGCAAAAAATAATAAAAATAAAGAGCTTATACTTGTTGAAGGCTATATAGATGTTATATCTCTTTGTCAAGTTGGTATAACAAATGTCGTTGCTTCTTTAGGTACTGCTTTTAATGAAAACCATATTAAACTATTAAAAAAATATGCAAATAAAGTTATAACATTATTTGATAGTGATGATGCTGGTATTAAAGCTACTCTCAGAGCAATACCTATATTAGTAGAAAATGGTATATATGTTAGAGTTGCTCAAGTAGAAA
>CALWSN010000087.1 GCA_944384215.1 uncultured Clostridia bacterium | reverse complement strand
ATCTTTAAGTTTAATCTTCTCAGATTAACTCTGACTGTATTTATTTATAGTGTATACTTTACACTTGAATTTTTCGGGTTGTCTAATTCACTTTATTTGATTATTTAGTTTTCAATGTTCAAATTTTATTTTTTCTTGGCTATTTTTGTAACTTGTTAGTTACTTATTATATTATAACCATTTTTTCTTTTTTGTCAAGAACTTTTTTCATATTTTTTAATTTTTTATTTTTTATTCTTAACTTTTTAACTTATCCGTCGTTTTAGCGACTTAATTATTTTATCACTATTTTTTTAACTTGTCAAGAACTTTTTTAATTTTTTTATTATTTTTTCATTTCTTAACTAGCTTTGTTTTAGCGACTTAATTATATTATCATAACTAGATTATAATGTCAACACTTTTTTTACATTTTTTTATTTATTTTTACAAATTAATATTATTTTCAATTTTAACTAAGTTAATACTATAGTTTTATTATTATCCTAAAAATATTATTTATTCATAATTTTATATATTTTTTATTCTTTAGTAAGTTTTGTTTCTCTTCCATCTTCTTCAACTATATATATATTGTCTAAAATTTCTGTTTTAAATTTTTCTCTAAAGTTTTTTATATATTCTTTTCTAAGCTCATCTCTTTCTCTAATTTCATTTTCTGTAAGACCAATAGTCTTAGCTTTTTTAGCAAGCTCATTTATTCTAACTATAAGTTTATCATTTGTCATATTTACACCTCTATTAAATTTAATACTTAATATTTAATCAAAATCACCATATAATTTAATATATAATTATATTTTGTATTTAGCCGTTAATATTATTTACAAAAATCATAACAAAAAACTATTTTTATAAATAATATTAATATAAACCAACACTTTAATAAAATAACAAAAAACCCTAAGTTAAAACTTAGGGTAGAAACGGAGGACAAGGGATTTGAACCCTCGCGCCGCGTTAACGACCTACTCCCTTAGCAGGGGAGCCTCTTCAGCCACTTGAGTAATCCTCCATAAGCAATCTTCAATCATATTGCTTATTTAGTATATTACATATTTTAAAATTTGTCAACACTTTTTTTAAAATTTTTTTATTTTTTTAATTTTCCTATACCAACAGTCATTTTTCCACCATTAATTAAGTGAATTTTTATAGCCTTTTGTAGCTTTGTTTTTTCTTTAAAGTCTTTTATATCTCCACTATATTTATTAAATACCCATTGCAAATAATCATCACTTTCAAAATAATCAAAAATTTCATAATCTTTTCTAAAGTTATATATACCACCATTGCAATCTATCAAACTTTCCAATTCTTTACCTAGTAACCAACTAGAGCATAAAACCAAATAATCATTATTAAAATACTTTTTAAAAAATTCTCTTGCATTATTATAAGAATTTTCTAATTCTTCTGTCGTGCATATAGCATCATTAGGTATGTGAACATATAAAACCTTACTATCTTGGTCAATATCTAATTTTTTAGCTATATTTTTATCTACATTAGCTATTTCAAACTCTAGTTGTCCTATTCTAAATAGAGCAAGACAAAGCTGTCTCCAAACCCAAAAGCCTCTATCAAATGTATATTTACCAGTCCAGTTATAAGTTTCTTTTACAAACCTAGAAAAACATTTCATGGTATCTAAATATATTTTTTTGTCTATCCCTTTTTCTTTATAATAATCATAGCTTTTTATAGCAACATATAAAAGTATCGTTAGTTCACAAATTTTATCATTATCTATGCTATCGGTATAATTTTGTAATTTTTTATATGTTTCTTCTGCTTTTTTATAATCAAAAAAATCACAATAAAGCTTTTCAACAATACCTTTGTCAATTAAACTAAATTTTTTTACTATTAATTTTATCATATATTCAGGCATATCTATTTTATAACAAAAACATAAAATATTTTCTAAATTAAAATCATTCATAATAACCTCTAAATCGACTATTCTTTTGGTAAAATTTCTATTTTCAAATATCCCTCTATAACATTTTTGTCTAAAGCTTTAACATTAATGGTATAAACATCTTGTTCTAGCTCACCTTCTGTCATATAAAATTGCATATTATTATTAGAATTTTTTTCAACTATTGTATCATTACTTACTTTTTGACCATCTATATTTTCAACAAACAAAGTTACATTTTCATCAGAATTATTTTCAAAATAAACATTACAAATTTGATTTTTATATAAAGGTATATCATATTTAAAGTTTTCTATATTATCGTCTTTTGATAATGTTTTTTCATATAAATAATTTTCACCAACATTAGCTTGTAAAGCTCTAGAATTATTAAATATCTCTACTTCTTGAGTTTTTAAATCTTTTGTAGGTTCTTGTGAAGCTATTCTAGGTGCATTACTAGGTGTTTGCTCTATCATTGTTTTACTTTCTACTTGAGTTTGTTGTTCTGATGTGATAGTTTGTTCTATATTAGATGTTAAATTTTCTGTGGTATCTTCTATATTTATTTTATTATTATCTTCTGGTGTTTCTATTTGTTGAGATGTAGTTTCTGTATAAATATCTATATTAGTTGTTTGTTTAACGTCCTGAGTTGTTATATAATTCTCTATTTTAGTTGTATTATAAACTTGATTTTTAATAGGACTATTTTCAATAGCTTTTAATATATAAAATCCACCTATAAAAAATATCATAGTTGCTGCAACATAAGAATATTTTTTAAAGTAAATTATTTTTGCCTTTTTGTTTTGTTGTTGAGTTTGATTTTTAATATTATCTAAAATTTTATATTTCAAATTAGTTGGTGGTTCTATATCTTTAATATTTTTAAGCTTAACTATAAGTTTTTCTAGCTTATAATATTCATCTTGACAATGTTTGCAATCTTTCATATGCTCTTCAAACTTAATTATTTCTTGTTGAGAAAGTTGATGTTCTACATAGTCATACATTTTATCACAAACTTCTTTACAGTCCATTAGTGCTACCTCCTTTACTTTTTAAGAAATAAAACCTATATAGTTTTAAACGTAATTTTATAAAAAATGTTCCATATCAAAATTTAATCATATTTTTAAGCATATTTCTTGCACGGTTTAGCCTAGACTTAACAGTACCTATATTAAGCCCCATTATCTCGCTTATTTCATTATAACTAAATCCCTTTATATCTCTTAAAAATATTAATGATTTATTAACTTCATTTAAACTATTTATAGCCTGTTCTATTTCTAAAAGCCCTTCTTTTTCAATAAGAGCACTTTCTGGTGTAGGCTCATCAGAAGGCATATTTAAAGAAAAGCTATTTTCTTCGCCTTCTATGTCCATATCAAGAGATATATTATTTTTTCCTTTTCTTTTTCTAACCTCATCTATACAAGTATTGTAAGCAATAGTATAAACCCAAGTTTTTATACTTTGCTTACCTTCACATTTATGAATATTTTTATATATTTTAATAAAAACTTCTTGAGTCATATCTTCTGCGTCTGATGTATTGTTAAATATTCTATAAGCAAGGTTATAAATCATCTTTTCATATTTATCTATAAGGCTTGAAAATGCATCTATATCACCTTTTAAAACCTTTTCTACAATTTCTATATCCATATAAACCTCTTTTAAAATAAGATAAAAAAACCTAAAGTTCCAATTAATAAACCTAAGGCAAACCCAAATAAAATATCAATAGGGTAATGTAGCCCAGCTAAAATTCTAACAGTACCTGTTATTATTGCCAAAATAATAAAAAATATAAAATATTGAGGCAATATATATGTAAGGGCTAATGCTAAAACCATAGCACTTGCAGAATGATTGCTAGGCATAGAGTTTCCACCTTTATGCTTAACTAAACTAGTTATATTCAATTTTTCAAAAGGTCTTTTAGATTTTATCTTTTTTCTAAGTATTTTTGCTATAATAATAGTAATTAAAGGTACAAATATATATTTTAATAAGCCTTTATATCCATATTTATTAAAGTGTATAAAAATATATAAATATCCTATTAAATACATAATAAAAAATAAATAACAAGAATATATAGTAGTAAAAACTGTTAATTTTTTATGTCTATTACCAAATTTAAATAATATATCAAAAATTTTTTGATTTAGCATTATAAAAGCCAATCTCCTTCAAAAACAAACCTTGCAGGTCCTGTCATATAAACATTATTGTCATCTTCGTTCCAAGATATATTTAATGTTCCACCTAAAAGTTTTACATTTACATTTTCTCTATTACATTTTCCGTTTAAAAATGAAGCCACAACTGTTGCACAAGTACCTGTACCACAAGCAAAAGTTTCGCCACTGCCTCTTTCAAAAACACGCATTTTAAGATTATTTTCATCTAAAACTTCTACAAATTCTATGTTAGCTTTTTTAGGAAAAGCAGGGTGGCTTTCTAATATAGAGCCATATTTGTCTACATCAAAATTGTCTACATCATCTACAAAAGTAATAGCGTGAGGGTTACCCATAGATACACAAGTAAAAATAAATTCTTTATCTAAAGCTTTTAATTTTAAATTTTTTACAATTTCTTGTTCGTCTGATATAACAGGTATATCTTTAGGGTTAAATATAGGCTCACCCATATTAACTTTAACATCTAAAACCATATTATTTTCATCTTTAAAAAATTGTAAAGTTTTTATACCAGCTAAAGTTTCAACTGTTATAATATCTTTTTTAACAATATTTTTATCGTGTACAAATTTTCCAACACATCTTATACCATTGCCACACATTTCAGATTCAGAACCATCACTATTAAACATTCTCATTCTACAATCTGCAATATCAGAAGGCATAACTAAAATAAGACCATCAGAGCCAACCCCAAAATTTCTATTGCTCATTTTTATAGCAAGTTCATTAGGGTTTTCTATATTATATTCAAAACAATTTATATATACATAATCATTTCCACAACCTTGCATTTTTGTAAATTTCATATTATACCTCCAAAAAATTATATAATTTTAAAAAACTGTTCAAATTTACTTATAACAACAAAATTACCTTTTACTTTTAACCTACCAAGCATAAAAGCTTTTTGTAAAGCACACTTGCC
Organism: uncultured Clostridia bacterium; assembly: GCA_944384215.1. Classification (GTDB taxonomy): domain Bacteria; phylum Bacillota; class Clostridia; order Lachnospirales; family CAG-274; genus Tyzzerella. The sequence continues at coordinate 6,230 of CALWSN010000087.1, read as the reverse complement.
ATCAACCACTTCTTCCCAAACAACACTATCAGATATAATAGTAACATCAGGAGAAGGATATATGCCATCTGTATAGGTACATTCACCATTTTTTATAACAAAGAAACCATTAAAATTTTCTTTACCAGATATATTAACTTGCATAACAATATTTATACCATTTGCAAGCTGTGGTTGAAAATAATGATATAAACTTTGAGTTTTTTGTTTTAAACTATTTAAACTAGCAGATATATTAACCTTCTTTTCTTGATTAATATATTTTGTATATTCATCTAGTTGTTTTTTCACATTAGTTTCTTCTTCATATTTTTGTCCTAAAAGTTTAGCTATATGGCTTATATCATCATCTGTATCAATATTTATATTTTTATTATTAAATTGATTGTTATCAGAATAATTATTGTTAAATTGATTATTATCAGAATAATTATTATAAATTTGAGATTGTTCTAAATAGTTATTATTTAATGGTTGTTCATTAATAACTTGCTGATTTTTATTAGTTTGTTGATTTTTATAATGCTTTAATATTTCATTAATATTATTTTTTTGCACGTTACTAATAGCTTGTCTATCTATATTATTATCAACTTCTTTTTTGTATAAATTAGCAACTTGAGCACCAGTTAAATTTCTTATTTGTTTATCTTCTTGTTTTGTAATATTTTCTATATTTAAAGATTCGTTTTGATTATCAAAGTTAAAGTTATGCTGTTGTTTTTTTACATAATTATGTTTATATGGATTAGCAACAAAATATTTACGGTTTTGTTTAACCATTCTATAATAATCTTCAGCATATTTTTCTATAATTTCAGTAATATGGTTAGATATTTCTATATTAGTTAAATAGTCTTTACCAATAAGCATATTATTAACATTTATACCACCTAAAGCAACTATAAGAATATTCATATAATTGCCTGCCATATATTCGCTATTATCAGAAGATGTTATTATAGACATACAAGGCTTATCTTCTAATATATCTTTATATAAATCATAATCTAAATGTTCTAAAAAAGTTTGCATAGCACCATTTATAGCAAATCTTTGTGCAGTACAAGCAAAAATAATCCCTTGAGCTTTTTTCATATGGTTAAATATATTTTCAACTATTGGTTGTTTAGTACCATTATAATAGGCAATATCTACTTTTGTAATATCTAAAACATCAACTTTAACACCTATTTCATTTAAAGTATTTTTAAATACATTAAATACATAATCTAACTTTTGCTCAAAAGGAGAAACTCCAGAATATATACAAATTATTTGCATAAAAATCCTCCTGTCAAAGTTTTTATAAAATTTGTAAAATTATTTTAATTATAACATATTATACCACATATATAAAGATTAAAACATATAAATTTTTATTGTTTTAGTCTTTTATAAATTTATAAATAAAAAATGTTGACAAAAAAGCTTTGTTATGTTAAACTAACTATCGTTAGCAAGTAATAATAATAGTTAGCTTTGTTTTTCAGTAGTTGCTATTGTTATATTATTAGGGGGTATTATGAAAAAAGTTTATAAAAATTATATATATATATTTATTCTTATATTATTAAGTATAGTATCTATACAAATAGGTGTTAAAGATTTTAGCCTTATTGGTGCTTTATATAAAAATCCAGATGATGTGTTTTTAATAACAATTAGTAGATTGCCTAGGCTTTTAGCAATTATAATTACTGGAGCAGGCCTTAGTATAGCTGGTCTTATAATGCAAACTATAACAAACAATAAATTTGTATCACCTTCTACGGCAGGTACTATGGAATGGTGTAAGTTTGGGGTGTTAATATCCATTTTATTTTTTGGTGGTGAGCATAAAATAATAAAAATATTAACAGCTTTTATAATAGCTTTAATAGGTAACTTTTTATTTATGGTAATTTTAAAAAATATTAAGTTTAAAAATAGCCTTATGGTTCCACTTATAGGTATGATGTTAGGTAGTGTTGTATCATCAATAACTAGCTTTGTAGCCTATAAATATGAACTTATCCAAAATATTTCATCTTGGCTACAAGGAAATTTTTCTACAATAATAAAAGGCAATTATGAAATATTATATTTTGGTATACCTGTTGCTATAATAACTTACATATACGCTAATAAATTTACTATTGCAAGTATGGGAGAAGAATTTTCTATAAATTTAGGTATAAATTATCAAAAGATAGTTACTATTGGACTTGTATTAGTATCGTTTATTACATCTCTTATTGTAGTTACAATAGGTAGCATACCTTTTGTAGGGCTTATAATACCAAATATAGTATCTATGACAAAAGGAGATAGTATAAAAAATACAATTTTTGATATTGCAATACTTGGTGCAATTTTTGTTTTACTATGTGATATTGTTGGTAGAGTTATTATATATCCTTACGAAATAAGCGTTAGTACAATAATAAGTGTTGTAGGTAGTATTATTTTCTTATTTATATTGTTTAAAAAAGAAAAATAATTGTAAAGGAAGGAAGTTATGTCTAATAAAAAAAAGATTTTTATATTAATAATACTAGCTTTAATAGGTTGTAGTATTTCTCTTTTTTGGGGAGTAAATAAAAGTAACATAGGTTATTTTTTGCCTAGAAGAGCTATTAAAATTTTGGCAATAGCCATATCTAGCTATTGTATAGGATATTCTACAGTAAGCTTTCAAACAATAACAAATAATAGAATATTAACACCTAGCGTTATAGGGTTAGATTCTTTATATATGTTTTTACAAACAGTTATAGTCTATTTTTTTGGTTCTAAAACACTAGCTATGATGAGTGGCTACACTAATTACTTTTTATCAATAGGCTTTATGATATTCTTTTCTTTAATACTATTTATTGTTTTATTTTTAAAAGAAAATAGAAATTTATATTTTTTAATATTAGCTGGTATGATTATAGGTAATCTTTTTGGTGGTATGTCAACATTTATGCAAGTTATATTAGACCCAAATGAATTTTTAGTATTACAAGGTAAAATGTTTGCAAGTTTTTCTAATATAAATGAAGAGCTATTATTTATAAACATACTAATAATTGGTGTTTTATTTTTAATAACAATAAAAGATTATAACAAATTAGATGTTTTATCGCTTGGTAAAGAGCACGCTATTAATCTAGGTATTAACTATAATTATTTTGTATTAAAAAATCTTATTGTAATAGCAGTTTTAGTATCTGTGTCTACTGCTTTAACAGGACCTATTACATTTTTAGGTATATTAGTTGCAAGTATAGCAAGAGAGCTTATGAAAACTTATAAACATACATATAGAATATTATGTTCTGTTTTAATAGGTATTTTTGCTCTAGTAATAGGACAATTTTTAGTAGAAAAAGTATTTAATTTTAATACAACTATTAGTACAATAATAAACTTTATAGGTGGTATATACTTTATATACTTAATATTAAAGGAGGCTAAAAAATAATGATAAAATTAAAAAATATAATAAAAAAATATGGTGAAAAACCTATTATAGATAATGTTTCTTTAGATATACCAAAAGGAGAAGTTATAGCCTTTATAGGTGCAAATGGTGCTGGTAAAAGTACATTAATCTCTATAATAAGTCGTACGTTGTCTAAAAATAGTGGTGAAGTATATATAGATGAAAAAGAACTTTCTAAATGGAATAATAGTGAGCTTTCTCAAAAAATATCTATATTAAAACAATCTAATAATCTAAATATAAGGCTTACAGTAAAAGAGCTTGTTAGCTTTGGCAGATTTCCATATTCTAAAGGCAAATTAACTAAAGAAGATAAAAAACATATAGATGATGCTATAAAATATATGGGTATAGAACATTTACAAGATAGATATTTAGATGAACTATCTGGTGGCCAACGTCAGATGGCATTTATATCAATGATTATAGCACAAGATACAGAATATATATTTTTAGATGAGCCTCTTAACAATCTTGATATGCATCATTGTGTAAAAATAATGAAAAATGTAAAAAAATTAGCAAGAGAAAAAAATAAAACAGTAATTATTGTTATACACGATATAAATTTTGTATCTTTATATGCAGACCATATAATAGCTATGAAAGATGGCAAAATAATAAAAAATAATAAAAAAGAAGAAATAATAAAAGAGCCAATACTTAAAGAAATTTATGGTATGGACATTCAAGTAAAAAATATAGATGGTCAAAACATCTGTTTATACTATTCATAAAATATAATATAAAAGGAGATAAAAGTATGAAAAAATTATTAAAATTAACTTTCACATTATTAATAGCATCTAGCTTATTTGCTTGTAACGCTAACAAAGAAACAACTAATACTAATAATAGTGAGGTAGGCTCAGAAGCTTCTAGTAATGATAATCAATCATTAGAGCAAGAAGTTACAATCACTCATTCTAAAGGAGAAACTACTGTAAAAACAAATCCTAAAAAAGTAGTAGTATTCGATATGGGTACATTAGATACTATGCAAAAATTAGGTGTAGAAGCAGAGTTTGCATTACCAGTAGATAGCGTACCTTCATATATAGAAGGGTTTGAAGATGCTATTAATGCAGGTGGTTTAAAAGAGCCAGATTTAGAAGGTATATACACATTTGCACCAGATGTTATATTTATAAGTGGCAGACAAGCAGATTTTTATGATGAACTAAATAAAATTGCTCCTACTATATACGTTGGCGTAGAATATGAAAACTATATGGAAAGCTTTAAAACATCAGTATTAAATATAGGTAAAATTTTTGATAAAGAAGACTTAGCTTTAGAAGAATACAATAAAATTGAAACTAAAATAGCAGAAGCTAAAGAAAAAACATCAAATATAGAAGATAAAGCATTAATTATTATGACAACAGGTGGTAAATTAAAATATTATGGTGCTGGGTCAAGATTTGGTATTATACATGATGAATTAGGGTTTAAAGAAGCCGATTCAAATAAATCTACAGAAGTAACACCTACTACTCACGGTGATGAAGTATCTTTTGAATATATATCACAAGTAAATCCAGATATACTTTTCGTTATAGATAGAGATGATGTTGTAAGTGGTAGTGAAAATACTTCAAGTAACACATTAAATAATGATTTAATAAATTCTACTAATGCAGTAAAAAATAATAAAGTTGTTAATCTAAATCCAGAAGTATGGTATATAGCAGGTAATGGTTTACAATCTGTTAATACTATGATAGATGAAGCTATGTCAGTATTAAATTAATAATTTTTAAAAATTTATATAAAAAGGTATAGGACTTATAATATCCTATACCTTTTATTATTAACTAAAATATTATTTATAATTTTAATTAATTAAATATGTAAAGATGTTTTATTCTCTTGATATTTTTAATGTTTTCCTTCATCTATTATTTACTTTTTCATAATATATATAACAATAATTATTATAATCAGTATTAATAGTATGTGTAATATATTTAATTCACTTTTATCCCTAAAATGAAATACTAGTTTTTCTGTTAACCTTATTTCGTTTACCTTATTACTATTTTAATTATAGCTTTCTAAATAGCTTATCTAAGCTACTTTCTACTGTTTATCTTTGATGCTTAATATTCTCAATAACTCTTCGTATCATTTCTTTATATTCAGGCTACACTATATGAATATTTTCAAATACATATTGTTTTATACCATTTTATTGTCAACTTTACTTTCATAAGTTTTCTATCTTTAATTGCACATCTAAAAAACTACCTCAACTAATATTTCTCAAGCTAGCTTAATAAATAGTTAAATAAACTTACAAAATAAAAATATTTAATATTGTTATCCTTAATTACTACTTTTAATAATATTTTAGTTACTTTTTATTTATATGTTTATTTTTATATACTTTCCCTACTTTATAAATTTATTATTTTTATTTTAATATATATTATTATTTTAGTTAATATTTCTATACTTTAATTACTTAGTAATTTTAATAATATTAAAACATATATTAATATTTATTTTATAATTATTATTTATTTTATAGTTATTATTTGTTTTATAATTGTTATTTGTTTTATAATTATTATTAATATAATAAATTATTTATATAATAAAAAAATTGTATACCTATTTTAATAATATTGGCTCTATTCCGATATTTGGGGGGAAAGTAAAGAAATTTTTTAATAGAATTTTATAAATATAATAATATATTAAGATAGCTTTATAATAATTGAATAAATTTATTTTGTCAAGATAAAATTTTATG
>CALWSN010000086.1 GCA_944384215.1 uncultured Clostridia bacterium | reverse complement strand
TTTCTGCATATAGTTTATTCCGTTGGTCATAGATTTCTCTAACAGAATATCAAATTTATCTTCATCAGCTCTATCAATAATTTCTAAAAACATACTTATAAGCAAAAATAGTTGCCCACAATTTATTTTACCAATTTTCATAGACATTTTTTCAAGCCTATTAGTTTGCTTATCTAAAATTTCTTTTATATCTTCTAGTCTATAAATTGAATTTAGCTCTTGTCTTATTATATCTGCTATAAAATCAATATCTTGGCGATAGCCGTTTATTTTTAAGCCTTCGTCTATAAATATTCTAATTTGTTCTGATGTGTTTCTATTGTTTGTATAAGCTAGTTTTTCTATTTGTTTTAATGTATCTGTAGGCAATACTATAGAGCGTTTAGTGGTATTTTTGTTCATAAAATCACTCCTTTTATATAAATTTCAAGGGTCACTTTTGGGTTATTTAGGGGTTCTATTTTAATTATAATTTTTTTAATAGAACCCCGTTAAAACCTTTGGTTTTAAGCTGTTTTTAGGTGGTGTAGAACACCACTATTCCTGCCTAAAGTATTTTTAAGGTTGAATAGTAAAGTTATACGATACTCTCGACTATATCTTTAATTGTCATTTCTTCTGCAATTTGATATATATTATTTAAATGAGATGCTCTTTCTAAAGTTTTGCTACTATCTGGCATAGGTTGTTTTTGTAGTAATTCATCAATTATTTTTTGCTTATAATTTTCTGCTATTTGTTGTATTTCTATCATTCGTTTGCCCAGTTCGCCTGTCATAATAAGTGATACAATTTCGTGATTTTTATTTTCGATTAAATATTCTTTCCACATAACACCATAAGGAATTTCATCTTTGTTTATTTCCATTTCTTCAGGCAACTTAAACATAGGATACCAAATACCTGTTTCTTCATCTTCAAAGTATTGAATTTCCATACCAGTTTTAGATTTTTCAATCATCAATCTTCCTTCTTCTATTGCTTTTTTCATAGCATTTTTTAATTTTTCGTCCATAAAATCACTCCTTAAAGCTTGTCCCAAAATGGGAACAAGTGTAAATATCATTTGTTACAATTAAAGTATAACTCTAAAGCTTTTTCAACAACACTTTCTATTTCTTCTGTTTTAGTTTTTTTATCAAAAAATCTTTCAAGTACACGGCTATTTAATTTTGTATACTTATTTTTTGATATTTTAGCCTTATCTTCTTTAATATATTGCTCTAAATTTTCTAAAGTTAGCTTATCTTCTCTAAATAAGGATTTTAATTTGTCAGACATAGCTACATTAATTTTAACTCCTTCATCTAAAATCAAATTTAATTTTTGTTGAATTTCTTCATTTTCTATAAAAGATAAATTATAGCCAACAATAATAGATAATATATTTTTATCTACTTTATCAAGTAATGGAGGTATAAGTTTTGCAAGACGCATATACCTAGCCACACTATTTTTAGACAAACAATATTCTTCTCCAACTTTATTTAAAGTTTTACTTTTTTTAATAGTTTCATCATTTCTCATTAAAATTCCTATTTCTTTTAATAAATCATTTCGCTTTCCTTGACTTTTAAGGGATTTATAATGTTGTTCTAAAGCATAAGCTTTTTCAGAGTGAGATAAGTCACTAAAAGAGCGTTGCATCAAATTAGTTTCAGTTACAATAAGTGTAGCTTCTTCTAGTGTCAAGCTATCTTTTATAATGCAAGATATTTTATCAATATTTGCAATTTTACAAGCTTGTACACGATTATGCCCACTTAAAATAATAAAATCATCGTTATTTTGCCATACAATAATAGGTGTTAAAACTCCAAACTGTTTTATACTTTCTATCATATTTTCAAGCCTTTGCCCTGTATAACATTTAAATTTATGGTTGGGAAATGGTTTTAATTTATTAATTTCAATTTTTTTATGTTCAATATCTATGATATCTTGTTCAGAAGCATATGTTAATAACATATTAAAATCGTCTATGTATCCTATAAAAATCACCTCTTTAATTAAATTTTAAGACATACAACCCCTAAAGTTATTTACGTCCTATTATAGCACTATCGTATGCTACAGCTTTTTTCATAAAAACTCCTAAAATATATTTAAGTTAATATAATTATATGATATAATTAATTTAATATTAGTTTAAGTTATAAAGAATAGTACATACATATATTGCCATATATTATTTTAAAATAATTAGAGGTTATTATATGAAAGATATTTTTGTTGAAATAGAATTTATAAATGGTGATAATAAAATAGTTAAAAGAGATGACATTATAATAGAAGAAACTTATTTAAAAATTATAGAAATGTATATAAAATATATAGATGCAACTATTTTAAAATAGGAGGTAGTAAGTTTGGCAGAAATATTAAAAAATGATTGGAAAGATTATTTAGATGATGAATTTAAAAAAGATTATTATCTAAAGCTTAGAGAAAAATTAAAAGAAGATTATAAAACAAAAATAGTTTATCCACCTATGCAAGATATATTTAATGCATTACATTACACAAGCTATAAAGATACAAAAGTTTTAATATTAGGACAAGACCCATATCACCAAAAAGGGCAAGCTCACGGCCTTAGCTTTTCAGTAAATAAGGGTATAAAGATACCCCCATCTTTACAAAATATATATAAAGAACTTTCTAGTGATTTAGGGCTTTATATACCTAATAATGGATATTTAAAAAAATGGGCAGACCAAGGGGTATTGCTTTTAAATGCTACATTAACAGTTATAGATAGTAATGCAAATTCACATAAGGACATAGGTTGGCAAATATTTACAGATAGGGTTATACAAGTTTTAAATGAAAAAGAAGAGCCAGTAGTTTTTATTCTTTGGGGTAATAATGCTATATCAAAAACAAAATTTATAACAAATAAGCATCACTTAATATTAAAATCTGTTCATCCAAGCCCACTTTCTGCCAATAGAGGTTTTTTTGGCTCTAAACCATTTTCAAAAACTAATGAATTTTTAAAGAAAAATAATATGCAACCAATAGATTGGCAAATAGAAAATATATAAAAAGTTCCTCTAATTTTATAGAGGAACTTTTTATATATAGTCAAATAAATTTATCTTTTTTCTACAACAAATTTAATAGAGGTTTTTAAATCTCCATCAACATCTATTTGAGAAAAAGCAGGTGTGCATATAAGCTCTATACCATTTGGAGCAACATAGCCTCTTGCAATAGCTACACTTTTTACAGCTTGGTTTACTGCACCTGCTCCTATTGTTTCTATTTCTATCTTTTTATTATTTCTTGCTATTGCAGCTATTGCACCAGCAACAGACTTTGGTTGTGAACTTGCTGAAACCTTTAATATTTCCATATCTTCCTCCTAAATGTTGTATATGATAATATTATTTTTAACAATTATTTGTATTATATACAAAATTTTTTTAAATTTTTGAAACTTTATTAATATAAAATAAGTCTAATATATAGGAGGTGAAATTAACTAATGAAAAAAAATAAGGTATACCTAATAGAAGAAACTCTCCTAAAAAATTATAATAAGTATTATAGAGTGGCATTTTCTTATGTTCATAATGATACCGATGCTATGGATATAGTTCAAGAGAGTGCATACAAAGCTATAAAAAATGCTAATGCATTAAAAGATAATAAGTATGTAGATACTTGGATATATAAAATAGTTATAAATCAATGTAAAACATTTTTATCAAAAAATAAACATATAGCAGAGGATATAAATAATGTAAATATCCCTTTTAGTGATAAATATGAAAATATAGATTTAAAAAATGCTTTAAAAACTTTAGATAATGATGAAAAAGCTATAATTATTTTAAGATTTTTTGAAGATTTAAAAATAGAAGATATAGCTAGTATATTAGATATAAATGTTAATACTATTAAAACTAAATTATATCGTTGTCTTAAAAAGTTAGAAAGTATTATGGAGGAGGTGTAGTATGGAACATAATAAAATAATAGAAAAATTAAAAGAAGAATATAAAAATATTAATGTTAAAGAAGAAGGGGTCTTTATTATGAAAAGAAATATTGAAAAAGCTAAAAAAGAAAATAGAAATAATAAAATTAAATATATATCTATTGCTTGCGTATCTGCATTAGCAGTGTTTATAGCATTACCTAATTTAAGCCCAGATATAGCAATGGCTATGAGCAAGATACCAGTTATAGATAAAATTGTAAATATTATAACAATAAACAAATATGATGAACAAGATAAAAATATTACTGCAAAAACACCAGTTGCAACAGATAAAAATAATAGTGAAGCTTTAGATAACCTTAATAATAAAACAGATGAATATATAAAAAATCTTACAGAAGAATTTAAAAAAGATTTTGAACAAGGCGATAATAAAAGCTTAGATATAGACTATAATGTTATTACAGATAATAAAGATTTATTTAGTTTAAGAATAAATAGCTTAGAGGTAAATGCAAGTGGTTATATGTTTTCTAAAATATATCATATAGATAAAAATACAGGCAATATAATAGAGCTTAAAGACATATTTAAAGAAGATAGCAACTATATAGAAGTTTTAAGCCAAAATATTAAAGAACAAATGAAAGAACAAATGGCTAATGATGAAAACAAAATTTACTTTGTAGATGCAGATATACCAGAGGGCAATTTTGAACAAATAAAAGAAGACCAAAACTTTTATTTTAATGAAAATAATGAGTTGGTAATATGTTTTGATGAGTATGAAGTTGCACCAGGATATATGGGTCAAGTAGAATTTGTTATACCATCAGATGTTACACAAAGTATTTTAAAACAAGATTTTTAGTATATAAAAAGCTAGATAATATATTATCTAGCTTTTTATATACTATTACAATTAAAATATTTAGAAATATATGTTTTTAAATATAAAATATTAAAAAAATTGATTTATAAAAACTATTGTAAAAAAAACTAGAATAATATATAATATATTTGAAATATTATATTTATGATATTTTGATATTAACAAAAGGAGGCTTAAAATATGGTTTCAAGCAATAAGGATAACCTTTTTGATAGTACCTTAGAGCAAGAGATAGATAATAGCCTATTAAAAGAAGATAATATAGCTAAAGAAAGCCAACAAATGAAAAAAAAGAGTTTGCTTTCTCGTTTTTTATCAAAATTTAGAACAGAAGAAGTGCTAGATTCTAGAGAAACATTAAAAGATTATTCTTATGAATATTCTAAATTTAGAGAATATGTTTTTTTATTAGAAGATAGTGAAGATGATGAAAATGTTTTAAAAGTAATAGAGCTTTGTGATGATAGCTTAAAGCTTGATAGACACCGTTTATATCTAGATAAAAAGAAAAAAGAATGTGAAGTTATATTAGAAGACTTAAAATGTTATGATAACCTTTCTAAAGATGATGCCCAGCATTTAAAATCTCTTATTACAAAATTTGTACAATTAAATAATGAAAGAAAAGGTATTAGATACCAAATGGGAGATTTTAATAGCTCTATTAATAAGCTAGAAACTTTAGAAGAAGATGCACATGATGCATTATATCAAATAGAAGATGCAGAAAATTCTAAACGTCTTTTATCTAGAGATATAGATTTAATAAAAGATGAAAAAGAACGTACTATTCTTGATAGAGAAAGGTTACAATTTGCATATAAGGTTTTACACAGATTTTCTTTTGCAGTATCAATAGTTCTTGGTGTATCAATAATACTTTTAACATTAATATCTGTTTCTTTAAATGAATCTGTATTTTTATCATTATCTATTTTATGCATAACATTAATTTTTACAATTGTACTTATATATGCTTTTAGAAGAAAAATTGTTTTTGAGCTAAAACTAAATGAAAAAAAATATTCTAAGTTAGTAGCTTTATTAAATAAAAAAACAGTTGTATATTCTTATTATGTTAATTTTTTAAATTATACTTATAAAAAATATAATGTAAAAAACTCTCGTGTTTTAAAAGCAAATTTAGACGACTTTAATAATTATAAACATATTGTTACTAGATACGATAATTTAGGAAAACTAGTTTATGAAGTTCAAGGTCAACTAGAAGATTTTTTACATTATAAAAACATAAATATTTCTAATGGTTCTTTAGAATCATTTGCAAAGTCCATAAATATAGACAATAAAATAGCATATTTTAAAGAAATTGAGCAGAAAAAGAAAAAGATTGAAGATAGAATTAAAGAAATAGAAGAGGAACATCAGCAACTATTAGAAAAAATAATAGCTTTAAATGTTCAAGATACATCTAAAGAAAAAGTTATAGAAAAAATAATACAAGCATATTTTAATGAAACAGAAAAATTACTTTCTGAAGAAGATGAAGAAAATATTAAAAAAGAAGAAAATGATATTTAATCATTTAAGAATTAAGACAAAGTATGCAAAAGCAACTTTTTTATACATTATACTCGTAGTCTTTGTATATAATCTCAAATACCTACCTAAATTTATAGGTAGGTATTATTTACTTGTTGATTTAGTTTTAAAAAAAATGTAAAATATTATATGATATTAATAAATTTATACATAGGAGGATATTATGAAAAAAATACTTACTATTTTAAGTGTAATAATATTTACACTTGCTATAAGCTTTAATGTATTTGCAGCTAGTGATTGGGTAAATTTAAAGCTTAATTATGATGGAAAAGTACATAATTATAGTGCAGAAAAAATACATATTACTATTGATAGCAAGCCAATAGAAGACTTTAAAATGGAGCCTGTTATAATAGAAGGTAGAACTCTTGTTCCTGTTAGAGATGTTTTTGAAGAAATGGGGGCAGAAGTTTTATGGAATGATAAAGAAAAAGAAACAACTATTAAAAAAGATAATAACACGGTAGTATTTAAAATAAATAGTAATGAAGCTATAAAAAATAACATAGATGTTATTAAATTAGATGTACCTGCTAAAATAATAAATGGTTATACAATGGTACCTATTAGAGCTATATCAGATAGCTTAGGATATAATGTAGAATGGGATAACAACATTAGAACTATTATAATAGAAACACCTATAGAACAAACAACACAAATGACAACACAAACAACAATAGAAACTACAACAGAAACTACAACAACACAACCTGTTGCTAACCAAAAACAAGATGGTATAAAAATTGTTTGGGACCAAACATCTAAACCTATTAATGATAGTGAGGCAAAAAGAAAGCCTATAAATGGGTTAGATGTATTATCTCCTACTTGGTTTGAAATAAAAAATAGTGAAGGAGATATAGAAGATAAAGGTAGTATAGAATATGCTAAATGGGCTAAACAACAAGGATATGAGCTTTGGGGGCTTGTATCTAACAGTTTTGACCCTGTTATAACACACGATACATTAAGTAGCCCTGAAAAAAGAATGAAAATAATAAATACTTTAGTAGAGTATGCTAAAAAATATGATTTAGATGGTATTAATATAGATTTTGAAAGTGTTGCTAAGGCAGATGGAGATTATTATTTACAATTTATAAAAGAGGCTACACCTATATTTAAACAAAATGGTTTAGTTGTATCTGTTGATATGTATGTTCCTACACCTTGGACGGCTCATTATCAAATGGCAGAAGTAGGCAAGATAGTAGATTATGTAATTATTATGGCATATGACGAACATTATAGCACAAGCAAAGTAAGTGGTTCTGTATCATCTTTACCTTGGGCAGAAAAATATATGACAGAAGCTACAAAGCTTGTACCTAAAGATAAACTTATAATGGGTGTTCCTTTTTACACTAGAGTATGGACAGAAACAAAAAATGCTGATGGTTCTGTTTCTGTTGTATCTAAATCTTTAAAAATGGACGAAGCAAGAAAATTATTAGAAGATAATAATGCTAATATTGTATGGGATGAAAAAACAAGACAATATTATGGAGAATATTTTTCTGACGGTACAACTAAAAAGATATGGCTAGAAGATGAAAAATCTATGGAAGAGCGTATGAAAGTAGCAAGAAACTTAGATGTTAAAGGCGTTGCAGGTTGGAAAAGAGGACACGAAAATGATGCTACTTGGGATATTATAAATAAATATTTTAAATAATAAAAAGGCTATGATTATATCATAGCCTGAGGTTGAAGACTTTGTCTTCAACCCCTTCAAAAAAATAACAAGTTTATTTTTTTGAGATACTCTAGAGAAAAAAAGCTGATTTCTGCCTACAAGGGCTAAAGCCCCTAGAAATCTAGCTTTTTACACAATCCGAGGCAAAGACCCGTCTTGTGATTAAAATTTTTATATACTATAAAATAGGATATAAAAATGAAAAATATTACTTTAATTTTATTTTGTCAACAGTCTGAGGCTATGATTATATCATAGCCTTTAGTTTATTATTATACTTATTATAAGACTATTTCAAAAGGCCAATCTATTATGCCTCCAAACTCTAATATATTAGTATATCCTTTTTTTGACATTATTTGAGCAGCTTGTTTGCTTCTTACACCACTTCTACAATATACTAATATAGTTTCGTTTTTATTTTTAAAAACTTCTTCTACTTTATCATTTATTTTATCTAAAGGTAATAAAATAGCATTATCTATATGACCTTCATTAAATTCTTCTTCTGTTCTAACATCTAATATTTTACAATTATTATTATCCATTATTTTTTTTGCTTCAACAGCTTTTATCATTTTAAAATTATTCATTTTTACCTCCATTTTAATTATAAATTAATATCTATACTTACAGGGCAATGGTCAGAGCCTAAAATATCATTATGAATGGTTGCATCTTTTAAATTTTTTACTATATCATTAGATATAATAAAATAATCTATACGCCAACCAGCATTTTTTTCACGTGCTTTAAAACGATAGCTCCACCAGCTGTAAGCACCTTCTTTTTCTGGATATTTATATCTAAAAGTATCTGTAAAACCTATATCCAAAAGATTTTGAAATTTTTCTCTTTCTTCATCAGAAAAACCAGCATTTTTTCTATTAGTTTTAGGGTTTTTTAAATCTATTTCTTGATGAGCTACATTTAAATCTCCACAATAAATAACAGGTTTATGTTCTTTTAGCTTATTAAGATACTCTCTAATATCATCTTCCCATTTCATACGATAATCAAGCCTTTTTAGCTCTTCTTGAGCATTTGGAACATAAGCTGTTACATAATAAAAATTTTCAAATTCTAATGTTATAAGCCTACCTTCGTTATTATGTTCTTCATTATCTAATCCATAAATAACATTTATAGGCTCTTTTTTTGAAAAAACTGCTACACCAGAATAACCTTTTTTTTCTGCATAGTTCCAATATTGGTGATAACCTTTTAAGTCTAAATCTATTTGACCTTCTTGTAGTTTTGTTTCTTGTATAGAAAAAATATCTGCATCTATATTGTTAAAAAAATCTAAAAATCCCTTTGTTACACAAGCTCTAAGCCCGTTAACATTCCAAGATACCATTTTCATTTTTTGTCCTCCATATTAAATAGTTAAGTATGTTGTAGTATTATAACGTTTGTATATAGATTATTTTAAATTTTTTATTCTTTCTAAAAATGCACTAAGGCTAGCATCACTAGGCATTCTAAAATCTCCTCTAGGAGATAGAGAAACAGAGCCTACTTTTGCACCATCTGGTAAACAAGAGCGTTTAAATTGTTGCGTAAAAAATCTTATATAAAATTTTTCTAACCATTTTAAAATAGTTGCATTATCGTAATTATTTTTAAAAGCTTTTTTAGCTAGATAATATATTTTTTCTGGTGTATAATTATATCTTATCATATTATATAAGAAAAAGTCGTGTAGCTCATATGGGCCTACTATATCTTCTGTTATTTGAGATATATTCCCATTTTCACTAGGTGGTAAAAGCTCAGGAGAAACAGGTGTATTTAATATATCCATTAATATATCTTCTAAATCATTGTTAGAATTTTTAGCAAAATATTCTATTAAATATCTTATTAATGTTTTAGGTATAGAACCATTTACACCATACATACTCATATGGTCTCCATTATATGTGGCAAAACCAAGGGCTAGCTCAGATAAATCACCTGTACCTATAACAATACCATTATATTTATTTGATATATCCATAAGAATTTGAGTTCTTTCTCTTGCTTGGCTATTTTCATAGGTTACATTGTGTATGTTTGGGTCGTGGTTTATATCTTCAAAATGTTTTAAAACAGCTTCTTTTATATTTATTTCTAAAAGAGTAGTACCTATTATTTTACATAGTTTTATTGCGTTGTTATATGTTCTATCTGTTGTGCCAAAGCAAGGCATAGTAACCGTTATAATACCTTTTTTATCATATCCTAAAAGCTCAAAAGTACGATTAATAACAATTAATGCGTGGGTAGAATCTAACCCGCCAGATATACCAACAACAACATTTTTTATACCTATATGTTCAATACGTTTTTTTAGCCCATATGCTTGAATATCTATTATTTCTTTACATCTTATAGCTCTTTTTTCTTCATCTTTAGGAACAAAAGGCATAGTGTCTATATATCTATCTAGGTCAAAAGATATAGGGTCTATTTTATATTTAACATTTTCAAAATTATTATTTATTATAGATTTAAATGTAGTATTTCTTCTTTTTTCACTATTTATATAGTCTAAATCAATATCTGAATATATAATACTATTTTCAAAAGTTTTACTTTCGTTTAAAAGGCGTCCATTTTCATATATTAAATTGTGCCCAGAAAATACTAAATCTGTTGTAGATTCTCCTTCACCAGCACTAGCATACACATATCCACATATACATCTAGCAGACTGATTTTTTACAAGCTCTTTTCTATATATGGATTTACCAGCTATTTCGTTGCTAGCAGAAAGGTTAAAAATAATATTAGCTCCAGCAAGAGTATAGTTTGAGCTAGGAGGTATAACGCTCCATAAGTCTTCACATATTTCTAATGCAAAAGTAAAGTTTTTTATATTTTCTATTTGAAAAATTATATTACCAAATGGTATAGCATTTTCACATATATCTTTATCTATAAAAAAGTCTTTAGTAGAGCTTAAAGTATTAAAGTGTCTTTTTTCATAAAATTCATTGTAGTTTGGTATATGAGTTTTTGGTACAATACCTAAAATTTTACCTTTATAAAAACATACACCACAGTTGTATAACTTTCCTAAATATTCTATTGGCATACCTACTATACAAGTTATATTTAAACTTTTTGTTTTTTCTAAAATTTCTTTTAAAGCACTTTTACTATCTTCTATTAAACTATCTTGTAAAAATAAATCAGAACAAGTATAGCCTGTTATACAAAGCTCAGGAAAACATATAATACTTGTTTTATTTTTTTCTGCTTTTTTTATATCTTCTATTATATTTTTTGCGTTATAAAAACAATCGGCAACTTTAATATTAGGTGTAGCAGCAGCTACTCTAACAAATCCATAATCCATAAATTAACCTCCTTATGAAACTATTATTTTTATTATACCACGATTTAAAAAATTTTTTAACATTAATTTTTGTAAAATGTAGGATAAATTGTATAAAAAATAAAAAAATACTGCATAAAAAATCCTTTATTGATTAATAATACTATTGTCAAAAATAAATTAAAAAAATTATAAGTTTTTATAATATTATTTTAATAAGGAGGAATTTTTTTGAAAGCAACAGGGATTGTAAGACGTATAGATGATTTAGGTAGAGTTGTTATACCTAAAGAAATAAGAAGAACTCTAAGAA
Source organism: uncultured Clostridia bacterium (assembly GCA_944384215.1). Taxonomy (GTDB): domain Bacteria; phylum Bacillota; class Clostridia; order Lachnospirales; family CAG-274; genus Tyzzerella. The sequence goes on along the minus strand of CALWSN010000086.1, from coordinate 871 downwards.
TAAGAGAAGGAGACCCTTTAGAGATATTTACAGATAGAGAAGGTCAGATTATATTAAAAAAATATTCGCCAATAGGTGAGCTTGGTAGCTTTGCAAAAGAATATGCAGAAAGCTTAGCACAAACAGCAGGACATATTACTTGTATTGTAGATAAAGACCATATTATAGCTGTTAGCGGAGGTGGTAAAAAAGAACTTTTAGAAAAACATATTAGTAGTGATTTAGAAGATGTGATTAACAAAAGAACAACACATATTGCAAATAGAGATGAAAAGAGCTTTGTATCTATTACAGAAGAAGATAGCGGTATATATAATCATCAACTAATCACGCCTATTATATCTGAAGGAGATGTTTTAGGTGCTGTTGTTTTATTATCTGGAGATAAAAAAATGGGAGAGATAGAAGGAAAATTAGCACAAACAGCAGCTGGCTTTTTAGGTAAACAAATGGAATAAAAAGATAGCCTTTCAAATAATAAATTTTGAAAGGCTATTTTTTTATAATTTTATATATTATCATATTACATTTATTATGTATATTTTTACTAAAATTTATAATAATATCATTTATAATATTATTTAAAATACCTTATGATATATATTATTAAAATATAATTATATATATTAAAAGTTTTTATATATAAAAAGTAAAATGTAACTATAAAAAGTGCTTAAAATATACAAAAAGTTACAGAACTTTATGTATTTTAATATTTATTTTATATTGTATATCTATTAAAAATTTAGTATAATTATAAAACACAAACATTATACTTAATTTATGGAAGGAGAAAACTATGACTAATAAAGAAAATGTCAAAAAGAAAACTTCTTTTTTTGACAAATTTTTAAATGGTGTTGAAATAGCT
>CALWSN010000085.1 GCA_944384215.1 uncultured Clostridia bacterium | reverse complement strand
AAGATTGTACTGGCTTAGAGAAAATAACTATACCTAAATCTACTACAATTATAGGTTCTGATGCTTTTAAAGGTACAACTAAATTAAGATATATAATAATAGAACAATTAAGAGATGGTGGAGTTGTACCTAGTGGACACGATAGTAAAGTAGAGGTTGTTTACTTAGATGATAAAGTAACCATAGAGTATACTATAAAAAGACAAGATGCAAATAACTTTAATATAGATGTTGTATATAATGGTAATGGTGAAGTTTTAACAGAGATAAAAGCAACAGAGCAAGCAGATGAAACTAGTAATTTAAATATAAAAGAAGAAAGAACATATGCATATAATGTAAAAGATTTAAAAATACTTGAGCAAAAAACATATACATTTATTGCTAGTGGAAGCTATTCTAGTAAACCAGCTGATTATCCAAGAACAACTGAAGAAAGAGTAAATATAACTGGATTTGTAAACTATATTGATGAAAATGGAAACCATCTTATAGATATACCAGTAGATAAAAAACCTTATAATGTAGGTGACACAGTAACTTTAACAACAGATATACCACAAGATAAAGTAAATAACTATAAGTTTATTGGTTGGTCTTTACAACCTAATGGCACAAAAGATGATGTTGTAGCAAATGTAGTTATGACAGACCAAAATATAAATTTATATCCAGTGTTTGAGAAAAATGTGACAACATCAAGCTCAACAAGTACAACAGAAAGTACAACAAGTACAAGTAGTACAGAAAGTACAACGAGTACAAGTACAACAGAAAGCAGTACAGAAAGTACAACAAGCACAAGTGCAACAGAAAGTAGTACAGAAAGTACAACAAGCACAAGTGCAACAGAAAGTAGTACAGAAAGTACAACAAGTACAGGTGCAACAGAAAGTAGTACAGAAAGTACAACAAATGATGCACAAGTAATACCTCCTAATAATGGTGGTGGAAATAACAATGGTGGAAGCAACAATAGCATAAACGATACTGTTGTAAACAATAATGGTGTAAACGACGGCTCAAATATATATACATTTGGTAATTTAGATATAGTAACACCAGAGTATGAAGAAATGGCAAGACAAGCTATAAGCCAAGTTGAACCAAATAATGAAATAATAAATAGTAGTATTGATAGTGCAATAGAAGATGCAACTATTAATGGAAGTAAAATAAATGAAAGAAGACAAACAGAAAAACCAGCATTTGGTTTTAGCTCAGAAGGCAACATAAGTTTATTAATAATACTATTAATAATATTAATTATAATTATTGCTGCATATACTATTAAAAAGCAAATAATAGATAAAGAAAAACAACAAAATGAAGATGAAGAAAAAGATGCATCTTTAACAATATAAAATAAAAAGGCAGGTTATCCTGCCTTTTTATTTTATATAGGTTATTTTTAAACTATGGGGTATCTTGCTTAAATGTGAGTTTTTGAAAAAATCTAAAACTACCTACAACACCTTGGCTCTATAACCATTTAAAAAATGTTTAATTAGATTTATTTTACCCCAATATTTATTATAGAACTATATATTATTAAATCATAGTATTTAAAAAATTGATTAGCTTGCTTTAAGCTCTAATCTTAATCTATCAGCTATAAGAGCTATAAATTCACTATTTGTAGGTTTACCTTTATGATTGTTTATAGTGTATCCAAATAGATTATCGATTGCATCTATTCTACCTCTACTCCAAGCAACTTCTATTGCGTGTCTTATTGCTCTTTCAACCCTACTAGGAGTAGTGTTACATTTTTTAGCTATTGATGGATAAAGCTCTTTTGTAATATAATTTAAAACATCTATGTCGCCAATAGCCATTATAATAGCTTCTCTCATATAGTGATAACCTCTAATATGAGCAGGTACACCTATTTCGTGTAATATATTTGTAACTCTTGTTTCTAAATCTAATGTTGTATAGCTTGTACCTATTTTATTATCATTATTATTAGATGTATTAGATTCTTTTAATTGTCTTATACGAGATACCAAAAGCTCCATATCAAAAGGTTTAGCTATATAATATTTAGCTCCAAGAGAAAAGGCTTTTTGTGTAACTTGTTCTTGTGTTACAGCTGTTAGCATAATGCACATAGTTTTTAAGTCTTTTATATTTTGTAATTTTTCTAAAACACCTATACCATCAAGATGTGGCATAACTTCATCTAGCAAAACTACATCAGGGTTTAGTGATAAAATTTTATCATATGCCTGCAAGCCATCAAATGCAACATCTATAACTTCTATATTAGACTGTTTATCTAAATAATTTTTTAATATATCACAAAAATCTTTATTATCATCTACTAATAAAACGCGTATCTTATCTTGACTCAAAACAATACCTCCAAGTAAATATAAATCATTTAATATTAGAGCTAGATATTTTTGATAAATAAGCATTAGTATATTTTATGTTTTTAGTAATATCTTCACCAAACCAATCTGGTGGTATAAAATTTTCTGCTTGTTCTATACTATCAAACTCTACTTCTACATTTTTAAATCCTTTTAAATTGCCATCATAAATATCTAGCTCTGCTATTAGACCATTTTCTAATGGTATAATATACCTAGACTTTATAATAGGTTGTCCTTCTATTTTTAACCAAAGGTTGTCAAATTCTTCTTTAGTGATTTCTTTTTCTATTTCTTCTCTTGATATATCACCCTTTCCTTTAAAAGTGAATATATATTTTTCATCTTTTTGTCTAATTCTTAAAACAGGGTTTGTAGATATATAACCTTGCTTTATATAAAAGCATTTACAATCTTTTAAATCTGGTATATAATTTACTAAAAATTTTTTTTCTATTTCTATATTTTTCATAATCTAAACCTCTTTTTTATTTTATTATAGTTTATTTTTATAAAGTTTTCAAATTTTTACATAAAAGATATTTTATTAAATATTTACTATAAATTTTATGATTATATATATTTAAAAAATATATAATAAAAACTATAAAATAATTTATAAGAGAGGTTATTTATGAAAGATATATCTAAAAAAGAACTTTTATATAACTTATATATATTAAAATATATATCATCTTATTTAGACAAAAAAGAAATTAAAAATATATATTTTTTTAATATTAATGCATTTTGTGATTATTTAGACAATAAATCTAATTATATGTATTGTTCATTAGATGCTATAAAAAAAATATCAAAATATATACCTATAAACATATATGATGATGTAGAGCTTTATACATTATTTAAAAAGGGGATAAATAGCGTAAGCTTAAAAAATATAAAATATATAAAGCAAACTTTTTATATAAAGAGTATGTATATATTTTTAAATTTATTATCTAAAACAAAAACAAAAAATGATTTTTTTATAATATTTAATAATTGTGATAATATTAGAAAATATTATCACAATAAATATTAGTGTGTTATCTTTTAAATTTAAGCCTAGTGGTACAACCAAAATCTTTATTATTAAAGATTTTAAAATCTCCATTTATATTTTTCATAGCATTTATACAAATAGGTATACCTAACCCACTACCATTAGGTTTATCTGTAAAGAATGGCTTATATATTTTGTCACAAATACTATCATCTATACCTTTACCATTGTCTATAATATCTACAATAATATTATTATCTTTTATATAAATATTAGTTTGTATAAATCCTCTTTTATTTATAATTGCTTCTACACAATTTTTATATATGTTTGAAAGTATAATAGATATTTTAGAATATTCTGCTTTAATAGTTATATTTTCTATATTTTCAAAACAATTTAAACTAAATGTAATATGATTATAGATATTAAATTTTTCTATATAATCTTTTATCAAATAAAATAAATTTATGTCTGTTAATTCTACTTCATAATCTTGGTTACAAAATACCATAAAATCAGATACGATTTCAGATATTTTATTAAGTTCATTTTTTATCATAGTAACATTTTTCTTATGATTATCTAACACATTTTCAAGCTCTAGTAACTCTATGTTAGCTTTTATAAGTGATATAGGATTTTTTACCTCGTGTGCTAGAGCTATTGTTATATTTTTTACCAAGTCGTCTTTATAAAAATACAAAACTTAATCCTCCAAAAATTTTTTAAAATAAATTATACATTAAATTTAAATATTTAAGGAAGTAATAATGTTTTACCAACGTAAATTGTGTCTGGGTTATCTAGTCCGTTTATACTCATTATTTCTTCTATCTTACTTCTATCACCATAAAATCTTTTACTTATTAGTTCTAAGGTATCACCTTCTTTTACTTCGTATTTTTTAAAATCTTTTTCATTTTTAGAAAGATTTTTACTAGTCGTTTCTAAGGTTTTGTCGATAATAGATTGAGTAGTAGAAACGGTAGAAGTTTCAGTTATAGACGTTGTTGTTTGAACTGTTGTATGTGTATTAGCTGTTGATAAAGAAGATGTTTGCTCTGACGAAGATTCTTCATAGCTAGAATTATTTTGAGCAAAAACACTTTGCACATTATCATCTTTTATTTGGCTTAAAATATATCTATAGCTGTCATCTAATTTAACAAGCCTTTTTTCAAGCTCTGCTATTTTATCATCACTTTGTATAAGCCCCGCACCCATTATGAAGCATACAAGAAATAAAACAGCACTTAGAGAGCCAAAGATATTAGTCATTTTTTTATATTCGTTTAAATAATGAATATTTCTATTAATATTATTTTTTCTTCTGCTTATACTTATAAGCCTTTCGTCTTTAGCTTTAAGTTTTTCTTCTTTAGAGCAGTTGATAGACGCTTTATTGTTTAGCATATATTCGCTCATAGCCTCATTTTTTTCATAATAAATGATAAAACCATTAATAGCTTTAAAATCATTATTACATAATTTATAAAAACCACCAATATTTTCCAAAGGGTCGCTTAAAAAAAATACTTGATTTTTTTTATCAAAATTTTCTTTATGATAATTTATGTATCCTTCATTTATGTAGTCTGAAAAGCCTGGTTGAGAATAAAACCAACCTATAATATTTGAGTCTTTAAAATATGTATCTATTTGCTCATTAACATATTCAAAAGATTTTTTTGTTAGTTTTACCATACCATCTTCAATTATAGTATGCTCCCCCTTAATGGCACCATTAATAAATAATACATCATTACCATCAATAGTGTAGCTATCTCCTACTAAGATTGCTATTCTCTCTTCACCATTAGAAGATTTTGAATATTGTTGTAGATATGTAAATACATAATCTTCCATATATATTTTTAAACTATCATCAATATTACCCATCTGCTTTATATTTTTTGGTAAGCTAATAATATCATTATTTTGTTTCATAAAAAACTCTCCTTAGACATATAATTATAAGTTTTGTTAATTTATGAAAATATTATCACATACTAATTACATTTTATGGAAAAATTTGTAAATAGTCAAGAAATTTTTATCCCTATTAATAAGTAATTTTTTGCAACTATCAATAAACATTTACAATAATGTACATTTTTTGTAACATATTGACAGTAAATAAACACTTTTTTTGTATTAAAATTTTTTTACTAATGTATAATTTATTAGTTTTTTGAAAAAATATATATTATTATTATAAAAAATTTAAGTTTTTAATGGAAATTATACAAAATTTAAGGAGAATTAAAATTGAATAATACTTTAAGAAATAAAGACAATATAATTAATTATATTAATTCTGGCTCAGAGTTTGCATTATTAGAGTTTAAGGAATATTTATTTAATATATTGTATAAATATAAAGATAGGTTTAAAACTTTTATATTTTTGTGTATAGGCTCTGATAGAGCAACAGGTGATAGCTTAGGGCCTCTAGTGGGATATAAGCTATCTAAATTACCATTAAAAAATAATATATTTATATATGGTACTTTAGAAAAGCCAGTGCACGCAAAAAACTTAAAAGAAACTATAAAAGAAATATATATAAAACATAAAAACCCTTGCCTTATAGCCATAGATGCATCTTTAGGCTCAAAAGAATATATAAATTATATTAATATAGGAGAGGGGAGTATAAAGCCTGGAGCAGGGGCTAAAAAAAACTTACCATCTGTTGGAGATATTTTTATAACAGGTATAGTAAATCATACAGGTATATTAGAAATATCTGTTTTGCAAAACACAAGATTGGCTACGGTTATGAATATGGCTGATATTATATCATCTGGTATATGGCATTGTGTAAATATAATATAAAATATATAAATATAGTTTTATATAAAAAAAGGGTGTAGATAAATCTACACCCTTTAATTAATATATAATTATTTATTGAAATATCTGTTTAATAAACCTTCAAAAGCTCTACCGTGTCTAGCTTCATCTTTAGCCATTTCGTGAACTGTATCGTGAATAGCATCAAGGTTATATTCTTTAGCTTTTTTAGCAAGCTCAAATTTACCAGCAGTAGCACCATTTTCTGCTGCAACACGAAGCTCTAAGTTCTTTTTAGTAGAATCTGTAACAACTTCACCGATTAATTCAGCAAATTTAGCAGCGTGTTCTGCTTCTTCAAAAGCAGCTTGTTGATAGTACATACCGATTTCTGGATAACCTTCTCTATGAGCAACTCTTGACATAGCAAGGTACATACCAACTTCACAGCATTCGCCTTCAAAGTTCATTTTAAGACCTTCCATAATTTCTTCTGGACAACCTTGAGCAACACCTACAACGTGTTCGCAAGCCCAAGATAATTCACCAGCTGCTTGCTCTTTAAATTTAGAAGCAGGAGCTTTACAAGTAGGGCAAAACTCTGGAGCTTCGTTACCTTCATGAACATAACCACAAATAGTACAAACAAATTTTTTCATAATAAAATCCTCCTTAAATAATTAAAATCAATATAAAGTTAAAAACAAAAGTTATCAACTAATAACTATTATTAATTATAACAGATTATTTTTAAAAGTCAATACATTTTTAAAAATAAATTTATACAAATTTTTTTATAGCTTATATAACATTATTATTATACAATAGTAATATAGTAATAATTAAAATAATTACTCACCAGATACACTAAGCTCTCCTACAAATATACTAGGAGAACCAACCCCGCTTAAATCAAATTTTAAATCGTTGGCTATATCTTTAATATCTAGCATCATATTATAGAAGTTACCTGCTATTGTTATTTGCTCAACAGCCTTAGATTTTTTGCCATCTTCTATTAAATATCCACTAGCTAATATAGAAAAATCTCCAGATATATCGTTTACTCCAGCGTGCAAACCAGACATTTCTGTTATATAAATACCATCTTTTACATCTTCAAACAGTTTATCTAAAGGTTTAGTACCATTTTTTATATAAAAGTTTGTAGGGGATATGCCTATTTTACCCTTATATCCACTTTTAAAACCATTACCAGTAGATTTTACACCATCTTTTTTAGCTGTTTTTAAATTATAAAGGTAAGTTTTTAATATACCATTTTCTACAACAGTTTTGTTATAGCAAGCAACACCTTCACTATCAAAACTATTAGAGTTATATCCATTTTCTTTTAAAGGTTCATCTAAAATAGTTATAATATCATTTGCTATTTTTTCATTTAATTTACCTTTTAAAAGAGAAAATCCTTTTTGCACACTTTCAGCACAAAAACTACCTATAAAACAAGAAAATAAATCTGTAAAACATTCATTTTCAAAAACAATATTATATTTTTTTGATGGTAAAGACGTTGCACCTAGATAAGATAAAGCTTTTTTGCTAGCAGTTTGTCCAATATAAACAGGGTCTATATCATTAATGTCAAAGCCTGCTACTATCTCCATACCAGATTTTAAATTATCATTTTCTTTTGCTAAAGCACCAGCATATGCTATTACATAGTTATCTTTTTTATTAAGCTCAAGACCTTTAGTATTTGATATATAAATTTGGCTAGAGGCTTTGCCTACTATACAGTAATTACAGCTAACAATTCTTTGGTCATAATCTAAAGAGGCTTTTTCTATTTGTAGAGCTTTTTCTATTAATATATCTACGTCTACATCTTCAAGGTTTTCATAAAAAGTTTTAATAGGTGTGTAATTTTTATCACCTATATATATTTCTTCTTTTTCTTCATCATTTATTATTAAAGAGTTTTCTTTTGCATATTGTATAAGGCTATCTATAACATCTTCGCATATTTGTTCTGTGTAAGAATAACCAATTTTACCATTATAAAAACCTCTAAATGATAAACCACCACTTGTAGCATTATCAAATTTTTCTATTTCACCTTTTAAAACACTTACTTTTAAACTTTTGCCAGAATAGTAATATACTTCACAATCAGAAAAGCCATTTTCTAGAGCTTTTTTAAACAATTTGTCTTTAAAAACTTTTATATCCATATTTTTAGCCCCTTCCACCAACAGTTATTTTAGATACTCTAAGCATAGGTTGTCCAACGCAAGTAGGTACAGAGCCACTAGATGCTCCACAAACGCCTTCTGCGTGGCTTAATGTGTCAGATACCATATCTATATCTTTTAAAACTTCTTCACCTTTGCCTATTAAAGTTGCACCTCTTACAGGAGTAGTTATTTTACCATTTTCTATAAGGTAAGCTTCTCTAACAGAAAAGTTAAATTCACCTGTTGCAGGGTTTACAGAGCCACCGCCCATATATTTTGCATATATACCTTTTTCAGTATTTTTTATAATATCTTCTTTTTTATCATTGCCATTGGCAATAAAAGTGTTTCTCATTCTAGGTACAGGAGCGTATTTATAAGATTCTCTTCTACAAGAGCCAGTAGATTTCATACCTATTTTTTCACCATAAAAGTTGTCTACAAGATAACTTTTTAATATACCATTTTCTATAAGAACAGTTTTTTGAGCTTCTGTGCCTTCATCATCTATATTAATAGAGCCCCATTTGTTAAGAAGGGTGCCATCATCTATTGCAGTAACTTTATCACTTGCTACTTTTTCGCCTATTTTACCAACAAAAGCACTATCTCCACGAGCTATTTTTATAGCTTCTAACCCGTGGCCACAAGCCTCGTGAAAAATAACACCACCAAAGCCATTATCTATAACAACAGGCATTTTGCCACTAGGACAAGGGCTTGCTTTTAACATAGTAACAGCAGAGCGACTAGCCTCTTTGGCTAAATCATTTACATTTATTGTATCGTAAAATTCAAATCCCATTAAAGCTCCAGGGCTAATGCTACCAGTTTGTTTTTCTGTTTCGTTAGATGCAACAGCATTAATAGTAAACCTTGTTCTAACTCTTCTATCCTCAGCAAAAACACCTTTTGTATTTATAATACATACATCTTGTATAGAATGAATATAGCTAGATATTGTTTCTGTTATAAGGCTATCATAGCTAAAAGCACTATCGCTAGCTTCTTTTAGCATATCTACTATTTTAGATTTATCAATGGTATTAGGCAAAACCTTAGCTTTATGTATACCTATTTGTTTGTAGTCTTTTTTATCAAAGTCTAAAACAGTTATAGTTTTATTACCTTTTGTAGCCTTAGAAACTTCTTTTGCCATTTTTAACAAGCTTTCTCTAGATAAATCATTAGTATATGCATATATGGTTTTACCATTATAAAAAACTCTAAGGCCTATACCAAAGTCTAAACCAGATAAAGCACTATTAACTTTACCATTTATAAGAGATATGCTAGCATTGTCTTTATTTTCTATAAATATTTCGGCAAAATCTGCTCCTTTTGATGTTGCCTCTGTTAAAATTTCGTTTGCAAGATTTTTATCTAACATAATACACCTCCTAAAATATTTTTATATATTTATTATACATTACCAATATATATATATCAATTAATAATATTTAAAAATATGTAAAATAAAATTATAAATATTGTTAATATGACCTATAAAAAATATATATTATCTATTTATAAGCCAAATTAAAGGTTTATTAAAAATAATAATGGATATAATTAAAAATATACTTGCTAAAATATGATATTTATTATAAAATGAAAAAGTAAAGTATAGATTTTATATTTATATTTTATAAATTTTAGCTTTATTATAAAAATTATTAAATAATAAATAATTTTAGGAGGTTTTAAATTATGGCATATTTTATTAATGATGATTGTATAAGCTGTGGTGCTTGTGCAGCAGAATGCCCTGTTAATGCAATTTCTGAAGGAGATACTAAGTATGTAATCGACCCAGATATTTGCATAGACTGTGGTACTTGTGCAAGTGTTTGTCCAGTAGATTCACCTAATCCAGCTTAATTAAGTTAAAGGGCTATGAATATTCATAGCCTTTTATAGTATGCAAATATTGACTAAAATAGTTATATATGTTAAAATAAAACAAGCAAATAGTAAAGGGGTGAGAAATATGAATAGTATCAATAAAACATTTAGAAGATATACCTTTAATTTTATTAGAATTGACGGGGGGGGGTATTATTAACTAACCTTTATAACTTTCTATACTATTTAAAATCGGGCTAGCTTAAAAAAATTTTGTTTTTAAGGTAGTTTATTTGTCGTGTTTTAAACTAGTATAGGGAGGTATATTTATGAAAGCAAAATTAAGCTGGAGAAGATTATTTTCTAGTTTTTTAGCTTTTGCTATGACATTATCTACAGTGGCAGTACCCCAAAATTTAGTTTTGGCAAGCCAGTTAGCAGGTATTGAAATTGTAGGAAATGATGATGAAAAGAAAGAGATAGAAAGTGAAGAAAACAGTGAAAGCATAAGCGAAGAGACATCAAGTGAAAAAACATCAGACAAAAACAATGTTTTAAATGTACCACAAGAAGATTTATTTGAAATAGATGAAAATGGTATAATCTATAACTTTAATACAGGTTCTAACAATATAAAAGATTTATTTATACCAAAAGAAATAAGAGGAACTATTGTAAAAGGAATAGCAGATTCTGTATTTGTAGGCAGGAATATAGAATCTATAGCTTTTGAAGAAGGTTCACAAGTTATTAGTATAGGTAATAATGCATTTAGAAACAACCAAAATCTTACAAATTTAGAACTTCCAGATACGCTACAAACTATTGGTAATAATGCTTTTGAAAATACTAATATTAGTAGCTTGACTATACCATCACAAGTAACAACAATAGGTGACTATGCTTTTAGTGAATGTAAAAGTTTACAAACAGTTACTATTGAATCAAACAATTTAACAAGCATAGGTAATTATGCTTTTAATCACTGTACTAATTTAGAAAAGGTAGTATTACCTAATAGTATACAAAATATAGGAAATTATGCATTTGGTAGTTGTTCTAAATTATCAACAATAAGTATACTAGGACAACAAGTTACTGAAAATGTATTACATTTACCAGAAAGTTTACAGACAATAGGAAATGGTGCATTTTACAAATGTGCTAATGTAGAAACTGTAAAAATAAAAAGTATACAAACAATAGGTGAGTATGCATTTTACGAGTGTAAAAACCTAAAAACATTTGGTATACAAGATAAATTAGAAGAAAATAAAATAGTAATACCAAATGGTATAACTAATATAGGAATGTTTGCATTTTCTACAGAGCAACCATTAGAAGAAATACGAATAGAGGCTGCTAAAGATAACCCTGTATATATAGGTGATTATTCATTTTTTAGTTGTACAGCTAAAAATATTGTTATTGGAAATGCTTCTACAATAGAAACGAGAGCAATAAGCCCTGCAGTAGAGAATATACAAATAGATACAGTAGATACGATAGGACATGAAGCATTTGCAGCTGCAAACTATCTAAAAACATTTAGTGCTAATAGCATAAAAAGGATAGAATATAGAGCATTTATAGGATACAATCTTTTAAGAGAGATAACCATACCTTCAGATATAGAATATATAGCACCAGATGCATTTGCAGGGCGCAATATTGATATAAAAATAGATAAAAATAAAGCAGATTCTGGTTTAGTAGATGCTCCTTGGGGTTCTCAATTAGGTGTTGTATGGTGGAAAGATACATCAAAAGATAATACTGAA
>CALWSN010000084.1 GCA_944384215.1 uncultured Clostridia bacterium | reverse complement strand
TATATTATGAAATTATCTAATTATAACTTTTTCTATAATACAGATGATGATTTGGTTATTGCATATAATAGTAGAACAAATGCATTAGCAAAAATAGAAAAAGAAAATTATGATATTTTACAAAATTATAAAGATGGTATTTTATATTTTGAAGATAAAAAATTGGAAGATGATTTGAAAAAAGGTGGTTTTATACTAGAAGATGATATTAATGAATTAGAATTACTTAAATTAGCGAGATTACAAGGACAATATGATTCTAATTCACTAGGATTAACTTTAGCACCGACACTTGGATGTAACTTTAATTGTGTATACTGCTATGAAGAAGATCATAATAATTTTACAAAAATGAGTAATGATGTACAAGATAGTATTTTAACATTAATTAAAGGTAAGGGAAAAGGGTTAAATAGTTTAAATATAATTTGGTATGGTGGTGAACCCCTTTTAGCTATTGACATAATACAATCTTTATCAAAAAGAATAATAGAGTATTGTATTGATAATGGTATTCATTATAGTTCTGGAATTATTACAAATAGTTATTTATTAACAAAGGAAACTGTGGAAATTTTAAAAGAATGCAAAATAAATTTTATTCAGGTAACGTTAGATGGACCTCCAGAAGTACATAATGTAAAACGTCCTTTAGCAGGAGGACAACCAACATTTGATAAAATTTTAAATAACCTTGTAGATGTAGTAGATATATTTGATAATATATCTCTTAGGGTTAATGTTGATAAACAAAATATAGAAGATATAGATAAATTATATAATATTTTAAAAGAAAAAAATTTAATAAATAAAGTATATTATTATTTGGGACACATACAATCATTAAATAATACCTATGAAGATAATAAGTGTTTAGATTTAGAAACATATAGTAAGTGTAGTAATGAAGTTTTTAAACAAAAATTAAAAGATAATAATAAATTATCATATAAAATAAATTACCCAAGACTTGTTTCTAATTATTGTGGAGCAGATAAAATTACATCTTATGTGATAGATCCTGAAGGTAATTTATATAACTGTTGGTCAGATATAGGTATTAAGGAATATTCAAATGGGAATTTATTAGATGAAATGAAGATTTCTAAAAGAAATTTAGAGTATAAATTATATGATGTATTTAATGATAAACAATGTTCTAGTTGTAATATATTACCATTATGTATGGGAGGTTGTCCTAAAAATAGGTTAGATGGTATACCTGAAAGATGTTCAAAATATAAATATTTATTAGAAGATACTATTAAAAATTTAGTAAATGAAATAGAAAATAAAAAGAAAATTGCTAATATTTAAATGTTTGTTCCAACTACAATATAATGAAAGGTATTATTAATGTTTAAATTGCTAAAACCATACTTAAAAAAAAATCGCTTAAGTATTGTAAAACTTTTTATATATTTAATTATTTTATTTCCTATAACAGTTTTTACACCATATATTAATGGTATATATATAGATAAATTAACAATATTTGAAAGTAAAAAGGTTGTTATTATATTTACTATAATTATTGGAATTATGAATATTGTAACAATAATAGGTAATTATTTATCAAATAGATTGTATATGAAGTTGCAAACTCAGGTGGGGTTTGAAATGAATGTAGACTTTATAGAACATCTTAAAAAACTACCTGTTAGAAAAGTTAGTCAATTTGACCTAGGATATATAAGCGATAGAATAAATAGTAACCGTAAAAAGGTGAAAATGGAGTAGGTAAAACATCGTTCGTATATGCATTAATTGGAATATTAATGGGTGACTATGAAGGAGAAATTAAATACAATGGAATAAATCTAAAGGATATAAATACATATAAAATGCGTGAAAATTTAATATCAGTAGTTATGCAAGAACACTCATTGGAGTCAGACTCTATTTATAATATAGTAAATGGAAGTTGTATAGATAAAGAATTATTTACAAACATAGCAAATAAACTTGGGATAAGTAAATTGAGTGAAAAAATGGAAAATGGCATACATACAAAAATCAATCATATGTCTAATAATATTTCAGGAGGGGAGAAACAAAAAATTTCTTTATTTAGAACATTTTTATCTAATGCAGAATTACTTATATTAGATGAACCATCATCTGCTCTTGATAAAGATAGCTGTAAGGTATTAAAGAATTATTTATCAGAATATAAAAAAGATAAAATAATTATATGTATAACACATGATAATGATTTTATAGATGTTGCAGATAAAATATTAGCTTTAGATAAAGTTTAGTAATAATATTGAAATGAGGTGAAAAATATGGAGTACTTAGTAGAACCACAAGGAATGGATACAAGATTTACTTGTACTTGTTTAGGAGTACATATAGAATGTGGCATAGATGTTTGAAATACTAAATGTGATGGTTTTTGTGGAGGACAAATATGTTCACCAAGAATGGATACAATGTCATTAAATTAAAATTATCAAATTTAAGATAAGTATCATTTATTTGGTACTTATCTTTTTTGACTAATATAATTAATAAGTGTTAAAGTAGTAAAGAGGTGCTAAAATGAAAAATATTATTAAAAGATATAGATTTGTAATTTTTATATTTTTATTAATATTGCTTGTTATATCGGCATATAAAACATATAAATATATAAATTTACAAAAACTAATAAATACACCTATTAGTGAATTAACAGAAAAACAAAAATTAGAAGATTTTGAATATTTATATAATACGATAGTAGAAAATTATCCATTTTTAGGGGTAAACGAGAGAAAATATGGTGTAGATTGGGTAGCTAATAAAGAAAAGTATATAGAACTTATAAAACAAGAACCTAATTTTGAAATAGCTTTAAATCAAATATTATCAGATTTAAATAATGCTCATACACAAATTTTAGATGCAAATACTTTAAAAAATTATATTGAGATATTTAAAAGTTTAGAAGAATATGAGCAAATTAAATTTCAACTTGATATTTTAGAAAATCCTTTAGTTTTTAAA
>CALWSN010000083.1 GCA_944384215.1 uncultured Clostridia bacterium | reverse complement strand
ACCTGTTTTTTTAGCAGTTTCAATAATTTGTACAGCAGATTGGTCGATTAACTTATGGTCATAAGCTTTAAGACTGATTCTAAGCTTTTGATTAGCCATAAAAAAAGTCCCCTCCTTTTCGCACTTTTATTTTGTAGTACGACAAGCGGTGACTGCACACATCAAACAATAGGCATAATACCCCTATTGACAAGCATATTAATAATAAACACATTTATATAATGTTTTAAAATTAAAAATGCTTACAAATATTCGATATACACAGTGACTTGTCGCCCGGTTTCTTGAACTGGACATCGCTCCATAGAAAAACTTACCAAATGGTAACAACCTTCTATTTCATCGCTCTTATGTCACAACAATAGAATTATAGCATATACTAAATATATTTGCAAGCATTTTTTTATTTTTTTGTAAAAATTTTAATTTTAATTAAAACTTACCTTATAAAAAGTGTTGTAGGTAATAAAAATAAATAAGGACTTGTTATTATTGCTAATGCTAGTGATACTATTTTCTTTTGCTTATCATTAAGGTTAGTTTTTCTTAAAGTTATCTTTTTGTTATATATGTAAATGCAAATTGAAGATATTATCATACATATTACAACATATGTGAAGCTAAATATATTATCAAATGGATTATAAAATACATTTGAAGTAAATCTATAAACAAAATCATTATATTTACTTTCAGGTGATACATTAATACTATAACCTAAAATCATAAATATCCCACCTATAATATCTGCAATAAATCCAAATATCCAAACTTTTGATATTGAAACTTTATAATTTTTAAATATATTTTCTACTTTTAGTATTTTCATAGTTATTAAAACTACAAAAGAATCTACAATAAAGTTTCCTATTAATACTGGTATTAAAATAACTGGAAATAAAACTAATAACCAAATAGGGAATATTACATTATAAATTACAATACTTTTATTTTTCATAAAATCACCTGCTTAATTTTTACTAACTTAACAATATATTTTATTATAATCTTTTATAGAAGTTATTTCAATAAATTGTAATATACATATATTTTAATGTAAAAATTAGCTTATATAATTTACATTAAATGAGTTTCTTCTAATTTTTCTTCAAAAAACTCATTTATTTTAATAAGAGGTTTTCTTAAAAATAAACCTAATATTAAAGAGAAAGGTAAAAAAGTAAGTAATTTAATAATATCTACTTTGTAAGCATTTGCATATATACCTGCAATAGTTTCTCTCATAGCATTTATGCCGTATGTAAAAGGAAGATAAGGGTTTATTTTTTGAAAAAACTCTGGTGTAACTTCAACAGGAAATGTTCCCCCAGCCCCTGCAACTTGAATAACAAGTAAAAACACACAAATAGCTTTACCAACATCACCAAAAGAAACAACCAAAGTATAAATTATATTAATAAACACAATACTAGCTACAACACCTGCTAAAACAAATAGAACAGGGTTTAAGCATTGTATTTTTAATATAAATAAATCCCCCAAACAAACTACTAAAGCTTGTATAATACCTATTATCATAAATAAAAAATATCTTCCTATATAGGCTTCATAAGGTTTTATATTTTTAATATTATCATCTTCATAAACTTTAGTTTTTAATAACGATACTAATAAAACTCCACCAACCCAAAAAGATAATATTGTATAAAAAGGTGTCATAGCAGAGCCATAATTTTCTATTTCATATAGAGAAATAGTATCAATTTGCACTGGAGCTGATATAAATTTACCTACAACGCTTGGGTCGTTATTTAATATAGCTGCCAACTGTTGTAATCTTTGGTCTGTTTTAACTTCTATAATTTTTTTCTGTAAGCTTTTAACATCATCTTGACTTTTTTGTATAACATCATTAGTACTTTCTATTGCTTTTTGACTAGATTCTAATGTTGTATATATACCATCTAATATTTTATCCATTTGAGATATAGTGCCCATAGCATTTTTAGATAATATATTAAAATCTACAAGAGTTTTATATATTTTTTCAGCTTCATAATCTATACTAGGCTTTATATTAGTTCTATATAAATTTTTAGTATTAGATATATCATTTTTAGCTTGCTCTAATTGATTTTCCATACTATTTCTTAAGCTATCAGATATATTATTTCCATTATTTATTACATCTTCTATATTTTCACCAGTTATTATAACATTATTAAGACTATTATTAATATTTTTTATTTTGCTAACAAAATCATCTATACCTTTTAATCTTATAGGTAATTTATCATTTATACTATTTAATATTTTTATAACATTGTTATTAATGGTAATAATTTTATCTGCTCTTTTATTAATAAAATCTATTTGCATTTTTACTATATCTATATTTTCTTCATTTATATTAGATATATCTTGCCAAGTGTTTAACATATCATTAGCTAAATCTTCAGATGTTAATAAAAAGCTCTCAACTGTATCTGTAACACTATTAAAAACTTGACTAGAAGAATGTATTAATCCATTAAAACTGTTAGATATATCTTCACCATTTTGTGCAATAGATTTTCCAGCAGGTAAAATAAGTTTAGTTGTATCAATAAGGCTTTTTGTAGCATTTAAGCTTTCATCAAAACTTTTAGATAAACTTTTATATTGTTCTAAAGATTCTGATACTTGGTTTAAAGTATTTATCATTTTATCTGCAACAGTTTGCTCTTGTTGGTCTATTTTTTCATAGGCAACTTTAAGAGCTCCTTCAAGTCCTTTGCTAGCTGTATCTAAAAAGGCTTCATTTATTTGTTGTTGAACAACAGATACACCTTTATCTGTTATTTTAGGAGCTATTGCATTTTTCTTTTGATTAACATAATATTCAAACTTAGGTGTTTTTATATTATTAGTTAAAATACTAGAAAAATTTTCACTAAAATTTTCTGGTATAACAACACCAGCATAATATTCTCCACTTTTAACTCCTTCTATAACAGCATCTTTATTAACAAATACCCAACCTATATCATTATTAGCTTCTAGTTCTTCTATTATTTTATTACCCAAATTTATATCTATATCTAATATTTTTGTTCCTTTATCATTGTTAGCAACAGCAACTTTTAAGCCATTAGTGCTTCCATAAGGGTCCCAACTAGCTGCTATATTAAACCAAGCATATAAAGCAGGTATAAAACAAGCTCCCAATATAACAGCTAAAGCTATGGGGTTTTTTATAATTTTTATAAAATCTCTATATCCTATTTTAAAAATATTTTTCACATAATCACCTCATAAATGTTAGATATATAACAATTATACAACTAAAAAAAATAAAATCAAGATTTTTTTATGTAATATCAATTTTTTGGGGATACTTTATGTCCAAAATCATCTATATTGTAGATATTTTATTTTTAATATTTATAAGTGATTTAATTATAATAATAAAAAGTGGTTATACAATATATAACCACTTTTTATTATTAGTCTATATCAAAATCTACAACTTTACCAGTTAAAGCATTAATTTCTACTTCATATTCTTTATTGCCATTTTTTATTTTAAAATCATAAGTTGGAAGGTCATCATCTTCATAAATATCGGCTTCTTGCCAAACAACACTACCACCACCAGCTGCTTTTATAGCAGCACTTTTAGCTGTTTCAATACTAATTAATTTTTGTCCATTCCAGCTTTGTCCATTATTTGCAGATGGTAAAGTAGTAGCTCCGCCATTAGATGTTGGTAAATCTGTTGGTTCTCCATTACCAGAAGTTGATGTGTTAGAATTTATATATATAGTTTTTGTATTAGAATCCCAAGAAATTTTGTGACCTAATGCATCACTTACAGTTCTTAAAGGAACATATGTTGTACCATTACTTACAAAAGCAGTATTTCCTTTACCAGTATCAACACCATTTACAACAAGGCTTTTTACAGAGTAAACCGCTTGTATATTGGCAACATTAGCAGCAAAAGCTGTTGCTGATGTCATAACAATACCACCTATTAATAAACCACTAATAAATTTTTTCATAATTTTTTCCTCCTAAAAATCTCATTTTTTCATTTTACAATATATTAAACGTATATTTTTAAAAAAAGTTTACTATTTTTATAAACTTTTTTAATCAATATCATAATCTATAACAGCACCTGTTAAAGCATCAATTTCTATTTCATATTCTTTATTACCATTTTTTATTTTAAAATCATATGTAGGCGTGTCTTCTATATCATATATATCTTCTTCTTGGTATATAATATCTCCTCCACCAACAGTTTCAAGAGCAATAGTTTTAGCTTCTTCTAA
>CALWSN010000082.1 GCA_944384215.1 uncultured Clostridia bacterium | reverse complement strand
TTATGCTTTAAATCCTTTATTATGTTTTATATCTACAAATTCTTGTAACTGACCATTTTTACCATAAGTAAGCCCTGCATATATAGTATCAGTATTTTCCATAATAGAGCTTTTATCTTTTTCTTGGTGTTCTATTTCTTCAAAGGCAGACATTATAGTCTTTAAAACTTTTGTACCTGCCTCTAAATCTTCTATTTTTTTACTAAATAAAAATTTTGCTAACTGTCTATCTACATAGTTATACATTGTTAATAAATATGATGATATTTCATACTGCATATCTAAGCTACCTCTAAGCTCAGATAAAAATTGTCTTGCTTTTAATATATTAAAATCAAATTCTTTTTCATTATCTATATTTTGTTTACTTTGCTCTAAATAGTCAAATATTATTTCAAAATTTATTATAACTAACCTTAATGGGCTAGCATTTGCTATTTTTGCAACATAATCTTGTTTGTTTATCCCCATATGTTACACCTATTGTAATAATGATAATAGCTGATTAGGACGTTGGTTTGCTTGTGATAACATAGATATACCTGCTTGCACTAATACATTATTTTTTGTATAATCTGCCATTTCTGATGCCATATCTGTATCCATTACCCTTGATAATGCTGCGTGTACATTTTCTTCTGCTATAACTAAAGAGCTACTTGTTTTTTCTAGCCTATTTTGAGTAGCACCTAAATTTGACCTATATGTATTTATCCTATCTATGGCTTTATCACATCTTGCTAAAGCATCTTGAGCACCTTCTACTGTTGTGTAATCTAGTCCAGGTAAAACATTTTGCAATGGGTTACCGTTTTCATCATATTCTCTAGCAGCATTTGTACTTAAACCTAAAACTACCGAATCTATTGCTTTAAAGCTAACAGTTATATTATCTTCAGAGTTAGCACCTGTATGGAATATAAATTCATCATAGTCTGAGTTTAATAAGTGTCTTTTATTAAATTCTGTTCTGTCTGATATAGAATTTAACTCTTCTGAAAGCTGTACTATCTCTTTTTGTATAAGCTCTCTATCTTCTGTTGTTAATGTATCATTAGATGCTTGTACTGCAAGCTCTCTCATTCTTTGTGCTATATTTTGCATTTCTCCAATACTACCTTCTGCTGTTTGTATTAAAGATATTGCATCATTAGCATTTCTATCTGCCATTTCTATACCTTTTATTTGTAATCTCATTTTATTAGAAACAGCCATACCTGTTGGGTCATCTCCAGATTTGTTTATTTTTGTACCTGTAGATAAATTTGTAGAAGCTCTTCCTAAATCATTATTTCTATGCCATAAAGCATTGTTTGCTAATAATGCTTGTACGTTTGTATTTAATATCATACATTTCACCTTCCAAAGTATTTTTAAGTCTTTTATGTTATTTCGGTAAAAATAATAGTTTACTTAACGGTTTATAATTATTTTTTTAAATGCTTTGTATAAATAAAAAAATAAAAAAGACTAAAGATTTACCTTAGCCTTTTTATTTTTTGTTAAGATTAGATAGCTTATGCTTGCTCTATATCTTCTAATTCTTCACTTTCTTCGCTTTCTATATAATCTTCAGATATTTTTGCAACACTCATAACTTTAACATCATCATTAACATTTATAAGCTTAACACCTTGTGTAATACGGCTTGTTGTAGATATATCTTTAGCTCTTATTCTAATAATAACACCGTCTGATGTAACCATAATAAGCTCTTCTTTATCATCTATCATTTTTACATCTATAACATTACCTGTTTTTTCTGTAATTTTATATGTTTTAAGCCCTTTACCACCACGTGTTTGCACTCTATATTCATCACTTAAAGTACATTTACCAAAGCCTTTTTCTGATACTATAAGCACCTTTTTATCTTTTTCTATAACCTCAGATGCTACTACCTCATCATCTTCATTTAGGTTAATAGCTTTAACACCTGTTGCATTTCTACCAAGCTCTCTAAAGTCTGCCTCACTAAATCTTATAGACATACCAAGCTTTGTAGCTAAAAACATATGTTGTCCTTCTGTTATTTTTTGAACAGATATAAGCTCATCATCTTCTCTAAGATTAACTGCTATAAGCCCCATTTTTCTAATATTATTAAACATAGATATTTTTGTCTTTTTAATAATACCTTTTTTAGTAGTCATAGCAAGATATTCATCTTTATCTATTTCTTCGCCATCTTTATTTTGCTTAACTGGTATAACAGCTGTTATTTTTTCGCCATTATCTAGCTGTAAAAGATTAATAATAGGTGTACCTTTAGCAGTACGGCCTGCCTCTGGTATTTCAAAAGTTTTTATACGATATACTTTGCCTTTGTTTGTAAAGAAATATATAAAACTATGGTTGCTACTTAAAAATAGATTTTTAACAAAATCTTCATCTCTTGTTTGCATACCTATTATACCTTTGCCACCTCTATTTTGGCTTTTATATGTAGATAAAGGTAATCTTTTAACATAGTCAAGATGAGTCATTGTTATAACGCTCATTTCGTCTTCAATAAGGTCTTCTATATATAAATCACCTTCATCTTGAACAATAGCTGTTCTTCTTTCATCACCAAATTTAGCTTTTACTTGTAAAAATTCTTCTTTTATAACTTGTAAAAGTCTATTTTCGCTACCTAAAATAGCTTGTAGCTCTTCTATAAGTGCAGTAAGCTTTGCATATTCTTCGTCTAGTTTTTCTCTTTCAAGCCCAGATAAACTTCTAAGGCGCATCTCACATATAGCATCTACTTGTTCTTGTGTAAAATCAAATCTATCCATAAGTATAGCTTTTGCATCTTTTATATCTTTGTTAGAACGTATTATATTTATAATTTCATCAATAAAATCTAGTGCTTTTAAAAGACCTTCTACAATATGTGCTCTTTTAGATGCTTTGTCTAAATCAAATTTAGTTCTTCTTGTAACAACCTCTTCTTGATGTTTTAAATAATACTCTAAAATTTCTTTTAAATTTAATGTTCTAGGAACACCGTCTACAATAGATAAAAAGTTTATACTATAATTTTCTTGTAGCTGAGAATATTTGTAAAGTTGGTTAAGTATAACACTAGCATTAGCATCTTTTTTACAATCTATAACAACTCTTATACCATTTCTATCAGATTCGTC
This sequence comes from uncultured Clostridia bacterium, assembly GCA_944384215.1. Lineage (GTDB taxonomy): Bacteria > Bacillota > Clostridia > Lachnospirales > CAG-274 > Tyzzerella. The sequence goes on along the minus strand of CALWSN010000082.1, from coordinate 21,176 downwards.
ATTTATATCTGTTATACCTTCAACTCTTTTGTCTTTAACAAGCTCTGCTATTTTTTCTATCATACGAGATTTGTTAACTTGATAAGGTATTTCTGTTACAATTATTCTTTCTTTACCTGTGCTAGTTGTTTCTATCTCGGCAGTAGAGCGAACACGAAGTCTACCTTTACCTGTCATATAGGCCATTCTTATACCTGCTTTACCAAGTATTGTAGCACCTGTTGGAAAGTCTGGACCTTTTATAATGTCTAAAAGCTCTTCTATATCAGTTTCTCTGTTTTCTAGTATTTTGTTATCTATTATTTTTAATAAACCATCTATTACTTCTGTAAGGTTATGTGGAGGTATGTTAGTAGCCATACCAACTGCTATACCAGATGAACCATTTACAAGAAGGTTAGGAAACCTAGATGGTAAAACTGTTGGCTCTATCTCTGAGCTATCATAGTTATCTACAAAATCTACTGTATTTTTTTCTATATCTGATAGCATCTCAACTGCTATTTTACTAAGCCTAGCCTCTGTATATCTATGAGCTGCCGCAGGATAACCATCTATGGAACCAAAGTTACCGTGTCCGTCTACAAGCATATAACGCATAGAAAAGTCTTGTGCCATTCTAACTAAGGCATCATATATAGCAGCATCACCGTGTGGGTGATATTTTGCCATTGTTTCTCCTACTATGTTTGCCGATTTTTTATGCCCTTTGCTAGGGTCTAGGCCTAGCTTGTTCATAGCATATAATATACGTCTATGCACTGGCTTAAGCCCGTCTCTAACGTCTGGTAAAGCTCTAGCAACAATAACGCTCATAGCATACTCTATATACGAGCTTTTCATCTTATCTGCTATCTCTGTGTCTATTATCTTGTCATAATGTTCAAATTGATTTTCAGACATAATGTTTTATCCTTTCTCTAGTGTATTATACATCTAAGTTTGTAACAAATCTTGCATTTTCTTGTATAAACTCACGTCTTGGCTCTACTCTGTCGCCCATAAGCTGGTCAAATATTTCATCTGCAAGCCTTGCATCTTCTAATGTTACTCTTAATAAAATACGTTTTTCTGGGTCCATAGTTGTTTCCCATAGCTGTTCTGCATCCATCTCTCCAAGCCCTTTATAACGTTGTATAGGTTTAAGTCCATCTGTACCTATTTGCTCTAATATTTCATCACGCTCTGCATCACTATATGCATAATATTCTTTTTTACCTTTTTCTAGCTTATAAAGAGGTGGTTTTGCAAGATATACATAACCGTGCTCTATAAGAGGTGTCATAAATCTAAAGATAAATGTAAGAAGTAATGTTGTAATATGAGCACCGTCTACATCGGCATCTGTCATAAGCACTATTTTATGGTATCTAAGCTTTTCTATATCAAAATCGTCGTGTATGCCTGTCCCAAAAGCTGTTATCATAGAGCGTATTTCTTCATTACCTAATATTTTATCAAGCCTAGATTTTTCTACATTTAATATTTTACCTCTAAGTGGTAATATAGCTTGAGTTTTTGGTGTTCTAGCATTAACGGCAGACCCACCAGCAGAGTTACCCTCAACTATGTATAATTCACACTTAGACGGGTCTTTTTCGCTACAATCTGTAAGCTTACCAGGAAGACGCCCAACCTCAAGGGCAGATTTTCTTCTTACAAGCTCACGTGCTTTTTTAGCAGCATCTCTAGCACGAGAAGCAACTAAAGCCTTTTCTATAATCATTTTACCTATTGTTGGGTTTTCTTCTAAAAAGTAAGTTAAATGCTCTGATAAAACACTATCTACGGCGTTTTTAGCCTCTTTGCTACCAAGCTTACCTTTTGTTTGCCCTTCAAACTGAGGCTCTTCTATTTTGATACTTACAACAGAAGTTAAGCCTTCTCTTATATCATCACCTGTTATTTTTTCATTTTCTTTTAAAAGATTAAACTTTTTGCCATAATCATTTACTGTTTTTGTTATAGCACTTCTAAAGCCTGCAACGTGTGTACCACCATCTATTGTGTTTATGTTATTTACATAAGAATAGTTATTTTCTAAATAGCCATCATTATGTTGAAAAGCCACTTCTACAAAAATATTATCTTTTGTACCTTCACAATAAAACACTTCTTCATATACTGGCATTTTATTTTTGTTTATATGTCCTACAAACTCTTTAATACCACCTTCATAATGGAAAGTATTTTCTTTTATATTTTCATCTCTTAAATCTTTTAATATTATTTTTATACCTTTTGTTAAAAAGGCTGTTTCTTGTAATCTTTGTTTTAATGTATCGTAGCTATATTCTAGCTCGTCAAATATTTGGTGGTCTGGTTTAAACTCTATTTCTGTACCAGTTACATTTGCATCACATTCACCTACAACAGTAAGCTTTGTTAAAACATCACCACGAGAATATTTTTGCTCGTATATTTTGCCACCGTTATATATTTTTACAGTAAGCCATTCGCTAAGGGCATTAACAACAGATGCACCAACACCGTGAAGACCACCAGATACTTTGTAGCCTCCACCACCAAACTTACCACCTGCGTGAAGTATAGTAAATACAACTTCAACTGCTGGTATACCTTTTTGTGGGTGGATACCAATAGGTATACCCCTACCGTTATCTTTTACTATTATGCTATTTTCTTTATTTATAGATACTTCTATTTCAGAACAATAGCCTGCTAAAGCCTCGTCTACTGCGTTGTCTACTATCTCATATACAAGGTGATGAAGCCCCCTGCTAGATGTAGAACCTATGTACATACCAGGACGTTTTCTAACTGCCTCTAAACCTTCTAATATTTGTATTTGATTTTCATTATATTCTGGTTTCATTTATATTCTCCTTTTAAAAAGCAAAATACTTAATATATTAAAAAAGACTTTCGCCTTATTTTTTTACAATTTTAATAATATTTTATATAAAAATATTAAAAGCCTATAACATATATTATATCATATATTATAGGCTTTTAACAGTATATTTTGTCATATTTTTATTAAAATTTGAAATTTTTTTAAAATATTAATTTAAAACTATTTTTTTAGTTTATATCTGTATTAATTTTACCATCAGATACATAAAAAATATTACATTTTTCTTCTAAATTTTTAAGTACATCTTCAACACCAGTACAAGTTATAATAACTTGCAAGTTTTTTATATTTTTTATTAAAAATTTTTGTCTATCTTTATCTAGCTCAGACAATACATCATCTAATAACAAAACAGGTAATATACCCTTTTCTTCTTCTATTAATTGTATCTCTGCTAGTTTTGCACTTAAAGATGCTGTTCTTTGTTGTCCTTGCGAGCCAAAATCTCTAGCATTTACATCATTTATGAAAAATAAAACATCATCTTTGTGTGGTCCATAAGAAGTGGTTGCATATAAAATATCTTTATCTATATTTTTTTCTAATTTTTCTTTAAATTCTTCTATTGTTACACTAGGTTTATACTTTATTTCTAAAATTTCTTTATTATTTGTTATATCTTGATGTATTTTTTTTGATATACTATTTAATTTTTGTATAAATAGCTCTCTTGTTTCAATTATTTTTATACCAAAATCTATAAGTTGGCTATCCCATACAAAAAGTGTATCTTTTAAACTTATATTTTTAGATATTTTTTTTAATAAACTATTACGTTGTTTTAAAACTTTATAATATTGAGATAAATTATAATAGTATATATTATTAATTTGACAAAGCTCCATATCTATAAATTTTCGTCTTTCTTGAGGCCCTTGCTTTATAAGGCTTAAATCTTCTGGAGAAAAAATAACAACATTAAGATAGCCAAAAAGCTCGCCTAATTTACTAATAGGTATATTGTTTATAGCAATACCTTTTTTACTATCATTTTTTAAATGTATATCTATTTTATCAAAAATAGTTTCTTTTTGAACCTCAAGCCTTATATGTGCCTCATCTTTACCAAATTTTATAAGCTCTTTATCTTTATGGGTTCTATGGCTTCTGCCTGTTGCACCTATATATATACTTTCTAAAAGATTAGTTTTACCTTGAGCATTTTGTCCGTAAAAAATATTTACACCATTTTTAAGCTCTAGGTCTAACCTTTCTATATTTCTATAATTTTTTAAAGAAATTTTTTTTACATACATTTTATTCACCTATTGCTTTAAATGTACCAAAATCTTCTATTTCTATAATATCTCCATTTCTTATTTTTTTACCTCTTTCTAAGCAAACCTGTCCATTTACTTTTACAATACCATCTAATATAAGCATTTTAGCGTCTGAGCCTTGGCCTACAACTCTTGCTAATTTTATAAATTGTTGTAATTTTATAAATTCTGTATTAAATTTTATTTCTTCCATATTATCCTCCTTTTTATCTATTGTATAAATTTATGCTACAATTAATATAATTGTAGCATATTAATTAAATATTATTCATTTATTTTTAAAGGTAAAATTAAATATTTATAGTCGCTATTATCTATACCTTTAATAATGCAAGGGCTAAGAGATGTTATAAACTGTATTAAAACCTTTTCATCATCTATAGCTTTTAATGCCTCTATTAAATATCTAGGGTTAAAAGCTATGCTAAGGCCTTCGCCCTCTAAATCTATAGATACTTCTTCATAAGATGTGCCAAACTCTGTGTTAGATGTAATAACAAGGTTATCATCATTTTTTATTTCTAGTTTAACAGGTGTTTTTTTATTATCTTTAGATATTAAAGATGCTCTTTCTAAACTGTTTAAAAGGCTTGTTCTATCTATTTTTATTTTTGTGTTATAATCTTCTGTAAATATTTGTTCGTATTTTAAAAACTCACCGTCTAATAATCTAGATACCATTATACAGCTATCAAGCTCAAATAAAATGTAGTTATCATTAAAATATAAATTTACTATGCTATCTTCTTTATCAGATAATATTTTTATAATTTCATTTAATGTTTTAGCTGGTACAACAACTTCTGCATTTTTAAAATCTTTGCTTATTTCTGTACGTCTAAAAGATACCCTAAAACCATCTATTGCTACTATGTTTAAATAGCCTTCTTTTATTTCTATTAATTCTCCTGTTAAAACAGGCTTAGATTCATCAGTAGATACAGAAAACTTTGTTTGTCTTATCATATTTTTAAGAAGAGAGGAGCTTATGCTATATTTTTCTTCTTTTTCTACTGTGTTAAGAGTAGGAAATTCTTCACCATTTTGTCCTAATATTTTAAACTCTGTTTTACCATTTTTTATAATAGCAACATTTTTTTCATCTACTTCTATTGATATATCTCCATCTGGCATATTTTTTATTATATCATAAAAAATTCTAGCTTCTAAAGCAACTAACCCTTTTTCTATAATATCTGCTTCTATATTAGATGTTTCTATACCAAGCTCTAAATCGTTAGATATTAATCTAAAGCCTTCTTTATCTGCTTTTAATAATATACATTCTAATATAGGAAGAGTTGTTCTTGATGGCACAGATTTTAAAACAATGTTTATATTATTAAGTAAAATATCTTTTTTACATTTAATGTTCATAAATAAATCTCCTTTATAATGTGCAAAACTTTTGTTTGAAAAAATATATATGTATAATATAATTTTTCAGTAGATATAGTAGTAGAGGGTGTTTATATGTTGAAAACTAAAAAATGTATTAAAATACCACTAAAAAATAAATTTTAAAAGTATGTGGAAAAAATTTTTTTATTTAAAAGTTATCAACATAATAAACATAGCAAAAATTAGTATATAGTTATACACAAAATAACAACATAGTTATAAAGTGGTTATCCACATAAAAATTTAGATAAAAAAATAATTATTTTTTTAATATTTTGTCTCTTAAAGTAATAAGAGAATTTTCAAAATTTTTATCTTTTTTTATTTTTTCTTCTATTTTTTCTATACCGTGTATAACAGTAGAATGGTCTCTATCTATGCTTTTACCTATATTTAATAGAGATTCGTTTAATATCTCTCTTGTAAGATACATATAAACCTGCCTAGCATTTGTGATAGGTTGGTTTCTTTTTTTGCTTTTAATCTCTTCTATTTTTACGTTAAAATGGCTAGATACTGCCTCTAATATAGTTTCAGTAGATAAAGATACATCGGTATCTTGTATAATGTCTTTAAGAGCGTTTTCTGCAAGCTCAACGCTAAGGCTAACCCCTGTAAGATTAGAATAAGCTATAACACGTGTTAAAGCTCCTTCTAGCTCTCTTATGTTGCTTTTAACAGACTTTGCTATAAACTGAGATACTTCTTTTGGTATAGATATATTTAAAGATTCTGCCTTTTTTTCTAAAATAGCTGTTCTTGTTTCAAAATTAGGTGTTTTTATATCTGCTATAAGACCACCTGCAAACCTAGAGCGAAGCCTTTCTGTTAAAGTTTCTATCTCGTTAGGAGGTCTATCACTAGATATAATTATTTGCTTACCAGAATCTTTAAGGTCGTTAAATGTATGGAAAAATTCTTCTTGTGTTTGTGTTTTATCTACTATAAATTGTATATCGTCTATTAATAAAACGTCTATTTTTCTATATTTTTCTCTAAATTCTTTGTTTTTTTGCTCACGTATAGAGGCTATAAGCTCGTTTGTAAATTTTTCACAAGATGCATATAGCACTTTTGTATCTGGGTTTTTTGATAATATATAGTTTGCAATGGCGTGCATAAGGTGGGTTTTACCAAGCCCAACATCACCATATAAAAAGAGAGGGTTATATATACCAGGGCTTTCTGCAACAGCAACAGAGGCTGCGTGAGCAAGACGGTTACTTTCACCTATAACGAAATTTTCAAATATGTAGTTATTATTTAAGTTATTTTCTACATTTTGGTTTTTTGGCTGGTTTAAAATTTCTTTTAAATCTTCTTCTAAAACAAGCCTAATAGTAATATTTTTTTGGTTAAAACATTGCTCACAAACAGCAGTTAAAATAGGCATATATTTAAGCTTTATATGCTCTATATAAAATATATCTGAAGATTTTATTATAATTGTGTTATTTTCAAAGGATATAAACTGTAAATCGCCAAACCAAGTTTTAAAAGCAAAGTCTCCAAGCTCTTGTTGCATAGACTTTAGGCAGGCTTCCCAACAGTCTTCATAAGTGTTCATTTTATACCTCCTAGCTAAAAATTATATTAACAATATGTTAATAAGCATTATCAACATATGTTTATAAGTATATAAAAATAAATAAAATTAACATATGTTGATAACCATATATTAACATAAAAATTATAGGAAAATAAGTAAAAAATAATATAATCAAATAATTATTAACATAGTTATCAACATTGTGTGGATAAGTGTTAATAATTCCATAGTTATTAACAATATATATATAATAACAAAATTATTCTATATTATCAACATTTTTAGTTATAAACATTAAAAAAATATTAACATTAAGAAATTTTTTAATAATTAGAGTAGATAGATATTAATAAAAATATAGACATATATATTAAAATAATGTAAAATGAAATAATGTAATAATATTATTATTTATAAAAATATATTTGGGAGGCAATCATTTTGCAAAAAAGTGAAAAAATAATAATAATTTTTTTGCTTATGTGTATAGTTATAGTTAATATATTTATATTTTTAATATATAAAATGGATAAAAATTTAAAAAAGGATATAGATGATAAAATAGTATATGTAACAAAAAGGGGTAAAACAGCATATGAAGTTTATCAAAATGACAGAATAATAGAAATATTTGATAACTATGAAGATGCTTTAGAATACGCTAAAAAATATGAAAATTCATCTATAAAAAAGTCTGGAGATTATAAATGGGTGTGGGATAGTAACCCTCCTTATGAAGTTTATCAAGGCTACAATCTTTTAAAAAAATTTGTAGACTATAAAGAAGCTCTAGAATATGCTAAAAAATATGAAAATTCTACTATATTTTTTAGAGAAAGTAATACTTTTATATGGGATAGCCAAACGGTTATAAAAAATAGCTATCAAATACAAAATGTTCCTTTTATAGGCCAATATCCAGAGCTTTTTAGAGGGTGTGAGGTTACAAGCCTTGCTATGCTTTTAAACTATAAAGGAATAAATGTAAACAAAATGGAGCTTGCAGAAAAAATTAAAAAAGAACCATTTATATTTACATTAGAAAATAATGTATACAATGGCAACCCTCATCAAGGTTTTGTAGGTGATATATATTCTAGAGAAAATGAAGGTTATGGTGTTTATAACGAGCCTATACATCAACTTTTTAAAGAATATGTAGGAGGCAATGCTCTAAACCTTACTGGTGCAAGCTTTAATGATTTATACTACTACATAAATAAAAATTCGCCAGTATGGGTTATAATAAATACAAGGTTTAAACCTTTGCCAGAACAAGAGTTTGATTATCTTAACACAACAAGAGGCAATGTAAAAATGACATATAGAGAACATTCTGTTTTAATAACAGGATATGACAGCCAGTATATATACTATAACGACCCAATGTATCCAGGTATAACACAAAAACAACCTAAAAATGATTTTATAAAAGCTTGGGAGCAAATGGGTAAACAAGCAATAACTTATGTTCCATAAAACAAAAAAGAGGTGTAATAAATGAATAAATTAAAAGTTATAATATTAGCAGGTGGCCAAGGTACAAGAATGAAATCTAAAATACCAAAAGTTTTACACAAGGTATTAGATAGAACTATGATAGATTATGTTATAGAAGCATCAAACGATATTAATGCAGATGATATAATGGTTATAGTAGGGCATCAAAGTGCTATGGTAAAGGCTGTTTTAGGTGCTCATATAAAATATGGTTATCAAAAACAGCAATTAGGCACAGGCCACGCTGTTATGCAAGCTTTAGACTTTATAGGTGATGATGAAAACATATTAATATTATATGGAGATACGCCACTTATAAAAAAAGAAACACTACAAAAACTTGTTAAAATACACAATAAAGAAAAAAACTATGCAACAGTTATATCATCTTTTGTAGATAACCCAACAGGATATGGACGTATAGTTAGAGAAAATGGTATATTTAATAGAATTGTAGAACAAAAAGATACTAACGAAAAAGAAGCAAAAATAAATGAAATAAACACAGGTGTTTATATATTTAATTCTAATGCTTTAAAAACAGCTCTTAACAACCTTTCTAATAATAATTCTCAAAATGAATATTATCTTACAGATACATTAGAGCTTATAAAAAATACTGGCAACAAAGTTGGTATAATGGTGGCAGATGATAACGAAGAATTTTTAGGTGTAAACTCTAAATATGAGCTAGCAACTGCCATTAATGTAATGAAAAAAAGAATAAATAAATACCATATGGATAATGGTATAACAATAGAAGACCCTAATACAACATATATAGGTAAAGATGTTGTTATAGGTGAAGACACAGTTATTTTACCAGGTTGCATAATAGAAGGTAAAACAACTATTGGTAGTGATTGTATAATAGGGCCTTATGCTAGAATAACTAGTACAGAAATAAAAGATTGTGTAAATATAGCTCAATCTACGGTTTTAAGCTCATTTATAAATAGCTACACAACAGTAGGACCTTATGCTTATTTAAGACCTAATAGTAAAATAGGGGAGCACGTAAAAATAGGGGACTTTGTAGAAATAAAAAATTCTACAATAGATGATAACACTAAAGTTTCTCATTTAACTTATATAGGAGATTCTGATGTAGGTAAAAATGTAAATTTTGGTTGTGGCACTGTTACTGTAAACTATGATGGAAAACATAAACACAGAACAACAATAGAAGATGATGCTTTTATAGGTTGCAACACAAACCTTATAGCACCTGTTAAAATATCAAAAAATGCATCTACTGGTGCAGGCTCTACTATAACAAAAGACGTGCCAGAAAATGCTTTAGCTATATCTAGGGTAAAAGACCAAATTAATAAATTAGACTACAACACTAAAAAATAACAATTTTTTGTACAAAATATTAAATATATTAAATATTTGATGTTTTGTGCATTTTTTACATTAAAAATAAAAATATATATGTATCTATATTTTTAAACTATGAAAATTTATATACTATTTACTACTATTTTGGTTATATATACTTTTATACAATTTATAAAACATATAAATAATAACAAATAATATCATTAATATAAAAATATAAAAAGCTTATTGTAAAAAATAAAAATATAATGTAAAATATATATGTAAGGTTATAAATTATAATTTAATATATAAAATATTTAACTATCTTAGGAGGAACAATATTATGAACGGTGGTTGCAAAGGCGAGATAAAAATCTTTACTTGTAACGGAAATAAAAAACTTGCAGAACAAATTGCTAATGATTTAGGCATATCTTTATCAAAATGTAGCGTTAGCAAATTTAGTGATGGTGAAATTAGTGTTGCCATAGATGAAACAGTTAGAGGGTGTGATGTATATATTATTCAGCCTACATCTTATCCTGTTAATGACAATTTAATGGAGCTTTTAATAATGATAGATGCTTGTAAAAGAGCTTCTGCTGGCCGTATAAATGCTGTTATACCATATTATGGCTATGCTAGACAAGATAGAAAGGTTAAAGCTCGTGACCCAATTAGTGCTAAGCTTGTAGCAAACTTAATAGCAAGTGCTGGTGCAGATAGAGTTATAACTATGGATTTACATTGTGCACAAATACAAGGCTTTTTTGATATACCTGTTGACCATTTATTTGGTATGCCTATATTAGTGTCTTATTATGAAGAGAAATTTAAAAATAACAAAGAAGATTTAGTAGTAGTTTCTCCAGATTTAGGTAGTGTTGCAAGAAACAGAAGTTTTGCAGAAAAATTAGATATACCTTTAGCTATTGTAGATAAAAGAAGACCTAAGCCAAATGTATCTGAAATAATGAATATTATAGGAGATATAAAAGGTAAAGACGTTATACTTATTGATGATATGATAGATACAGCAGGTACTATAACAAATGCTGCTAATGCTCTTAAAGAAAGAGGAGCAAAAAGCGTTTGTGCTTGTTGTACACACCCTATATTATCTGGTAAAGCTATAGAAAGAATAGAAGCTAGTGAAATAGAAGAATTATTAGTATTAAATACAGTAGAGTTGCCAGAAGATAAAAATATATCTAAAATAAAACAATTATCTGTATCTAAATTAATATCTAATGCTATAGACCGTATACATAACGAAGAACCTGTTTCTGTTATATTCTAAAATAACCAAAAAAATACATAGTAAATATAAAAATACTATGTATTTTTTTAGTTTATTTTTTTTATAAAAATGATATAATTATTATAAAAAATTTGATGTAGTTTAATATAAAAGTAATCTTGTAAATTTAACATTTAACATTTAACATAGGGGGATTTTTATGAGGGAACTTATAAGAAGATACGTTGCAATTATGTTTATTATTGGCAGTGCTATAATGATTTTTGTACATTTAATATTAGATTTTAGTATTGCAAGAGCCCAGCAAAAAGATATGTTCGACTCAACTATGCATCAAATAGTAGATATAATTAAAGCAAATGAATATGAAAGAGCAAGGTTTGAAAGAGAATTACATGAAGATTATGTTATAAAAGCTAGAGCAGTGGCTTATATTTTAGCAACTAGTGATAACCCTGAAATATATAGCTTAGATGAGCTTACTAAAATAGCAAAGTCTTTAGAAATTGATGAGATAAATATATTTGATGAAAAAGGGTATGTAATAGCTTCATGTAAAGAAGAAAATATAGGCTATCATATAAATGAAAATGAAAAATCTCAAGAATTTTTACCTCTATTATATTCTAATGATGAAGATGATTATTACATACAAAGTATAGAAGATGATATTGATAATGCTCAAATGGAATATATAGGTGTAAACTCTAAAAATACACAAGGCTTTATTCAAATAGGGCTTGTGCCTGAAAGAATTATCTCTTATAGAGAAAAAACTTCAATAGCATCTATATTTAATCGCTCTGCTTTAGAGCTAGCTAAAATAATGATACTTGATGAAGAAGGTAATGTTTTAGGTGCTTCTAGCAATATGTATGAAGATTTTAAAAGAGAATCAAAAAAAGTATACCAAGAGCTTAAAGAAGAACACCATAAGGCTATAACTATAAATGGGATAAGCTACTATTCAGTATCTATGGATTATGAGGATTATTTAATAGTAGGTGCAACTGATATAAAATATTTATATGATGATATACAATGGCATATATTAAGTATTATTACAGCTATGATATTGGCATGTATATTAGGTATAATAATTTTTGATAAATTAATTGATAAAAATATTATTTCAAATATGAGAGATATTACAGAAGTAATTAAAAAAATAGAAAATGGTAATTTTAATGTTAGGATAGAAGAAAAGGGCTGTTTAGAATTTTTAGATATAGAGCGTGCTATTAATAATATGATAGATGTATTAATACATATGAGCAATAGATTAGAAAAAGTTGTAATATCTACAAATTTACCAATAGGGTTATTTGAATATATGACTAGTTTAAACCAGCTATTAATAACTAATAATTCAAAAGAAATTTTAGCTATTAATGATTATGAATGGAATGCTATAAAAAATAATCCAGAACTTTGCAAAAAATTATTTTTAGAGATAAAACAAACCCCAGTAAATGGTGAAGAACAAGTATATTTATTTAATAATAAATTTATAAGATTAAATCTTATAATAGAAGATACAGGATACTTTGGATTTATAGAAGATGTTACAACAGATATGATTAAAAAAGATACAATGCTTAATGAGCTTAAAATAGCACAAATTAAATCTAAAGTAGATGCATTAACAGGTTTATTAAATAAAGGTGCTATAACAAATATAGTTACAGAATATGCTAAGAAAAATAATCACGGCACACTTATACTCTTTGATTTAGATAACTTTAAATCAGTAAATGATAAAAAGGGACACCCAGAAGGGGATAGATTGTTAAAGTTGTTTGCCAATACAATAAAAGATTTATTTAGAATGGATGACTATGTAGCTAGATTTGGTGGAGATGAATTTGCTGTATTTATATGTAAAGAATTGTCTGATGAAGAGCTAACAGAAAAATTAGACAAGGTTATAAATAAAGTTAGAACGGCTTTAAAAGAATATTATACAGAGTTTCACGTATCAGTAAGTATAGGTGCTAGTAGATTATCAAAAGATATTAATAGCTTTGAAGAGTTATATGAAATAGCAGACCAACATCTATATAAAGCAAAACATAGTGGAAAAGACAATTATTTTATAGAATAGTAAACTAAATAAAATTTATATTGATTTATATATAAAAAGCTACCTATATAGGTAGCTTTTTATATATTTTTGTATATTGATTTTTTTATTTTTTTGCTTATAAAATAGGCTAAAAATATAGATAATAAGTCTTTTATTAAATAGGGGAGGGATACTATAATAAGTGAATTTAAAATATTAGTTTTAGTTAAAAAACTAAACTGAATAGTACCTAATAAATGACAGATAAAAATACCTAATATAGTATAAAAAATATTGTTTTTACCACATAAAAAAGCTAAAAATATAAAGCCAAACAAAAATCCACCAGTAATAGATACAAAGCTAGCTATGCCACCAGTTAAACCAGCAAAAACAGGTAAACCAATAGCACCTAACAGAAGATATATTATAACAGATAATGTGCCATATTTTTTGCCTAATACAAAACCAGCCAAAGATATAGAGAAAGTTTGTAAGGTAAAAGGCACACCCCAAGGGGTAGGGATAGATATAATAGATAATATAGATATAATAGCAGAGAAAATAGCTACATATGTAATAGTTTTTGTTTTCATTGTAAACCTCCTAAATATAATTGTAAACTTATGATAACACATAGGTTTACAATTGTCAACTATATTTTCTGTTAAAGTTTACAATATAAAAACCCTATATAATAATATATAGGGTAGCTAGATTTCTTTTATATCTACTGCTATTTTTAAACCTTCAACAGTTGTATATGTAATGTTATACTTTTTACTAAATGATTTATATTCTTCTTTTGTATAATCTGATAAATCTTGTATAGGTATATCTAAATCTTTTAAAAAGTTTGTAGGTATATAAACTCTATCATATACATAATAATCTTTTTGTTTATAATATGCATAATCTACTGGTTGTTCTATATTTAATGTTGCTAAGCAAGCATATTCTCCTTTTGGTAAATATATCCCAGGTAAAAAATCTTTTTCTACTTTAACTAAATATGTATCAACATTTTCAAGTTGTTTATTTTCTACTTGCTCTATTGCAAGCTTATAATCTTCTTGAATTGTAATTAATCCTTCACTATAAATTATATAAGCTCCAGTAATGCTTACTAATATAATTAATAGAGCTAATATATTTGAAAAAATAGCTTGTAATATATGGATAAATAGTATACGACCATAATGTTTTTTACAATAAGCAATTTTGTATATTAGCGTTATAATAAAATAAAAAATACTAAATAATATTAATATTGTACCTAAAGATATTAAAAATATACACCATAAATAATAAGACTTTAATAAATGTAATGTAGAATTTATATCTATACCACTAAATTTTATTTTATAAAATAAAGGAAAAGCACTAAGACCTAACCAATATAAAAATATTATAAAAATTACTAATAATAAATCTAACATAATATTTTTTACATTAATCATTTTTTATCTCCTAATCAATTTGTTATTATTATATTTTTATTAAATATAATAACTACTTATAAATATAAGTAGTTATTATAAAAATTATTTATTCATAGCTTTATTTAAAGCTTCTATTTCTTCTTGAGCAAGCTTATGTTTAGGACATTCACCATTTATTATTTCTTTAGCATAGCTATAACAAGCTTCGCGAGAATATATACTATTTATAACAATACCATTATCATTTTCATCTAACAATGCAATAGCATAGCATAAATCTCCACCAACTTCTTCAAATGGGTTATACCTTATAATAGAAACTTTTTGTACTGCATTTTTTAATTTTTCGTTTGTAAGATATATAAGCTTGTTAGTAGATTCTATATCATTAGATAAAGATTGTTTATTATTTTCTATTTTATCTAAAATTAATTGTTCTTTTTCTAAAAATTGTTTAATGTTATTATTATATTGTATAAGCATTGCCTCTATATCTATATTTTTATCATCTGGTAAAAACTTTTTTAAACGTTTTTTCATTTTTGATAATTTTACAGATAATACAATTAACCATATAATAAATATTAACAAAATACAAGCACATACTATAAGTATAAAAAACATTATATTATTTGAAAAAATATCTGTATTTAAGTTTAATACAAAGCTATCCATCTTATACCTCCCAATTAATTATAATTTTTTAAATAGACAAAAAAGCCTGTCCAATTCTTCTTGAGAATAATATTCTATTTCTATTTTGCCCTTATTTTTATTATCTTTTATATTAACTTTTGTACCTAATATTTGATTTAATTGTTTTGATATGTCAAGATAAAGCTGTTTTTTAATAGGGTCTTCTTCTATTTTTGTTTTTTCTTCTTGTTTTTTTTCTTCTAATAGCTTTTTAATAAGTTCTTCTGTTTGTCTAACGCTTAGCTGTTCTTCTATAATTTTTTCAGCAAGCTCAAACTGCATATCCATATCTTCAATAGGTAACAATGCTCTAGCGTGTCCTTGAGAAAGCCTAAGCTCTACAACAAAATTTTGAACACGATTATCAAGCTTTAATAATCTTATAGCATTAGCAATAGTTGCTCTATTTTTACCAACTTTTTCTGCTATTTGTTCTTGATTAAGGTTAAATTTTTCTTGAAAAACTTTATATGTTAAAGCTTCTTCAATAGGGTTTAAGTTTTCTCTTTGTATGTTTTCTATAAGAGATACTTCTAAAGAGGTTAAATCGTCATATTCTTTTATAATAATAGGTATATTTTTTAGTTTAAGCTTTTTGGCTGCTCTAAAGCGTCTTTCACCACTTATTATTTCATAAAAGTTACCTTTTTTCTTTACTATTATAGGGCTTATTATACCCACATTTTTAATAGATAATGCAAGCTCTTCTAAAGTATCATCATTAAAAGATTTTCTTGGTTGAGTTTTATCTGGTTGAACTTTATTTATATCAACTTCTATAATTTTATTAAAATCATTTTCTTCAATTTTTATATTATTGTTAGATACTAAGGTATCATCTTTTATTAAAGCACCAAGACCTTTGCCTAATCCTTTTTTTACCATATTATCCCTCCTCATTGTATATTACTTCTTCTGCTAAAAGCATATAAGCCTCTGCACCTTTAGATTTTGGGTCATATAAATTAATAGGTTTGCCGTGGCTAGGAGCTTCGCTTAGTCTAACATTACGAGGTATAATGCTTCTATAAACATTTTTACCAAGATGTTGTTTTACCTCTTCTACAACTTGTAAAGAAAGGTTTGTTCTAGCATCATACATAGTAAATACAACACCTTCTATTTTTAAAGAAGGGTTGAGCTTTTGTTGAACAAGATTTATTGTATATAAAAGCTGAGATAAACCTTCTAATGCATAATATTCACATTGTAGAGGCACTAATATTGTATCAGAAGCAGTAAGAGCATTAACAGTGAGCATATTTAAAGATGGAGGACAATCTATTAAAATATAATCATATTCATCATTTACATTTTCTAATATATTTTTTAAAAGATATTCTCTATTATCTTTAGAAACCAGCTCTATTTCTGCACCAGATAGCTCTATATTGCTAGGTAATATATGTAGTTTTTCAAAAAAGTCTAATTCTATTTTTACTTGTTCAAAAGTAGCATTATCTAACAATAAATCATAAAAAGTATATTCTAGTTCGTTTTTATCTACACCAAGCCCACTAGATGTATTACCTTGTGGGTCAGAATCTATAATTAAAACTCTTTTACCAAGCTCTGCTAAACAGGCAGCCAAATTTATAGAAGTAGTTGTTTTACCAACGCCACCTTTTTGGTTAGCAATAGCAATAATTTTTCCCATTTTTTCACCACCTAAAATAAATATAATTAATTATAACATAAAAATGTTCCACGTGAAACATTTTTATAAATTTTTTATATCTATTTTTCTACATTTTTTTTGTGGAACAACATTTTTTTAAAATTGTTTCACGTGAAACAATTTTTAAATAATAAAAAAGCTAGATTATAATCTAGCTTTTTTATTATTGTTCTTTATCTTTTATATCTATTTTATCTATATCCTTTTTATTATGTTTTTTTGATTTTAAAAATGTTGCTATTAATAATATTAAAATAATTATAATAACTAATTTTACTATATTTTCTATATCATGTCCGTGGATATTATATCTATGGAGAATATGTCTAGGCATATCAAAAAAATCTTCTATTATATCTTCAAAAAAGTCAAATATCATAGGTATAAACACAAGAAGGCTTAAAACTGCTATGAAAAATTTATTTTCACTTATAAATTTTTTAACATCTCCCACGCCATCTTCTTGATAAATACCTCTTTCTAAGTTGTTTTTTAGTTTGAATGCATCAAATAAACCAAATACATAAGTTAATAATATTAGTGGTGAAAAGGCATCTATATAAGCGCCTAACATCCAAACAGCTAATATAAATAACCCACGTCTTGTATATCCTAAATACATTTGAGGTGTACCTGGTAGTATAAAAGATAATATAAATGTTAAAAAGCCACTTTTGCGTATTGTTTTAGGTATATAGCCTGAAGAATAGCTTGTATGACTAGTAGGCATAGTTTTTTCGTTTTTTAATTTAGCTTTTAAACAATCTTTACAATATATTCTTCCATCTATTTCTAAAACACAATTTTCACATATCCATTCACCACAAACACTACAAGTATTTGTACCTTTTAAATTATTATGATATTTACAATTCATAAAAACCCCTCCTATTGTAACCTTTTATCAATAACTTTTTCTTGTAAATATTTTTTGTTTTTTCTATTGAAAACTTTATGAGCTAATTTATCTACATATCCTTCAATATACATATTATTTTCTATATATTTTCTTGTAATGTTAGCATCAAAGAAACTATATAAATAAATTGCAATGTCTAAAATAGGCGTTAAAATTATAAGTAGGACAGATATAATTTCAAAAGGTTGAAAACCCCAAAAAATTTCATATATACCCATTGAAGATATAAATAAAAGTATATTAATTAAAAAACTTGATAATAAAAATAAGCCTTTTTCTTTTATACCTAAAAATATGTGGCCAACACCTGGAATTAAGCTACACATAAAAGTACCTATAGTGCTAATATTATTTTTTTGTTCTAATTTTTTTTCAACACAACTTTTGCAAAGTTCCTCGCCTTTTATATTAAAAATACTGTTACTATCAACAAGGCTACCGCACATACTACAAATTTTATAATCTGTATCATTAGTCATAAAAACACCTCTTTTCATTTTCTTATAAATAAAAACGTAACTTATAAAAAAAAGTCTTATAATTTTAAAAAATTTTTAATGTATTTGAAATTAACTGTTATATATGGTATTATATATAGTAGATAAAACTTTATTAATCTATATTAAATGAAAGGAATTTTTTATGAAAAAAATAAAATTAATATACAATCCATATTCTGGAGATAAAACCTTTAAATTTGATTTAGATATATATGTTACAAATCTTCAACAAGCAGGCTATGAAGTTCATATGTTTAGAAGTATAAATCAGGGGGATATAGAAAATCATTTAAAAGATATAGAAAAAAATTTTTATGATGCTTTTATAGTATCTGGTGGAGATGGTACTATAAATATAGTTGTAAACTGTCTTATGAAATATAATCTTAATCATATACCTATTGCTATTATACCTTCTGGTACTGCTAACGATTTTGCTACTTTTTTAAAATTACCTAAAGAGCCAGATGATGCTTGCAAAATAATAGCCAATAATAAAACTATACCAGTAGATGTAGGGCTTTGTAATGATAAATATTTTATAAATGTTTGTGCTGGTGGGTTATTTGCAAATGTTAGTGAAAAAATAGATAAAAATTTTAAAGAAGCTTTAGGTAAATTTGCTTATTATATAAGAGCTTTACAAGAAATGCATACATTTAAGCCTATAAATTTAAAAATAACAAATAGCAAAGAAACAATAGAAGATAAATTTGATTTATTTTTAATTTTAAATACTTCTGGCACAGGTAGTATAAAAAATTTATCTCCTACTGCATCTATAAGTGATGGTGTTTTTGATTTTGTAGGGTTTAGAAATGTTGGCATAGCAAACCTACCTAGTGTTGCTATAAAATATTTAAAAGGTGAATATTTAGAACACGATAAAATACTATTTTTTCAAGATAAAGATATAACAATAGAAAGTATAGAAGAAGTATATACTGACTTAGATGGAGAAAAAGGACCAAAGTTACCAATAAATATAAAAAATATACCAAGTGCTATAAAAGTATTTGTTGAATAATAGGAGGATAAAATGGATTTTAAAGAACAAATTGCATTACTAATAGAAAATATTACAGATTTAGAAAAAGAAGAAATATTAAATCTTATAGAAATACCAAATTCTGATATGGGAGATTTTGCTTTTCCTTGTTTTAAGCTTGCAAAAACAAGGAAAAAAGCTCCTAATATAATAGCTAGTGAGCTTGCAGAAAAAATAGAAAAAAAAGATTTTATATCTAATATACAGGTAGTTAATGCATATATTAATTTTTATGTAAATAAAGCTACTTATGTAGAAAAAGTTTTAGGTAATGTTTTAAAAGAAAAAGATAATTTTGGTAACAATGATATGGGTAAAGATAAAACAGTTGTTATAGATTATTCTTCACCTAATATTGCTAAGCCTTTCCATATAGGGCATTTACGTTCTACTGTTATAGGTAATTCTCTTTATAAAATTTATAAAAAACTAGGTTATAACGTAGTAGGGATTAACCATTTAGGAGACTGGGGTACACAGTTTGGTAAGCTAATAGTTGCTTATAAAAAATGGGGTAACAAAGAGCTTGTAGAAAAAGATGATATAAAAGAGCTTAGCAAAATATATGTAAAATTTCACGAAGAAAGCGAAAAAGACCCTTCTTTAGAAGATGAAGCTAGATTATGGCTTGTTAAAATGCAAGAAGGTGATAAAGAAGCTTTAGACCTTTGGAAATGGTTTTGTGATATTAGTATGAAAGAGTTTGAAAGAGTATATAAAATGTTAAATATTTCTTTCGATTCTTATGCTGGAGAAAGTTTTTATAATGATAAAATGCAGGCTGTTGTAGATGAACTTTTTGAAAAAAATATATTGGTAGAAAGTGAAGGCGCTAAAATTGTAGATTTAGAACAATTTAATATGCCACCTTGTTTAATATTAAGAAGTGATGGTGGTACATTATATCCTACAAGAGATATAGCAGCTGCTTTTTATAGAAAAAAAGAATATAATTTTGAAAAATGTTTATATATAACTGCCTTAGACCAAAATTTACACTTTGCACAATGGTTTAAAGTAATAGAGCTTATGGGCTATGATTGGGCTAAAGATTTAGTGCATATACCATTTGGTTTAGTTAGCTTAAACGACGGTAAACTTTCTACAAGAAAGGGACACGTTGTTTTAATGGAAGATATATTAAATCACGCAATAGAAAAAACTAAAAACATTATAGAAGAAAAAAATCCTAACCTTCAAAATAAAGAACAAATAGCAAAAGATGTAGGTATAGGTGCTGTTATATTTAATGATTTATTTAATTCTCGTGTGAAAAATGTTGTTTTTGACCTTGAAAGAATGTTAAATTTCCAAGGTGAAACAGGGCCTTATGTTCAATATACTCACGCTAGAGCTTGTAGCATATTAGAAAAAGAAAACTTTAATGAAGATTTACTTAAAAATATAGATTATAGCTTAATAAGTGATGAATATTCTTTTGAGCTTATAAAACTTTTAAGCCAATATCCAGATAAAATAGTAGATGCATCTAATAAATATGAACCATTTATTATTACAAGACATTTAGTAAATATATGTCAGGCATTTAATAAGTTTTATGATGAAAATAATATAAAAAATAGTGAAACAGAGCTTAAAAATGCAAGACTTGCAGTAGTTTATGCTACAAAAA
>CALWSN010000081.1 GCA_944384215.1 uncultured Clostridia bacterium | reverse complement strand
CTGTATTTATTTATAGTGTATACTTTACACTTGAATTTTTCGGGTTGTCTAATTCACTTTATTTGATTATTTAGTTTTCAATGTTCAACTTTTTACCTGTCGTTTAACGACTAGATTAGTTTATCATGTTTTTTTCATCTTGTCAAGAGCTTTTTTCATTTTTTGAATATTTTTTCTTAACTTATTTTTAAATTTATATGTCGTTTTTAGCGACTTAATTAGTTTATCACTATTATTTTAACTTGTCAAGAACTTTTTTAACTTTTTTGTTGTTTTTTTACTTCTTAACTAGTTTTGTTTTAGCGACTTGATTATATTACCATAACTAGATTATAATGTCAACACTTTTTTTACATTTTTTATAAAATTTTTATAATAATTAAGTAAAATAAAAGCTAATGCCTCAATAGGCATTAGCTTTTATTTTACTATTCTTCAGTATTTTCTTCTTTTGGAGAATCTACTTCTTTAATACTTAAGCTTATTTTTTTATTATCTGTATCTATTTCTGTAATCTTTGCTTTTACAACTTGACCAATAGATAAAGCTTCTTCTGGTTTAGCAATATGTTTTTGACAAATTTGAGAAATATGAACAAGACCATCTACACCTTCTTCTAATTCTACAAATGCACCAAAGTCTACAAGGCGAACAACTTTACCTTCTACAATATCAGAAATATGATATTTATCTTTAGCTAAAACCCAAGGATTTTGTGTAGCATCTTTTAAAGAAAGAGATATTTTATTTTTATCTTTATCAGCTTCTAAAACATAAACAGTAACTTTATCGCCTTCTTTTAATACATCACTAACTTTTTTAACTCTACCCCAAGAAAGTTCAGATATATGGATAAGACCATCTACACCACCAAGGTCAACAAAAGCACCAAAATCTACAATACGGCTAACAGTACCTTCTAATTTATCTCCAGCTTTAATATTGTCATAAACTTTAGCTTTAGCCTCATCTTCCATAGCTTGAACTAAATCTCTTCTACCAGCAATTATACGGCGTTTAGCTTTATTACATTCTATAATATTAAAATCAAGCTCCTGACCTTTAAAGCTATTTAAATCTTGTACAAATTTATTTGATATTTGAGAAGAAGGAACAAATACTCTAACATTATTAATATTAGCTACAAGACCACCTTTTATAACATCAACTATTTTACCTTTTAAAACAGTTTTGTTATTAAAAGCTTCTTCTAATTCATCAAAACCTTTGTTCATTTCAAGTCTTTTTTTAGATAAAACAACATTTCCGTCGCCATCATTAACTTTTATAACAAAAACTTCTATTTCATCACCAACAGAAACTTCATTTTTTAAATTTACATTAGGGTCATTAGAAAATTCAGATTTTTCTATAACGCCATCTGCTTTATATCCAAGGTTAACAAACACTTCATTGTCTGTAACTCTTATGACACTCCCTTTAACAACATTACCACTATGTAATGTTTTAAAACTTTCGTTTAACATTTCCTCAAAAGACATATTTTCCATTTCACTCATTTTATTTAAAGCCTCCTTTATTATAGCTGGTGGTGTTGAAGCACCAGCAGTTATTCCAATTTTACCATTTTTTTTAAAAATATTCAACTGTAAATCTTTAATTGTTTCACATAAATAGGTATTTTCACAATTTTTCTTACAAATTTCATATAATTTTTGTGTATTTGAACTACTAGTGTCACCTAAAACTATCATATAATCAACTTGCTTAGATAGTTCTAAAGCCTCTTTTTGCCTATCATTAGTGGCACTACATATAGTATTAAACACTTTTATATTATTGTATGTTATATTGTTTAATAACTTTTCAAAAACAGTAGTATCAAAAGTAGTTTGACAAACTAATACATATTCTTTATCTTTTTCTATTATTAAATTGTTAAACTCTTCTAAACTATTTGCTATTAATGCTGTATTATTACAAAAACCATTTATCCCAATTATTTCAGGGTGTTTTTTATTACCAATGATAATAATATTTTTGTTATTATTATAGTGTTCACTAACTATTTTATGAATTTTTTTAACAAATGGACAAGTGCAGTCTATATATTCTATATTTTTTTCTTCTAATAGTTTATATACACTAGGTGGAACGCCGTGAGAGCGTATAATAACTTTACCATCTATATCTTTTTCTAAACTTTCAATTATTTCTACGCCTTGTTTTTCAAGGTCTTTAACAACATTTTTATTGTGTATAATAGGTCCATATGTATATATTTTGTCATTTTTAGATTTTTCATACACACAGTCTACTGCCAATTTTACACCAAAGCAAAAACCAGCAGATTTTGCAAGTATAACTTCCATTATAATCCCTTTCTATTTGTTTTCATTCATTAGTTTTTCTATTTCTGACATAATTTCATCTGTCATTTTGTTTAAAAGCTCTGTTTTAGGTTTTTGTCCCTTATATTTTTCAAAAGAAATAGGTTTACCTATATTAACTATAACTTTTCCTTTTTTTTCATAGTTTGCAGTAATACCAATAGGTACAACATCTACACCACTTTTTAAGGCAAATAAAGATACGCCATTTTTAGCTTCAGCACTTTCACCTTCTTTAACTCTAGTACCTTGAGCAAATATACCTAAAGCACCACCATTTTTTAAAAGATTTATGCTAAATTTTAAAGCATTTATATCTGTGCCTTCCCTGTCAACTGGAAAAGCACAAAGTTGATGCATCCAAAAGTTTTTAAACTTTGTATTAAAAAGTTCTTTTTTAGCAAAATAATGTATTTTTCTATTTCTAATACTGCTACAAACTATTACAGGGTCAAAATTGCTAGAATGATTAGAGCAAAATATTACACCACAGTTTTTAGGAACATTCTTTTTACCTTTTACCTTTACTTTAAATTTAAATCTAGTATAAATAAAAAGTCCAAATATAGCAAGATAATAAAACATTTTTTCACCTACTTTATATTTTCTTTTATTATTTTTATTATTTTATCAGACACTTCATATATAGAAAGACTTGTTGTGTTAATAGTTATAGCATCATCTGCTTTTTTAAGAGGAGCTATTTTTCTATTTTTATCAGCATTATCTCTATCTATTATACCTTGTCTAACCTTATCATATTCAAATTTTTCACCTTTTGTAGAAAGTTCTTCACATCTTCTTTTAGCACGTTCATCTATATCAGCATCTAGATATATTTTAACGTTAGCATTAGGCAAAACATTAGTACCTATATCTCTACCATCCATTATAACATTGTTATTGTTAGCTATTTCTCTTTGTATATTTAAAAGTTTTTCTCTAACACTAGGTATTTGAGCAATAATAGATGCATTTTTAGCTATTTCTTGAGTTCTTATTTTTTCAGTAACATTTTCATTATTTAAGTAAATTTGTTGTATACCATTTTCAAAATTTAATGATATATTTATATTGTTAAGCTCTTTATTAACTTCATCTTGATTATTACAATTTATATTATTTTGTAAACAATATAAAGTTATAGTTCTAAACATAGCACCAGTATCTACATATATAAAGCTAAGCTCTTTAGATATAATTTTAGAAACTGTACTTTTTCCAGACCCAGCTGGTCCATCTATGGCCACTGCAAACCCAGTATTTTTAAGAGATATATCAGGTCTTAATTTTTTAGCCTCTTTTAAATATATATGCTTTAAATCTTGTTTTTCTATATCTAAATAAGCTGTTATCATAACTCTTATACACATAGATAAACTTTCTTCTACATACATTTCTTGCAAACACATAATAGCACAATCTGTTATGCCTATATTTCTAGTAGCAATAGCAGGATATGCCTTAGTAATATCTTTTGTTGAAGAAAATACAATATTTATTATATTTTCTTTTTTTATATTATTTTTTTCAATTATTTCATTTAATAATGTTTCTGTATTTATAACAATATTTTCTTTTGTATTTTCTTCTATTGTTATAGCACCTCTAATAGAACAAATATTCATAAATTTCTCCTAACTGTTTATATTATTACCTGCTAAATAACCAGTAGCAAAAGCTATTTGTAGATTAAAGCCTCCTGTGTAACTGTCTACATCTATAACTTCACCTGCAAAATATAAGTTATCTATAATTTTAGATTTCATAGTGCTTGGGTCTATTTCATCTACACATATACCTCCTGCTGTAATAACTGCCTCATTATAACCATTATCACCTATTATAGTTAAAGGTAACTTTTTTATTATATCACAAAGTCTTTTTCTTTCATCTTTTGTAATAGAATTTACCTTTTTATTTTCATCTATATTAGAAAGTTTTATAATAACAGGTATAATTTTTTGAGGTAATAGTTCATCTAAACTATTTTTAAAAGATTTATTAATAAATTTTTCAAAATCTTTAAGTATTCTATTATCAAGTTCTTTTTCTGTTAAAGCAGGTTTTAAATCTATATATGCTGTAATTTTATGGTTATTATATTTACCAACAAGGCTTCTACTACCTTTTAAAACTAAAGGACCAGTTATCCCAAAATGAGTAAACATCATTTCACCAAAATTTTTATAAACATTTTTATTATCTATAAAAATATTTAGCTCTACATTTTTAAGGCTAAGCCCTTGTAAGTCTTGGCACCATTTTTCTTGTGCTCTAAGTGGTACTAAAGAAGGGTATAGTTTAGTAACTTTATGTCCCATTTTTTTAGCAAATTTATAGCCATCACCATCAGAGCCTGTAACAGGATAAGATAAACCACCTGTTGCAATAATTACATTTTCTACTTCTATTTCTTTGCCATTAACAATAGCTTTTACTATTTTACTGTCTTCTACTATTAAATCTTCTACATTAGAGTTTAATCTTATATCTACATTATTGTTTTCCATAAACCTAGTAAGAGCCTTAACTATATCGCTAGATTTTTCAGATACAGGGAAAACTCTGTTACCTCTTTCTACTTTAACCTTAACACCTAAATCTTCAAAAAAGTTCATAGTAGCATAGCTATCAAATGTATAAAAGGCACTATATAAAAAATAAGGATTACCAGGTGTATTTTGTATAAGTTCTTCTGGGTCACAAGCGTTAGTAACATTACATCTACCTTTACCAGTTATAAATAGCTTTCTTCCAAGCTTTTTATTTTTTTCAAAAAGTATAACGTTATGGTTGTTTTTAGCAGCAAAACCACTAGCTATCATACCGGCAGGCCCACCACCAATTACTATTGTATATTTTTCATTTTTCATATTATTCACCTAAAAAAAGTTTTTACTTGGTTGATAGTTATACACTTGATATTCGCTCCAAATATTTTCTAGCTTTTCAAGAGTAGTTATCATTTCATCTTTTTTAGCAACACTAATAGCAACAAGTAAAGCATTTATAACGCTTAAAGGTGCTACCAAAGAATCTATAAAAGATACCATATCACTTCTTGCAATAAGGCTATTAGTAGCAAAGCTAACAAGAGGTGAATATTTGCTATCAGTTATAGCAATAGTTGTTGCATTTTTAGAAAAAGCATATTCCATAGCTTTTATAGTTCTTCTAGAATATCTAGGAAAACTAATGCCTATCAATACATCATCTTCTTCTATTCTAAATATTTGTTCAAAAATTTCTGTTGCTGTCGAAGAATTTACATAAACTACATTATCAATCATAAGATTAAGATAAAAAGCTAAAAAAGATGATAAAGAATTAGCACTTCTAACACCTATTATATAAACTTTTTTTGCTTTTAATATTTTTTCTACACATTGTTCAAAAACTTTTTTATCTAATGTTGATAAAGTAGATTTTATACGCTCTGTATCTTTTTCTAATATATTAGTTAAAACATCTTTATTGCTTTTAGACATTTGTTCAGCAGAAACTCTCATTCTTTGAGCAGCAGTAAGCTTAGTTTTTATCAATGTTTCTAGTTCAGTCTGCATCTTAGGGTAACCATCAAAGCCCATTTCAGATGCAAATCTTACAACAGTAGATTCACTAACACCTGCAACTTCGCCTAATTTAGATGCAGTCATAAAAGCTGCTTCGTCATAATGTTCTAATATAAAAGATGCTAACCTTTTTTGCCCTTTGCTTAAAGTTGGCATTTTTTCAGTTATCTTTTTAAGTAAGTCATCTTCAAACATATTTATATATCCTTCAAAGTTATATTTATTTTATATTAAATAAAATATTCTATATTTATAATATATTAAAACCGTATAAACTTCAAGTATATATTTAAACTTTTGATTAAAAATAAAGGATACTAAAAATAGTATCCTTTATTTTTAATCATTTATATAATCGTGTGTATAAGTTACATTATTTTCTTCTAAAAATTTTAAATATTCTTTAATTGTGTATGTAGGTTTAAAGTTAGCTATTACCTCTTTACCATTTTTAGCATTATCATATAATAAATCTATTAAAGTTAAAGCCATAGCCTTAGCAGAGTTAACATAACCCATTTCTTCATCTACCATATTATAATCTTTTGTATGAAAATCTCCAGTAGCTCCCATTATGTAAGGGTGTATACAAGGCATTATTTGGGATATATCTCCCATATCAGTAGACCCACCACCTACATTTAAGTCTATTATTTCATCTTCTTTAAAATTTAAAAAGTTTATAAGATTATTTTTAAATAAAGCATTCATCTTATCATCAGTTTCTAAAGATAAATAACCAATAAAATCTTCTATAATAACTTTACCACCAATAGCAAGAGCAGCAGCTTGCAAACATCTGTTAAACTTTTTATTAGCATCTAACATAGCTTCAGCATTATTAGCTCTTACCATAGCCTCCATAGTAACTTTATTAGGTACAACATTAACAGCATCTCCACCGTGATTTATTATATAATGCACTCTAACTTTGTCTTCATCTTTAAAAGTATCTCTAAGGGCATTTATATTATTAATAGCAAGATTAGCCATAGTGCCAGCATTTATCCCTAAATGAGGAGCTCCACCAGAATGAGCAGACTTGCCAATAAAAGTAATTCCTTTTTCAATAAACCCATTAGATTTTCCTTTTATTATACATTTTTTATCATCTTTTATACTACCAAGATGAAACATCATAGACATATCAACATCATCAAAATACCCTTTATGTATAAGCTCTTGTTTACCACCTACATAAGTTATCATTTTGTTGTCTTGTAAATATTTTCTATATTCAAGCTCAATACCTTCTTCAGCAGGCACTGCTAAAAAGTCAATTTTACCATCTAAATATTTAAAAACTCCAGATTTTATCAAGCCAATAGCACAACCAAGCATACCAGCTATTTGAGCATTATGCCCACAGCAATGTATAGCACCGCCTTCTTTAGCGTCTTTATGTTCAGGGCAAGATAACGCATCAAGTTCACCTAAAATAGCAATTTTAGGCCCTTGTTTATCTTCATTGATAGATGCTTTACAGCCAGTAACTGCTATATTTTCTTCTACATTAAGTCCTAAATTTTTAAGTGTATCTACTGCTATATTAGTAGCTTTAAATTCTCTATAAGATAGCTCAGGGTTATTATATATTTCTCTACCTATATTTATTATTTCATCTTTATTTTTATCTATTTCATCTAAACACATTTGTTTTAAAGTATTAATATCCATTTTAAAGCCTCCTTTATAAATTTATTTATATAATATCATATAAATTTATAAAAAGCAACTCTTTTGTGTATATTTATAATATATTATGTATATTTATAATATAAAAAGGTTATAGAAAAACCTATAACCTTTTTATATTAACTTAATTATATATTACAATTAACTTTTTGTCCTTTTTGGCTAGCCTCAAATATATAATCTATTATTTCCATAGTTCTTAAACATTGCTCTGGTTTAACAATAAGCTGTGCTTTACCTTCTAACACATCAACTATATTAAGGTAAAAACTACTCCATTTTGGGTCTACGCTAGGTAGCTCTATTTCATATGTTGTTTCTACTGGTCTTGGTGCCATAGTTCTAGTAGGTCCTGCCTCTGTATAAACAATAACATCATCCCACACTAGCTCTTGATTATTATTTAATTTAACTATTTTACCATTACAGCTCCAATCTTCAACAATAGCAGTACCATCTTCACAACACATATGCCATCTAGGTTGAGTTATAAAACAGTTTGTAGCTACTTCAATTAGTACATTTACATTGTTATCTAATTTCATCATTAGTTTAAAGTTGTCATCTACCTCTTTGCAATGTATAGAAAATAAATTAGCATAAATTTCTATCACCTTATTTTTAGGGAATAAGTCTAATATTTGGTCTATTAAATGTATGCCCCAATCATAAAGCATACCTCCACCATTTTCTTTTATACCCCTCCAACCGTGTAAAGGCCCTCTAGAGCCTTGCACTCTACTTTCTATGTAGTAAGGGTTATTTAAAGTTTTATCCTCTAATATTTTTTTAATAATATGATAATCTTTATCCCATCTTCTGTTTTGATGTATTGAAAATAGTTTACCAGTTTCTTTTTGAACCTGAATAATTTCTTCTAATTCTTTTTTATTCATAGTTACAGGTTTTTCACAAATAACATTTTTACCACTTTTAAGACATTTAATAGCAATATCTTTATGAAAGTTATTAGGTGTAGCTATTGTTACAATATCTATATCTTTGTCTTGTAAAACTTCATCTAGACTACTATATGCTTTTATTCCATTTTCTTTAGCTTTTTCAAGCATCTCTTTTCTAACGTCATAAGCTCCTACAACCTCTATACTAGGTATATGTGCTTTAATGTTTTCGTGATGCCAGCCACCAATACCACCATAACCAACTATAACTAATTTATATGCCATAAGACTTCCTCTTTTCTAAAATTAATTAAGCCCACCACATTTGGCCAGTGCCTTCAAATGTGATAACTTGTTTTAAAAATTCTACTGCTTTAGTTAAACCTTCGTTTTGGCTCATTAAGCTATCTTCGTGTTCAATGCTAATAGCATAGTCATAGCCTACAAGTCGTAAATTAGATATAATATCTTTCCATTTAGAATAATCATTACCATAACCAACAGTTCTAAATACCCAAGAACGATTAATAACATCTCCATAATGTTGTGTATCTAAAACCCCATTTTTAGCAGTATTATATACATCAATTTTTGTATCTTTTGCGTGAAAGTGAAATATTGCATCTTTAAGCTCTCTTATAACAGCAACAGGGTCCATACCTTGCCAAATTAAGTGGCTAGGGTCTAAGTTAGCACCTATTTCTGGGCCTACTGCTTCTCTTAATTTTAATAAAGAGTGGGTATTATATACACTAAAACCAGGGTGAAGCTCTAAGGCAATTTTATTAACACCGTGTTCTTTGGCAAATTTAACTAAATCTTTCCAATATGGTATTAAAACATCATTCCATTGATACTCTAAAATAGCTAAAAAATCATCTGGCCAAGGACAAGTTACCCAATTAGGATATTTTGCACCTTGGTGGTCGCCAGGGCAACCAGAAAAAGTATTTATTTGATTAATACCTAGCTTTTCTGCAAGTAAAATACAGTTTCTTATATCCTTATCAAAAGATTGTGCAATGTCTTTTTGAGGGTGAACAGGGTTACCATGACAACTTAAAGCACTTATTTCAAGATTATATTTTTTAATAGTATTTTTAAATACTTCTAAAGCTTTATCATCATTTAATAATACCTCAGGGTCTGCGTGAGATTTACCAGGGTAACCTCCACAACCAATCTCAACCATTTGTATGCCTTTTTCAGCAAAATAAGCTAATGCTTCATCTAAAGATTTATCACCTAATAAACAAGTAAAAACACCTAATTTCATTTTTAAGCCTCCTTTTTAGCTATTTAATAAATTTTCTTTTATATATTTAATACTTCTTGCAACATCTTCAATACCATTTGGATAAGGTGTATCATTTTCAACTATAACCCATTCTAAGCCTAATTCTTTTGCTTTTTTAAAAACCTCTTTTATAGGAGCATTACCTTCTCCTAAAGCTTTAGTATCTTTATTTACGCCATCTTTTAAATGTATTAATTTTACATATTTATTATTTTCTAAATAGTTTATAACATCTACATTGGCAGCATACACCCAAAATGTATCTAGCTCTAAATTTAATTTATTATCTAAATTTTGTGTTAAAATATCTAGTGCATATTTATTATCAAATTGAATAAATTCGTGGTCGTGATTATGATAAAATAATTCCATATCATTTTCTCTATACTTATCAACTACACTTTCTAGCCCTTTTGTAAGTTCTTCTAAATCTTCTTTAGTTTTTATATTATAATAAGGACAAACAATATTTTTATTTCCTATTATCTTGTTATAAGATATAACCTCATCATACTTATTAACTATATCTTCATAAGGTGTATGGCTAGCTACTGGTTTTAGGTTAAGCCTATCTAAATTACTTTTAAGAGTATTGGCATCTAAGTTATGAAAGCCTGCAAACTCAACCCCTTCAAAACCTAGGTTAGCTACATCTTCTAAGGTTTTAATAAAATCTTTACTACATTCTTCTCTTACTGTATATAACTGTAATGCTAATTTAACCATAAATATACACCTCACTATATTTTAAAATAAAAAGTTTTTAATATATCTTATAGTATAATCTATGCCTTTGCTACCAAGCTCATTTTGCCATAATGGAGAATGAGGCTCAATACTTAATACCCCATTGTATCCACCAGAATATAACATACCAATAAATGAGTTCCAATCTGTTTGGTCTAAACCTGCTGGTGGGTCGTCATATCTTTTACCATCTATTATTAAAGCACCTTTAATATGTACGTGTGCAAACCTACTACACCATTTTTTAGTTTCAGATAAATAATCTCCACCATCATAAATGCAATGAGAAGTATCATATTTTATATATAAATCTTTTAAATATCCGTGCACTAAAGTCCAAGCTGGGTCAGAATGTATAAAATTGTTCCATCTACAATTATATGTAGCTATTTTTACATTTTTATCTTTTGCATATGCTATCAATTTTTCAAAATATTTTATAGCAAAAGTTATATTTTCATAGTAAGAAAATTCTTCTATATAGTTACACCCAGTAACATAAACAGGAGCATTTAGCTTTTGGCAAGCATCTATTAATTTATATTCTATTTCAAGCTCTTTCTGGCTTAATTCGCCTGTTTTTAAAATTCTATCACTACCCCATCTACCAATAGATGCAATAGCTATATTATATTTTTTAGATAATTCTTGTGTTTTATCAAGTTTTTCAAAAAACTCTTTATCTCTATCATTAACACATATTTCTAAATAAGATAATCCTCTATCAAATACTTCTTTAAAATGCTCTTCATCTATCCAATTAATCATACCTAATTGCATTATACTCACCTCTATAAATCAGACTAAAAAATTATTCATTAAAAAATACTGGTTTACCTGTTTCGGCAGATTTATAAATAGCCTCTAATATTTGTGTAACAACCATAGCTTCTTCTGGTTTAACTACAACTTCTGTGTCATTAATAACTGCATCTATCCAAAGTCTTGCTTCTCTATCAGCTTGTGTTTCTGTTTCTCCGTCATAAAAAGCAACTCCGCCAGCGTTTAAATCTGGTTTTTCAATATATTGCTTATTGTATTTAACGCCATTTATTCTAAGTCCATCTTTCATATCTGCACCAGCTTTAGTACCACATAAAGTAGTTTTAGCTTCATCTACTTCAAGACTATTTAAAGCCCAGCTAGACTCTAAAACAATTGTAGCACCATCTTCCATAGTAATAAATCCAAAAGCAGAATCTTCTACTGTATATTCATCTGGGTTCCAGTCACCCCAAGCATTGCCTGTTTCTGTTTGGTTACCTAACTTTTTATAAACACTACCAACAACCATTTTAGGTTTGTAATTATTCATCATCCAAAGGGTTAAATCTAAAGCGTGAGTACCAATATCAATTAATGGCCCGCCACCTTGCTCTTCTTCATTTAAAAATACACCCCAAGTAGGAACAGCTCTTCTTCTAATAGCGTGAGCTTTTGCATAATAAATTTCACCAAGGTCTTGGTTTTCACAAGCTCTTTTTAAGTATGTACTATCTGGTCTATATCTATTTTGATAGCCAATAGTAAGTTTTTTACCAGTTCTTTTAGCTGCATCTATCATATCCATAGCTTCTTTAGTTGTTTTAGCCATAGGTTTTTCACACATAACATTTTTACCTGCTTCTAAAGAATCTATTGTAATAAAACTGTGTGAACGGTTAGGCGTACAAATATGTACTACTTCTATTTCTTTATCTTTTAAAAGCTCTTTATAATCTGCATAAACTTTAGCACCTTCAACGCCATATTGTTTGGCAGCTTTTTCTGCTCTTTCTAGTATAATGTCACAAAAAGCAACTAGTTCTACGTTTTTTAATTTTTTTAATGAAGGCATATGTTTACCATTTGCAATACCACCACAACCAATAATTCCTACTTTTACTACTCTTTCCATTTTAATATCTCCTTTATTATTTATATAAATTTAATCTTGTAGAATTTCTTACTACAAGGTTATGCTCTAAAGTTATAAATTTATTAGGTGAACTATTATCATTTATTTTTTCTAATATAGATTTCATAGCTAACTGCCCCATTTTAAATCTTGGTTGAGAAATAGTTGTTATATCTGGGTCAGATATTTTAGATATAATAGTGTCATCAAAGCCTATAACATCTATATCTTTACCTACAACCTTCCCTTGTTTTTTTATAGCTTTTATAACACCAATAGCCATACTATCTGACAATGTAAATATAGCTGTGGGAGGATTTTCTCTTTTTAACAACTTTTCTGTTTCTTCCATAGTAACTTTGTAGTCATAATCTGTTTTTATTATATTATTTTCATCTATTTTTATTTTGTGTTTTTTTAAGGCTTCTCTATATCCTTTTTCTCTAAGTATAGCTGATGTGTATGGTTTTTGGCTTGTAAATATAGCTATATTTTTATGACCTAAACTTATTAAATAATTAGTAGCGTCAAAACCAGCTTTTTTATTGTCAATAGTAACTATTGTAGTTTCTGTATTTTCAAGATATTCACTACATTGTATTATAGGATAGTTTTGGGCTATACTATTTAACTTCTTTTTAGATATTTGTGGAGCAAATAAAATAATACCATCAACTCTTTTTGTTTTTAGCAATTCTATATAAGCCTCTTCTCTTTTTCTATCTAAGTCTGTAATAGATATCATAAGATTATAGCCTTCTTTTTCTACAATACTGTTTATCCCTTTAATTATTGTAGAGTAAAATTGATTAGATATAGTCGGCAATAAAACAAGTACACATTTAGTGTTTGAATGTCTTAAGTTTCTTGCAAGTAAGTTTGGAGTATAGTTTAATTCTTTTACAGCTTTTAGCACTTTTTCTTTAGTTTTTTCTTTTACATTATTTTCATTGTTTAACACTCTAGAAACAGTAGCAACAGAAACATTTGCAAGATTAGCAACGTCTTTAATAGTGCTCATTTTAAACCTCCTATTTAAATTTTATAAAAATGTAATCCATTACATTTTATAATTATTATATACCTTTATTTTAAATTTTCAATAGTAATAATAGATTAAATTTTATATATTTTTTTGTATGCTTTGTATATTATATTTTATAAATACTTTTTTAATTTTATAAAAAAAGAGCTAAAGAAATTTTTAGCCCTTTTATAAAAATTTTATTATGTTATAAATATTTATAAATATTAAAATCATTAAAACAATTATAAAAAATTTTTCAGTTTTATTATTATCTATTCTTTTAGCTATTTTACTACCTATTAAAGCACCAAAAATACCACCTAAACACATAAGAATAAGTATACTATATTCAAAATTAGGAACTCCTACATAAAGTGTTAAAAATAAGCTAGATAATTGAGAAAAAAATACAACAATCAAAGAAGATAAGGCAGTTTGTTTAGCATCTAAAGAATAAAAATAATATATAACAGCAATATTTAAAGGTCCTCCACCTATACCTAAAAATGAGGATATAACACCAAGTAAACAACCTAATATTATAGTTATAATTTTAGACTTAATACTTTTAGATTTTAATGTATCTTTTATAAACATATATAATAAAATAAAAATATTTATTATAAAAAGTAAAATAGATTGGACAATCTCTACTATACTATTTTCAAAGTTTTTAGCTGCTATATCAAATATTTGTTTACCTATTATGCCACCTATACTTGCACCTATACCAAGAAATATAGGTATAATAATATTTAATTTTATATTTTGTTTTCTATTTCTATAAAGAGATACAATAGACATAGATAAAACAGTACAACCAGATAAAAAGCTTAAGGTAGATATATTCATAATACCTAAACTATCTATAACTGGTTTTATTATTATACCTCCACCTATACCGCTAATAGCTCCTATTATACAAGCTATTAAGCATACAAAAAATAATATTATATTCATAATAACCTCTTATTTGTTATCTACATATTTCATATAGTTTACAACCATTAAAGCAAGCTTAAAAGTTAAAGCATCATCAAAAATTCTTATATCAAGGCCTGTTGTTTTTTCTATTTTTTCTAATCTATATACAAGAGTGTTTCTATGTATATATAGCTTTCTTGCAGTTTCTGATATATTTAAGCTATTTTCAAAAAACTTATGTATGGTAGTAATAGTTTCTTCATCAAATGTATCTGGTAAATTTTCTTTAAAAATTTCATTCATAAACATTTTACAAAGATTTACTGGCAATTGATATATTAATCTACCTATACCAAGAGTATTATACCCTATAATATTTCTTTCATTATAAAATATATCTCCTACGTCCATAGACATTTTAGCCTCTTTATAAGATTTAGATATATGTTTTAAATCATTTACAATAGTACCATAAGCAACTTTTGCTTTAACCATAATCTCTGTGTTAAACATATCTACTAAAATATTAGCTACTTTTTCTACTTCTTTATAGCAAATATCTTGGCCTATATCTTTTATTATTATAATACTTTTTTCATCAATAGCAGTTATATAATCTCTGTCATTTTCTGCAAATATATGTTTTATCATTTCTAAAGAGCTACTATCTTTATCGTCATAAGTTTTAATAATCATAACAACTCTATTAACATTGTTTTCTATATCTAGCTTTTTAGCACGGTTATATATATCAACTAAAAGCATATTATCCAATAATAAATTTTGTATAAAGCTGTTTTCATCTAGTCTTTCTCTATAAGCTACTATAAGATTTTTTAATTGGCTAACACATATTTTACCAATCATATAACAATCTTCAGATGTACCTTTTGTTATAACAACATAATTAGAAGATATATCATCAGTTACTTTAAAAAAATTATATTCCCCTATTGCTTGCATTTCTGCCATAGAGTTAAAAAAATCTATAATATAATTTTTTGAAATGTTATCTGGTTTAAATGTTGTAGCACATATCTCCCCTTTTATATTTGCTACACACAAATCAACCTTACTTATAACTTTTAAATCATCTATAACCTTCTTTATAACTTTATTACTAATCAATTAAAAATTACCTCCTATATTTTTATTAAAAACCTAACTAATAATCATAAAATATATGGTATAAGTTAAATTATATTAAAAA